>JADGRP010000110.1 GCA_017880805.1 Burkholderiales bacterium
GACGGGCGCGCTGCATGGGACGTCCAGACTCGCTTCGACTTTCATTGGGACCCGCAGCGCTTTCGCGATCCGCCGGCGGTGCTGGCCAGGATCAAGGCGAACTCGCTCAAGGTGTGCGTTTGGGAATATCCCTATGTGTCCATTCATTCGCCTCTGTTTCAGGAGCTCGCGAACAAGCACTACCTGCTGAAGACCGCGAACGGCGATCCGTATGTCTTCGGCTGGGATACTGCGCCGGGCACCTCACCCTTCGGTGACGTGCTCACCTCGCTGCCGGAGAGCGGTCTCCTCGATTTCACCAACCCAGCAGCCTTTGCGTGGTGGCGCGACGCGCACCGTGCGCTGTTCGAAGCCGGCGTCGACGTCATCAAGAGCGACTTCGGCGAGCACGTTCCTGACGACGCGGTCGCGTTCAATGGCGACCGCGGCAAGCGCCTGCACAACGTCTATCCGCTGCTTTACAACCGCTGCGTGTACGAGGCAACCCAAAAATTCGGCAGCCAGAACACGCCGCCGATGGTCTGGGCCCGCTCCGGCTGGGCCGGCAGCCAGCGATACCCGATCCAGTGGGGCGGCGACCCGCAGAGCGACTGGGAAGGCCTGGCAGCGAGCATCCGCGGCGCACTGTCGTGGGGCATGAGCGGCGTCCCGTATCACGCCACCGATATCGGCGGCTTCTACGGTTCGGTTCAGCCGTCGCCGGAGCTGTACCTGCGCTGGCTGCAGATGAGCGTGTTCAGCTCGCACATGCGGGTGCATGGCATCGGCGCTCGCGAGCCGTGGGCGTTCGGCGAGGAGAACGAAGCGATCGCGCGACGGTGGATCGAATTCCGTTACCGCTTGCTTCCGTATCTGCGCAGTGTAATCGCGCAGGCCATCGCGACCGGATTGCCGGTGCAGCGGGCCATGCCGCTGGCCTTCCCCACCAACGCGCTGACGCGCACCTACGAGACGCAGTTCATGTGCGGCGACACGTTGCTGGTCGCGCCGATCGTCGCCGCCGACGGCGAGGTCGACGTCGCGCTGCCTCCTGGCGCCTGGTACGACTTGTCGAGTCGGCAGCGCGTCGCGGGTCGACAGGTGATTCGCTATCGCGCGACGCTGGACCGTTTTCCGGTGTTCGGACGCGAAGGCTACGCGCTCCCGCTCGGACCGGTCGTGCAGCATACCGGCGAGATCGACGCCGCCAAGCCACTCGACGCACTGTGGCTGTTCGGCCCGCCGTCGCAGGCGCTCGAAGGTTTCGCGCAGGCAAAGATCGCGCTCGCGGTCGGCGAGGGACGCGCGCAGGTGTCCGCGGCGCCGGATGTCAAAGTGGAGATCTTCGGCGACGCGGCGGATATCCACGTCGAGCCGCTGACCTGACGGTTTGTCGATGAACGCGAACGCGCCCATCGCCGTCACCCTGGGTGAACCCGCGGGAATCGGCCCCGACCTCTGTGTGCGGCTTGCCGAGCGCCGGTGGCCCTCGCGGCTAATCGGTATCGGCGACATCGAGCTACTGCGCGATCGCGCCCGCCGTCTGCGTGCGGGAGTGCGCATCATCCCCTATATCCGCGGGCGCGACGCCGCGCCGGGAACCTTCGAGGTGGTGCATTTTCCGCTCGCCGCAGCGGCCGTTCCCGGACGCCTCGACCCGGGCAATGCCAAGGCGGTGCTCGCGACGCTGGACGCCGCGTTGGCGGGATGTCTCGCCGGCGAATTCTCCGCCATGGTCACGGCGCCGGTGCAAAAGAGCGTGATCAACGACGCCGGCTTCGCGTTCAGCGGCCACACCGAGTTTCTGGCCGAGCGCACCGGCGCCACCGTGGTCATGATGCTGGTCGGGGCCACGGCGACCGGTCCGCTGCGCGTAGCGTTGGCGACCACGCATGTGCCGCTGTACGCGGTGGCAGCCGCGATCACCGAAGCATTGGTGACACGAACGGTGCGCATCGTCGCCGACGAGCTTGTCGCAAAGTTCCGTATCGCCAAGCCGCGTATCGCGGTGTGCGGTCTCAATCCCCATGCCGGCGAGGGCGGATATCTCGGACGAGAGGAAATCGAGATTATCGCTCCGGCACTGACGGCGCTTCGTGAGCAAGGCATCGACGTAGCCGGTCCGCTTCCGGCAGACACGGTCTTTGTCCCGGCCAAAACGAGCGAATTCGATTGCGTGATCGCGATGTACCACGATCAGGGACTTCCGGTACTGAAGCACGCGAGCTTCGGTCACGGCGTCAACGTGACGCTCGGCCTTCCGATCGTTCGCACTTCGGTCGATCACGGCACCGCGCTCGACCTTGCCGCCAACAGCGCCGGCGCGCGCAGCGCCGATCCGGGGTCGTTGTTCGCGGCGGTGGAGCTGGCCATCGAGCTTTCGCAAAGCGTGCCAATGATTCGCCCGTGACTCGCGTGTGACTTCTGCCCGCCACCCGCCGCGCAAGCGCTTTGGCCAGAACTTTCTCGTCGATCGCCACTTCATTGACCGCATCATCGCCGCGGTCGATCCCGCGCCCGAAGACAACGTGGTGGAAATCGGTCCCGGGCTCGGTGCGCTGACGCGACCATTGCTCGATCGGGTCAAACGTCTCACCGTCATCGAGATCGATCGCGATCTTGCTGCCCGATTGAGCGCTGAGTTCACCTCCGATCGGCTGCGGGTGCACAACGTCGACGCGCTCACTTTCGACTTCGCAACGCTCGGGAGTGCGTTGCGCGTCATCGGCAACCTGCCGTACAACATTTCGTCGCCGATGCTGTTCCATCTCGCCCAATTCGAACCGAACCTGCGCGACATGACTGTGATGTTGCAGCGGGAAGTCGTGCAGCGCATGGCGGCCGCACCGGCGACGGCGGACTACGGCAGGCTGTCGGTAATGCTGCAGACGCGCTTTCGAATCGAGCGGCTGTTCATCGTGCCGCCGGGCGCGTTTCGTCCGACGCCTCTCGTCGATTCGGCGATTGCGCGCCTGACGCCGCTTGGGCGCGCGCGGCTGCAAATCGATGACGAAGCGCTTTTCGCGCGCGTCGTCACCGCTGCATTCGGGCAGCGTCGGAAAACGCTGCGCAACGCGCTCAAATTGCTTGCGACCGAGGCCGAGCTCGAGCGTGAAGGCATCGCTCCCGGCGCGCGCGGCGAAACGCTTCCGGTTTCCGATTTTGTCCGGCTCGCGAACGCTCTCGCCCGGACGGTCAGGCAATCCCGCTAACCCCAATCGCTATCGGGCCGCCGCGTCGGCGCCTCGATACGCACGAGCTTCTTGCGTCCTGACTCACCGCGAAGCAGCGTGACCTTGCGCTGGGCCACGCCGAACGCATCCGC
Source organism: Burkholderiales bacterium (assembly GCA_017880805.1). GTDB lineage: Bacteria > Pseudomonadota > Gammaproteobacteria > Burkholderiales > Casimicrobiaceae > PALSA-1003. The sequence goes on from JADGRP010000110.1 coordinate 3,305, forward strand.
CAGGAAAGCGCGCAACACGGCGTTGGCCTTGCCGCCGACCGGCGGCGCCGCCAGCGCAATCTTCAAGCGCGCATCGCTGCCGGCGCCGTGAACACCGACCACGGCGGTGGCCTTTGCGCCTGGCTGCGCGTGGATTTGCAGCGTGAGCGAGCCATCCTCGGCGTCGCGGCGCCACGACGGCGCGGTCACTGAAACAACCGGGCGAGGCTCTGTTCCAGCCACGCCACCGGCAAAATGAGCGCGAGCTGCGCCAGAACGATCACGATCAGAGGCGAGAGATCGAGCGAGCCACCCAAGGGCGGCATGACCCGGCGAATGGGAGCGAGAACGCGAAATGTCAGCGCGTTGAGCACGCCGGCAAGCGGGCCGTCGGGCGCGATCCAGGACAGAATCGCCTGAATGAATACCGCGCCGATCAGAATCCACAATGACGCCTTGAGCAGTTCGATGAGCGCCAGCGCCAGCAGATAGCCTGCGAGCGTGGCAGAAAATTCCCCGCCTCCGACCGCCGCAAGTGCGGCGAGCCAAAGCACCTGGCCGAGCCAGGCGACAAAGAGCGACGCCCAGTCGTAGCCGCCGAAACCGGGCAGCAATTTCCGCAGCGGTTTCACCGCCCAGTCGGTGAGCGCCGTGACCGCCTGCCCGATGGGGTTCTTAAACGGCGCCCGCAACCATTGCATGATGAAGCGCAGCAGCGCGGCGTAGACGACGAAGCCAAACGCCGTGTCGATCAAGAAGCGCAGCGCCTGGTTCAGCATGAGCTGCCGCTCAACTTTCGCTGCCGAAGAGATCGCCGAGCTCACCAGCACGCGCCAGCGCCGCTCTTGCCGCCGCGGCGACTGCGGCCTTGACTCCAGCCTCCTCGAGCGCCGCGATGCCGCGCTCGGTGGTGCCGCCCTTGGACGTCACCTGTGCGCGCAGCAGCGACGGCTCGGAATCGCTTTGTTCAACCAGGCGGATCGCACCCGAAAATGTGGCCAGCGCAAGCCGTCTTGCTTCGGTTTCGCCAAAGCCGAGCGCGCGAGCCGCGTCTTCCAGCGCCTCCAGAAAGTAGAAAACATAGGCGGGGCCGCTGCCGGAGATGGCCGTTACCGCGTCGAGGTCGCTTTCACGCTCGCACCACAGCGTGCCGCCGACCGCTTCCAGGACCGAGGAGGCACGCGCACGCCCGTCGGGGTCGACCCCGGAAAGCGCGTACAGCCCGGTGATGCCGGCGCCGATCATGGCCGGCGTGTTCGGCATCGCGCGCACCAGACGCCGATAGCCCAGGAGCCAGCGCGACAGGTCCGTGAGCCGGATACCCGCGGCGATGGAGATCACGATCTGACGCTTGAGCAGCGTCGCCAGCTCGCGCGATGCAACGCGCACGTTCTGAGGCTTGACCGCCAGAACGATGATCTCGGCGTGCGCCACCGACGGCGACTCGATGGCCGCGAACGTGGCGACCCCGAATCGAGCGGCGATCGTCGAGCGCGCGTCGGCACTCGGGTCGACGACGGCAAAGGCGTTCGACGCAACGCCGCGCGCCACCATGCCGCCGATGAGCGCCCGCGCCATGTTGCCGCCGCCGATGAAGGTAATGTTCAAGGGTTCACTCTCGATTGACTCCGGTTGAATTCAGCACCGCGTCATCCAATGGTCACTGCGAGTCCGCGATGCGCGGCCCGAACAGCGCGCTGCCGATACGCACCTGCGTCGCGCCCTCGGCGATGGCGCATTCGAAATCCGACGACATTCCCATCGACAGCGTGTCGAGCGCAAGGCCATCGCGTCGCCCGGCATCGTAAAGCTCGCGCAGGTCGTGAAATTGACCGCGCACCGCGCCGCTGTCGCCGGCAGTCTGCGCGATGCCCATGAATCCACGCAGCGCGAGTCCGGGCAGGCACGAGACTTCGCGCGCCAGCGCCAGCGCCATCGATGGGATAACGCCCTGCTTGGTGGTCTCGCCGCTGATGTTGACCTGAATGCATACGTTGAGCGGAGGCAGGCGGGCGTCGCGCGCCGCCGAGAGACGTTGCGCGATCGACTGCCGATCGACCGTTTCGACCCACGCGAAGCTCTGCGCCGCGGCCCGCGCCTTGTTGCTCTGCAGAGGCCCTATGAGATGCCATTCGATTCCCGGAAGCCCGGACAGCGCGGCGATCTTTGCCTGCGCCTCCTGCACATAATTTTCTCCGAACGCGCGCTGTCCCATCGCGTACGCGGTTTGAATCGACTGAACGGGAAAGCTCTTGCTCACCGCGAGAACTCGGATCGAGCCCGGGTCGCGGTGGACGGCCCTGGCGGCTGCGGCGATGCGCAAGCGAATATCTTGCCACGCCTTCTCGTCTAGGCTCATAATCGAATGACGCCGGCATAGGGTTGAAGAAGTTGTTGGCCACAAGTCACGGGTCGGCAGATGAGGCCCGCCGGAATGCCGGCCGGCCTCGTCGCTACGACAACAGAGCCGTGGCCCGACTTTGGCTCCTGGGATTATAAATGGACATTGCCGAACTTCTCGCTTTCGCGGTCAAGAACAAGGCCTCCGACCTGCACCTGTCGGCGGGGCTGCCGCCGATGATCAGGGTGCATGGCGACATCCGGCGCATCAACCTGCCGCCGATGGAGCACGAGGACGTGCACGCCATGGTGTACGACATCATGAGCGACGCGCAGCGCAAGACCTACGAGGAGATGCTCGAATGCGACTTCTCGTTCGGCATTCCGAACCTTGCGCGCTTCCGCGTCAACGCCTTCAATCAGGAACGCGGTGCCGCGGTCGCCTTCCGTACCATTCCGTCCAAGGTTCTGTCGCTGGAAGAGCTGGCCGCGCCCAAAGTGTTCGCGGAGCTGACCAACCGTCCGCGCGGGCTGATACTGGTGACCGGGCCGACCGGATCCGGCAAGTCGACCACACTGGCGGCGATGATCAATCACGTCAACGAAAACGAATACGGCCACATCCTGGCGATCGAGGATCCCATCGAGTTTCTGCACGAATCCAAAAAGTGCCTGATCAATCAGCGTGAGGTGGGTCCGCACACGCTGTCGTTCGCCAATGCGCTGCGCGCGGCGCTGCGCGAAGACCCGGACTACATTCTGGTGGGCGAAATGCGCGACCTGGAAACCATCCGGCTGGCGCTGACCGCCGCCGAAACGGGTCACCTGGTGTTCGCGACGCTGCACACCTCCTCCGCCGCCAAGACCATAGACCGCATCATCGACGTCTTCCCGGCGGCGGAAAAGGACATGGTGCGGGCGATGTTGTCGGAGTCTCTGGTTTCGGTGATCTCGCAGACCTTGATCAAGACCAAGGACCAGCAGGGCCGCATCGCGGCGCACGAAATCATGATTGCCACCCCGGCGATCCGCAATCTGATCCGCGAGAACAAGGTCGCACAAATGTATTCGTCGATCCAGACCAGTCAGGCGGCCGGGATGCAGACGCTGGACCAGTGTCTGACCGAAATGGTTCGCCGCAACCAGATTGCCGTTGCCGAGGCTCGTAATCGAGCGGTAAACAAAGATCTGTTCGGCGGCTAAGCTGCGATTTCTGGAGAACAAGCAATGGAACGCGAAACCGCCACCAAATTCATCCACGAGTTGCTCGACCTGCTGGTCAAGCAAAGTGGCTCAGACCTCTTCATCACCGGCGGCTTTCCTCCCGCGGTGAAGATCGACGGCAAGATCGCGCCGGTGTCGAAGACGGCCCTGACGCCGCAGCACACGATCGAGATCGTGCGCAGCGTCATGAACGACAAGCAGGCCGCGGAGTTCGAGTCGACCAAGGAATGCAACTTCGCGATCAGCCCTCCCGGCATCGGACGCTTCCGCTGCAACGCGTTCGTGCAGATGGGGCGCGTGGGCATGGTGATGCGGACCATCAACACCACGATTCCTACCTTCGATGAGCTCAACCTGCCGCCGGTGCTCAAGGACATCTGCATGAGCAAGCGCGGGATCATGCTGTTCGTCGGCGCGACCGGTTGCGGCAAGTCGACGTCGATGGCGGCGCTTCTCGGCTATCGCAACGAGAACAGTTACGGGCACATCATCACCATCGAGGACCCGATCGAATTCGTGCACGAGCACAAGAACTGCATCATTACCCAGCGCGAAGTCGGGGTCGACACCGAGAGCTGGCAGATCGCGCTCAAGAACTCGCTGCGGCAGGCGCCGGACGTTATCCTGATCGGCGAAGTTCGCGATCGCGAGACGATGGACTATGCCATCGCCTTCGCGGAAACCGGCCACCTCTGCCTGGCGACGCTGCACGCGAACAGCACCAACCAGGCGCTCGACCGGATCATCAACTTCTTCCCGGAGGAGCGTCGCGCGCAATTGCTGATGGATTTGTCGCTCAATATTCGCGCTTTTGTCGCGCAACGGCTCATCCCGCGCCGCGACGGCCGCGGCCGCGTTCCGGCGGTCGAGGTGATGCTGAACTCGCCGCTGATCTCCGACCTGGTGTTCAAGGGCGACGTCTCGGGCATCAAGGAGCTCATGAAAAAATCGCGCGAGCTCGGCATGCAAACCTTCGACCAGGCGCTTTTCGACCTGTACGAAGCCGGGCTCATAAGCTACGAGGACGCGCTGCGCAATGCCGATTCGCTCAACGATTTGCGCCTGGAGATCAAGTTGCACGGCAAGGATGCCAAGAACCGCAACGTGATGGCCGGCATAGGCAACATGGATCTGGTCCCGGACTCCAGCAATCCCATGGCCGCCAACCGCTTTTGAGAGTGTCCACGCCAACGCGAACGGCGAGTCCCGGGTCGGCGGGCTGGCACCCGTCCAACGGCCCGCTGAACGGCGAGTGGGCCGACTTTGTTGCGCTGCAGCAACATTCTTCCGTCGCATCGGGCGTCCGAGCCCGCGACTAGGCGCCGCCCTCGCCTTTGGTTCGCGGGCCTATAGCTTAAGTGTACCCGGAGCGCCGCCGCGCCCCGGTGGGTCCCGGGGCCGGTCTGGTATGCTGTTCAGCCGCATCAAACACAGCATGTGCCAGGTGACCCCGTGACCGGCTCCGACTCGAACGCCCCTGTTCCAACCGAAATCAAGCTCCATCAGGCCTCGCGCCTGATGGAGCTTTCGTTTGCCGATGGCGTTCGCTTTCGGATTCCATACGAATTCCTGCGAGTCTATTCGCCGTCCGCCGAAGTGCGCGGCCACGGGCCAGGCCAGGAAACGCTGCAGGTCGGCAAACGCGAGGTCACGATTGCGGAGGTCGAAGCGGTTGGGCACTACGCGATCCGTCCCAAGTTCTCGGACGGACACGAGACCGGTATCTACTCCTGGGACTATCTCTACGAGCTCGGGACGCGGCAACAGGCGATGTGGGACGAGTACCTGAAGCGGCTCGACGCCGCGGGCGCGAGCCGTGACACCGATCCGACCGCCGCCGCCGCAGCGCCTGCCCACGCCTGCGGCCATCAGCACTAGTGAACGACGAGACGGACTTCGGTTTCGAGCGGGTTTCGCCGGAGGAAAAGACACGGCGCGTCAGAGGCGTGTTCGAGTCGGTTGCAACGAAGTACGACTTGATGAACGACCTCATGTCCGGTGGCCTGCATCGCGCCTGGAAGCGTTTCGCCGTCGAGGCCAGCGGTATTCGGGAAGGCGCGCGCGTGCTGGACATCGCGGGCGGCACCGCCGACCTTGCGCGGCTGTTCGCGAAACGCGTGGGGGACAGCGGCCGGGTCATTCTCACCGACATCAATGGCGCGATGCTGACTGTCGGACGCGATCGAATGCTCAATCAAGGCCAGTTGCTGCCCGCCGTGCAATGCAACGCCGAGGCGCTGCCTTTTCCGGCGCGTTCCTTCGACTGCGTCAGCATCGCCTTCGGGCTTCGAAACGTTACCCGCAAAGACGTCGCTCTCTCCGAAATGCGGCGCGTGCTGAAGCCTGGCGGCGTCGCGCTGATCCTCGAGTTCAGCAGGGTATGGGAGCCGTTGCGACCGGTCTACGACTGGTACAGTTTCAACGTCCTGCCGCGCCTCGGGCGGCTGGTTGCGGACGACGAAGCAAGCTACCGTTATCTGGCTGAGTCGATTCGCATGCATCCGGACCAGGCGACGCTCAAGGAAATGATGGAGAAGGCCCGCCTGGAACGCGTCGAATGGTTCAACCTGGCCGCCGGCGCCGTCGCGCTGCATCGCGGCTACGCGCTCTGAAGACCGCCGGCAATTGACATCGTGCAGGCGATCGACCCTGCCCTCGGCCTGGCCAACCGTATACTCGAGCGCGAAGATTGGGCGCGCGAGCGATTGTCCTCACACGCCGGGCGCACCGTGCGGATGATCTGCGGGCCCATGGCTTCGACGCTGGCCATCGCGTCGAGCGGCATGCTCTCTCCGACGCACAATGCCGCCGATCTGACGCTCTCGATATCGCCGTTGCGGATTCCGACGCTGCTCGCGCACCCCGAACGCTGGAGCGAACTGGTCGCCGCGGACGGTGACGCCGCCCTAGCGGCGACGCTCGCCGATCTCGCGCAAACCTTGCCATTATTTGTCGAGCAGGCGTTCGCGAGCGCGCTTGGGCCCCTGATCGGCACGCGCGTCGCCGACGCTGGACGGGCGCTGCTGGCGCTGCCCGAACACGCGGCGCAGAGCTTCGGCGCGAGCCTCGCGAGCTATGCGCGCGACGAGGCCGGCCTCGGCGTGAGCGCTACTGCCGTCGCCGATTTCAGCGCCGAGGTCGCGGCGATCGCAGCTCGTGTCGACGCGCTTGCGCAGCGCCTCGATCAGGCCGCAGATGGCCGATCCACGAAGGCCGCGCCAACCAAGAAAAAACGCTAGGGAATCTTGTGTCCGCCCGCCGTCACGGCGAGGAAAACTTCGCGCAGGAACATGCCCAGGCAGCCGATCACCGCAAACATCGCCAAAATGAACAAAACTGCGACTTCGCGCGAGATGTCGACAGCCACCAGCGCGCCGACAAAAGCTCCGGCCACGACCAGGCAGACCAGCAGCGCGCCGAGGCCGGCGGATAGCATCGCGAAGTAGATCAGCCTGATCCGGCGCGCCAGCAATCGAAGCTCGCGCTGGCGCGCGCGCTGTTCATCTGTCTGTTTGTTCTCCGTTGACCCACGCAGCTCTTCTTCCATCAAGCGGCGGCGATCGACATTGCGCCCAAGACGGACGTTGAGTACCGCGATCAGCGTGCCGATCGCGGTCAGCAGGAACACCGGCGCGACGGCAAGCTGAATGACGCGCGTGATGTCTGTGATATGTGATTCCATGGCGGCCCGGGGCAGCAAATCGCCCATGGACAATCTACGCCGGAGCCTTGCTTCCTTCAATGGATTCTTGAACGCAGGACGCATGGCGCAGGCCATCCCTTACAATCGCGGCATGCGGATGCTCCGACTGGTCAAGATTCTGCGCGTCGCGCTCAAATACGGACTCGACGAGTTCCTGCTCGGCCGCGAGCGGTTTCACTGGCTGCGGCCGACCGCGCGCGCTCTCACCTTCTGGCGTGACCTGTCCGCCCCGCGTGCGCAGCGCCTGCGGCTGGCGTTACAAGAGCTCGGGCCGATCTTCGTCAAGTTCGGCCAGATGCTCTCGACACGTCGCGATCTCTTACCCACCGATATCGCCGACGAGCTTGCCGGCCTCCAGGACCGCGTTCCACCGTTTCCCAGCGAGCAGGTCATCGCGACGCTGCAGCGCGTCTACGGCAAGCCCGTGGAGAGCGTGTTTCGAACATTCAATCGAACGCCGATGGCGAGCGCCTCGGTCGCGCAAGTGCATCTGGCGACGCTTCCCGACGGAACGCCGGCAGCGGTCAAGGTGCTGCGCCCGAACATCGCGAACACGATCGAAAAAGACCTGGCGCTGATGCAGGCCGGCGCGCTGATGGTCGAGAAGCTCTGGTCCGACGGCAAACGGCTGAAGCCGCGCGAGGTGGTCGCCGAGTTCGACCGCACCATCCACGACGAGCTCGATCTCGCGCGAGAAGCGGCGAACTGCTCGCAGCTCCGCCGCAATTTCCTCCACTCATCGCTGCTCCTCGTGCCGGAGGTCTTCTGGGACTGGTGCAACAGCGAAGTGATGGTCATGGAACAGATGGAGGGAACGCCGATTTCCCAGGTGGACAGGCTCGTCGAGCAAGGCATCGACGTCCGGCAGCTCGCGCGCGCCGGTGTCGAGATCTTCTTCACCCAGGTGTTTCGCGACGGCTTCTTCCACGCCGACATGCATCCGGGAAACATATTCGTCGCGATCGACGCAACGAACAAGGGCAAATATATCGCGCTCGACTTCGGCATCATGGGAACGCTGTCGGACACCGACAAAAGCTATCTCGCGCAGAACTTTCTCGCGTTCTTCCGGCGCGACTATCGCCGCGTCGCGACCGCGCACATCGAATCCGGCTGGGTGCCGGCGGATACGCGCGTCGACGAGCTCGAAAGCGAGATTCGCGCGGTCTGCGAACCGATCTTCGATCGGCCGCTCAAGGAGATCTCCCTGGGTAAGGTTCTGGTGCAGCTTTTCAAGGCGTCGCGCCGATTCAACGTCGAGATTCAGCCGCAGCTCGTGCTGCTGCAAAAGACGCTGCTCAATGTCGAGGGCCTGGGCCGACAGCTCGATCCGAACCTCGATCTCTGGGTGACGGCGAAACCCTTTCTCGAGCGGTGGATGCACGATCAGATCGGTTGGCGCGCGTTCGAGCGCCGCTTGCGCGACGAAGCTCCGTTTCTTGTCACGGCGCTGCCGCTGCTGCCGAGGCTGTTGTACAACCGGCTGTCGTCGCCCCCGGCCTCGTCCGACGTCGCACTGAATGAGCTTGCCGCCGCACAGCGCGCGCGGAACCGATGGCTGGCTCTGGTGGCGGCGCTGCTGGCAGGCGCGATTGCGCTGTTGCTGATGCGGCCGTTCTAATCGTCGATTGACCCGCGCTGGGCGCGAAGCCGGGTCAAGCGAGAGCTATTTTCCTGGCCGACCTGCTGCCAGCTCATTCCACACCAACGCGACACCGGGCTGGCGCTTCACCATGCGTCCCAGCGAGTTCTTCTGCGCCGGACTGCGAGCGCATCCCTGCAGGCTGACGAATCCGCGCGTCGTCGTTACCCATACGGCCGTGTTGCGAAACCGCTTGTCGGCCATGATCGCTTCGACCACCCGATCGTTTATTTCCACGTCGTGTTTGTACGGCCCGCCGCACTCGCAGGTGCCGGCGAGACAGCACGATGTTCCGCGCTCGGCGCGCGAATGCGCCTGCGAGCGCATCTGCTGCTCATCGAGAACGGGCGGCTTGGCGGCGGGACATCCCTCGAAGCCGGAGGTTGCCTGCGCGAACGGATCGAGCAGATACGATGGAGACGTCTGCGCTTCGACATGCAACGCAAGACAAAACATCGCGATGACGAGTGCTGCACGGGGATTCATCGATACACGCGAGTAGTCGATCCGGACTACGAGTGTCGCTCATTTTGCTACAATCCAGCGATCATCAAATAGGCCCGGTTCCGACCGCGATGGCGCTGCTCGAGATCCAGAACGTCAGCCGCCGTTTCGGCGACTTTACCGCGGTCGACCAGGTCAGCATCGCCATCGAGGCGGGGGAATTCTTCACCCTGCTCGGCCCCTCCGGATGCGGCAAGACGACGCTCCTGCGCATGATCGCAGGTTTCGATCTCCCCGACGGCGGTCGCATTCTTCTCAA
>JADGRP010000111.1 GCA_017880805.1 Burkholderiales bacterium
ACCAAGGCGCGGCAAGTCGGCACCGCGCGCGTTTCACTCGCCGACGCGCGCCGAATCTACGTCGCCAGGACGTACGCGTATGTCGCCGCCGGCGCGGAGGGGCTTGCGATCATCGACGTCGAGCGGCCGGAGGTGCCGAAGCTGCTGATGAAATTCACCGCCGATGGCAAGTTGACCGACACGCAGGACGTAGTCGTCGGCTCGACCAATGCATCGCTGTTCGCGTATGTCGCTGACGGCAAGAACGGACTCAAGGTTCTGCAGCTTACCTCGCCGGACAGCCAGCCCAAGTTCTACGGTTTTTCGCCCGAGCCCAGACCGAAGCTCATTGCCTGGCGCGATACCGCGAGCCCCGCGCTTGCATTGTCCAAGGGCCTCGACCGCGATCGTGGTGTCGACGAGACGGGTGGCCAGATCGCGGTATTCGGCCGTATCGGCTCGCGGCCATTCACCTGGGATGAAATGAAGAGGTTCTATCAGCGGCCCGATGGCAGCGTGTGGACCGTGAGCGACGATGTACGCTCTCAGGATTTCCTGCCGGCGAGAACGATCGCCGGCAATCCCAACGCTGCGCCGCCGCCGACCAAGCCGTGAGGAACGCCATGAAAAAGACAGCGATCTTGTTCGCATGCACAGGTGGCCCTCGAATGGACAATCTCGGCCCAAGACTGATCGCGATTCTGGCGCTGTTCGCTGCGGTCGCCGCCGCCACCGTCGGCTCGGCATTGGCGCAGACCGCGACTCAACCGACTTCGCCGCCGCCGATGACAACGGCGCAGCCAGCCGCGCATCCGCCGCTGCCCTATCAGGTCACGGACAAGAGCATGGGCGTGGTCAACTGCGCCAACAGTCTCTGCCACGGTTCTGTGCAACCGTTCAAGGACAGCAATGTGTTGCAAACCGAATACGTGACGTGGTCGCGCGTAGACAAGCACGCGCGTGCGTATAAGGTCCTCTTCAATGAACAGTCGGCGCGCATTGCGCGCAACCTTGGCCTCGGGAATGCCGCTGAGGCCAAGGTATGTCTCGATTGTCACGCTCACAATGTCGTCAAGGCGCAGCGCGGCGAACGGTTCAAGTTCGACGACGGAGTGTCTTGCGAGGCCTGTCATGGCCCGTCCGAGCGATGGCTGCCCAAGCACGTCGAGGATGGTGCGAAACACGCTGGGAACCTGGCCGCGGGTTTGTTTCCCACCGACGATCCTGCCGAGCGGGCAAGGCTCTGCCTGTCGTGCCATTTTGGCAATGCCGACCGCTTCGTGACGCACCGAATCATGGGCGCGGGGCATCCGCGGTTGTCATTCGAGCTGGAAACGTTCACGACGGTGGAGCCGGCGCACTTCAAGATCGATTCGGATTGGGAACAGCGCAAGCGGCTTTGGGACGGCGTCAAGGTCTGGGCCATCGGCCAGACGCTTGCCGTGTCCGAAATGATGGATCTGCTCACCGATCCCAAACGCGGCCACGATGGGCTCTTTCCCGAGCTGGTGCTTTTCGATTGTCATGCCTGCCATCATCCGATGAGCGAGAAGCGCTGGGCTCCTCGCATCCCCGGGCTCGGGCCCGGCGTGGTGCGGCTCAATGACTCGTCGATGCTGATGGTGCGGGCCATTGCGCGCGTGGTGGACCCCGAACTCGGCAACCGCATCGTGTCGCGGATGAACCAGCTGCAGCAGACCGTCACCGGCGGCGGAGATGCGATCGGAACGGCGCGCTCGCTCAAGGCCGACGTCGCGCAGCTGACCGCGGAGCTCGACCAGCGAACCCTTACCGCTGCCGACATGCGCGGCGTGCTGGCGGCGCTCGTCGACGAAGGTCTCAACGGTCAGTTTCGCGACTATGCCGGCGCCGAACAGGCGACGATGGCGATCGGGAGTGTCACGAATTTCATGTACCAGAAGGGCATACTCAAGTCCGCTCGCGACATCAACGGCGGCCTTGCGAACCTTCAGGCGGCGGTCGCCAACGACGAGCGCTACAGCCCGGGACAGTTCGAAACCGCGCTACGCAACTTTCGCGGCACGGTAGGCCTGTAGCGCCGCGCGACACCGACGATGGGCGAGTGACTCGGGCGCTGCTGCCCAGGCGCGCGGGTTTTAGCGGTCGCTTCGAGGCCGGCGTACAATAAATCGCCCTCGCCAAACCAGACGCCCATCTTCCATGTTCAAGATTGCCATCATCGGCTCCGGACCGTCCGGGCTGTCGGCTGCGGCACACGCCGCGGAGCTGGGCGTGTCGCATATCCTCCTCGAAGCCGAGCAGCATCCCGCCGATACGATCTACAAGTATCAAAAGGGCAAGTACGTCATGGCCGAGCCGAGCGTGCTGCCTTTGCGCAGCCCGATGACTTTTGCCGCCGGTACCCGGGAGCAGATTCTCGGCACATGGGACCAGGAGCTCGCCAAGTACGCCGTCAACATGCGCCACGGCGCCGGGGTCACCGCGATTTCGGGCGAGCGTGGCAGTTTCACGCTATCCCTCGCGGGGGGCGGAACGGTCAATGCCGAGGCCGTTGTTCTGGCGATCGGGCTCCAGGGCAATTTGCGCAAGCTCGGCGCTCCCGGCGAGAACCTGCCCATCGTTCAGTATCAGCTCGACGATCCGAAAGAGTATGAAGACGAAACCATCATCGTTGTCGGCGCCGGAGATGCGGCGATCGAGAACGCGATTGGGCTCTCCGCGCAGAACCGGGTTATTCTGATCAACCGCAACGACGAGTTTGCGCGCTGCAAGGAGGGCAACCTTTCGCTGGTACTCGCCGCGATCAAGGACGGGAAAATCGAATGCCGCTACGGCACGTCCGTGGCGAACGTCGAGATGGCCGAGACCAATGGCTGTCCGGCGAAGTTCACCGCCAAGACGCCAAACGGTTTGGAACATATCGGTTGTCACCGCGTGATCGCCCGCCTGGGAGCGATCCCGCCGCGCAAGCTGGTCGAGAGTTTCGGCGTCAATTTCCCCAACAAGGACCTGG
>JADGRP010000112.1 GCA_017880805.1 Burkholderiales bacterium
CCGATCCACAAATTCCGCTGGATTCATGTGCCCGGCTCGGTGCACCAGGGACTGAAGCCCTTCTTCGGCAAATACAAGTACACGGCGACCCCGCGCTACTTCGACCAGAACCGATCGCTGCTGCCGCTCGACCCCGGCCTCAGCGCCGCGGTAACCATCGACGTCATGCCATTCGAAAAAGGCAAGCTCGCGCTCGGCTTCACCCGCGGCTTCACCCAGTCGCAGGCATTCGTCCACCACTTCGGCAAGAATGCGCTGATTCGTCCCATAGGCAAGGAGTTGATCTTCGACACGTCGAAGCAATCCGGCGTCAATGCGAAGGGCGAGAAATACACCTACGCCGACGAATACGAATGGCTGGGGTTCACCGCGCGGGAACGCGTCTTCGCCCTGCTGAACGAAGTCCTCGCGAAAAAAGCGCTGCGCCTGGACATGTTCGCCTATGACCTCAACGAGCCCGACCTGATGGACGCAGTGCTCAAGCTTGCCCGGCAAGGCCGCGTGCGCGTCATCCTGGATAACGCCTCGCTGCACCACAACGTCAATACGCCCAAGCCCGAAGACGAGTTCGAACAGTTGTTCTTGAAGGCGATGAAAGGCGATGCGGCGATCCTGCGCGGCAAATTCGGCAGCTTCGCGCACGACAAGGTGCTGATCGTGTCGAACAAGACCGGCGCGACCAAGGTGCTGACGGGCTCGACCAACTTTTCGGTGACTGGGTTCTATGTCAACTCGAACCACGTCCTGATGTTCGATGACCCGAAGGTCGCCGGCACATACGCGGAGGTGTTCAAACAGTCCTGGGACGACGGCGTGAAGAAAGACAAGTTCCAGCAATCCCAGTGGTCGACGCAAGTCTTCGAATTCAAGTCGCGATCGACGTCCATCACTTTCGCGCCGCACGACCCGGCCACCGTGGCCAGGATACTTGGCGGCGTCGCCAAACGCATCAAGCAGGAAGGCACGAAAAGCAAAGGCAACGTGCTGTTCGCAGTGATGGCGCTCGACATCAGCACCAGCCCCGTCTACGACGCGCTCACCACGCTCCATGCCGATGAATCCATCTTCAGCTTTGGCATCACCGACACCACCAAGGGCATCCGCCTGTACCGGCCCGGCAGGAAAACCGGCGTGCTCGTGACCGGCAAGCCGGCGAAAACCGTGCTGCCGCCGCCCTTCGACCAGGTTCCCGGCGTCGGCGTGGGGCACCAGGTCCACCACAAGTTCGTCATCTGCGGCTTCGACCGCAAGGACGCGGTGGTTTACTGCGGCTCTTCAAATCTCAACGACGGCGGCGAGGAAAATAACGGCGACAACCTGTTGGAGATCCACGACAGCGACATAGCTACGGTGTTTGCGATCGAGGCCCTGGGGCTGGTGGACCACTTTAATTTCCTCGATCGGTATGCCGACGGTGGAAAACCCGATCCCTCGCCTCAGAACGGGGCTGTCGCCGCGGCTTGGTTTCTGTCGACCACCGACCGATGGGCGCAGCCGTACTTTGATCCTAATGACCTGCACTGCGCTGACCGGCTGCTGTTTGCGTAGCGCATATACCGGCAACAACGATGAAAAAAGATCGCCCAGACTCCCGGGCTCGTTGCCGGGGTTTGGATCTTGCCGGCTCAAGCGCGATACTGTTGGCGACTGCCAGCAAGGGGATAAGAGTCCGTAACATGATGAAACGCGCGATGCGCTGTCACGATTTTGGCTCAGGGCTAGAAGAAAGTCCTGCGGCTTAGTCATTCTAAGTAAGGGAGTTTCGACAACGCCATGGGCCAAAACTCGTGCCAGCCCGAAGGGTTGCAGCTAGAATCGGCGCTAGCTTCGTTGCTCGTCTTGCGAATACATTGAGTATTCGCTTCACCGGGCGCCTTGCCATCACCAATTCTAGCTGCAACGCACACGTGTTTCACTATGTTAGGCACTCTAAGGTAAACCTCGTGGACAAGACCACCCAGATCCTCGCCGATTACGTCACCAACCTTGAGTTCGGGCAGTTGCCCGACAGCACTCTGCAGCATGCCAGGAAACGCCTGATCGATACGCTCGGGTGCGCGATGGGCGGCTACGCGAGCGAACCGGCGGCCATCGCGCGCCGCGTCGCGGCGCGCCAGCAAGGCCAGCCCGCCGCGCGGATTCTCGGCGCGGGCGGACTCACGTCGATGGAGATGGCAACGTTCGCCAACTGCGTGATGGCGCGTTATCTCGACTACAACGACACTTATATTTCCGTCGGTTCGGGTCACACGAGCGACATGATACCCGCGTGTCTCGCGGTGGCCGAAGCGCAGCGCGCGAGCGGCCGCGATCTCGTTCTGTCCATCGTTGCCGCATATGAGATCTACACGGCGCTTGCGGATGTCGTGCCCTTGCGCGATCTGGGCTGGGACCAGGGCCTGTTCGTCGTGCTCGGATCCGCCGCGGGTGCGGCGCGACTGCTGGGCCTGACGCGCGACCAAACCGCCAATGCGCTGGCGATCGCGGTGACCGCCAACGTGCCGACGCGCCAGACGCGCAGCGGCGAGCTTGCGCTGTGGAAGGGCGTCGCGACGGCGGCGTCTGCGCGTGCCGGCGTGTTTTCCGCGTTGCTCGCCGCCGATGGCATGAGCGGGCCGACCGCGGCGTTCGAAGGACGGCATGGCGTATGGGACCAGGTGACTGGACCGTTTGAGTTGAAACGCCTCGGCGGCGACGGCGTCGGATTCGGCG
>JADGRP010000113.1 GCA_017880805.1 Burkholderiales bacterium
CGCACGCTTGTCACCCCGCTGCGCACGCTCCACCAGCTGCTGATCTACTTCGCGGTCAGCCATCCGCGGGCGGTCCCTGAGTCATTCGTTATTATCGCCGCACCGCAGTTGGTGGGCGCGACACCCGCCAGCAGTATAGCCGAGCCGTCCGGTGCCCCGGGACGACGTGAAAGGAGTCTGCTTCCTAGACCGCCCGAGGCCCGGTTAGTTCAGTCCGCAGTTAAGCTTATGCGCGGACGAATTCACCCGTGCGCCTGGAGATCGACCACTGGCGAGACCCTCCCGGTGACGATGCCGCGATAGTTGCGTATCGTCGGCTCGCGCCAGACCGCGAGTTCCGATCGTTGCGCCTCGTCAAGCAGCCCCAGCTGATCGAGCACCGCGACCGTCGCCGGGTGCAAGCCACGGGAGTTGCCGTCGACGACTTTGATGGCAACACCCCAGCCTTTGCCTCGAAGCCCAAGCGCCTGAACGCCTTCGGCGCCGACCTTGGTAATCCAGGCGCCGCGGCCGGCGCGCATCAGGGTCAGATCGTTGCGCTTTTCGCCCGAGACCATTTCCGGGTGCGCGCGCATCGCCTGCGCGAGCTTGGCCGGCGCCATGCCGTAGCGCGCATCTTCGCGCTCGCCCGCAAGCCTCGCGTAGGCATAAGCCAGACGGGAGAGCGGCACGGCGTAGTTGGGCGCGGAACATCCGTCCACCCCAGCCACCAGGTCCTTTTCGGCGACGCCGGCGAGATACGCCACGGCCGTTCGTATGGCCTGTTGCAGCGGGTGGTCGAACGCCACGTAGTCGTCGAGTTCCAAGCCGCATTGCCGGCAGTAGGCCAGCATTCCGCTGTGCTTGCCGGAACAGTTGTGATGCAGCGTCGAGAACTTGGTGCCGGCGGGCGGCGGCTCGTCATGCGCTGCGTAGTACAGCGGCGGATGGACACCGCACAGCAGCTGTTCAGGCACGCAGCCGATGCGACTCAGCATATCGGCCACCGACTCGACGTGACGCGGTTCGCCCGAGTGACTGGCGCAAAGCAGGGCGACCTGCGGCGGCGAGAATCCGAAGCGCTCGACACCGCCGCCGGCCACGAAAGGCAGGGCCTGAAGCGGCTTGAGCGCGCTGCGCGTGGTGGTCAGGAACTCGGGGTCGCCGGCGGAAAAAAGCAGCCTGCCCTCGCTATCGACCACCGCCACCGACCCGTAATGCACGCTTTCGGTCGCATCGCCGCGGCTGACGATCGCAAGCGGGGCATGTGGCGACGTGGAAGGCGGGACCTTGGACACCGTCTGGCGCGAAAAGACTGGAATCTTACTACGCCAAGGCGGCCAAAGCGCGCGCGGCCCTACGAACCGAGCGCTTGGCGGATCTGCTCCAGCGCAGCGGGATCCTCGATCGTCGTGATGTCGCCGGGAGCGCGGCCCTCGGCGATGGCCTGGATCGAGCGGCGCAAGAGTTTCCCGGATCGCGTCTTCGGCAGCATCGCCACGAAGTGCACCTTGTCCGGACGCGCGATCGCGCCGAGCTGGCGATCGACGGTGTCCATGACCTCCTTGCACATGCGCGCGGCGCTTTCGGCAGTGGCGACCGACGCCGGATCCTTGACCACCGCGAATGCGACCGGCACTTGGCCCTTGATCGGATGGGCGACCCCGACCACCGCGACTTCGGCGATGCCGGGATGCGCCTGGACGGCTTCCTCGATCTCGCGCGTCCCCAGCCGGTGGCCCGCGACGTTGATCACATCGTCGGTGCGGCCAAGCACGAAGTAATAACCCTCCTCGTCCCGCATTGCCCAGTCGAACGTCGAATAGGCGACGCGCCGGGGAAAGGTCGAAAAATACGTTTCGACAAAGCGCCGGTCGTCGCCCCAGACGGTGGTCATGCAACCGGGAGGCAGCGGCGGCACAATCGCCAGCACGCCTTTTTCGCCGCTGCCGACTTCCGCGCCGGTCACTTCGTCGAGCAGCCTCACGTCGTAGCCGCAGGTGGGAAAGGAGGGACTGCCGAATTTGCGCGGCGTGTCTTCGATGCCGGGTTGCGCAGACAGGATCGGCCACCCGCTCTCGGTCTGCCAGTAGTTGTCGACGATGGCAACACCCAGTGCGTCGGCGGCCCAGTGTGCCGTGGGCTCGTCGAGCGGCTCGCCGGCGAGAAACAGATAGCGCAGCGACGAAAGGTCGTGTTTCTTCATGAACGCCGTGTCCTGCTTTTTCAGCACGCGTATTGCCGTCGGTGACGTGAACATCGTTCGCACGCGATACTCGGCGACGATCTGCCACCAGATTCCGGGATCGGGCCGGATCGGAAGTCCTTCGTACATGACCGTAGTCGAGCCATTGAGGAGCGGCGCGTAGACGATGTACGAGTGTCCGACCACCCAGCCGATATCGCTGGTCGTGAACATCGTCTCGCCGGGGCCGACGCAGAAAATGTCGCGCATCGACGCCGTCAACGCGACCGCGTAGCCACCCGTGTCGCGTTGGATGCCCTTGGGATTGCCGGTGGTGCCCGACGTATAGAGAATGTACGAAGGATCGGACGATTCCAGCCACTCGCAGGCGACGCTCGCCCCCGTGTGCTCCTTCGCAAGAGTCGCGTAATCCAGGTGTCGACTGCCGCCTTCCGCCGTCGCGGGCTCGAGTTTGCGATCGACGATGACCACCGCCATTGGCGGATGGCGCGCAAGATGCAAGGCTTCGTCGACGAGGTGGCGATAAGGCACCGTCTTTCCCCCGCGCATGCCGGCGTCGGCTGTGATCAGGACTTTCGGTGTCGCGTCATCGATGCGCGTTGCCAGGCTCGATGCGGCAAAGCCGCCGAAGACGACCGAGTGGATGGCGCCGATGCGGACCGTCGCCAGCATGGCGAATACCGCCTCGGCGATCATCGGCATATAGATAAGTACTCTATCGCCCTTGCCAACGCCTTGTGCTTTCAGAATCGCGGCGAACGTGTTGACCTCGGCGTGAAGCTCGCGGTAGGTATACGTCTTGCGTGCGCCTGTTTCGGTCGACACAAACACCAGCGCCGGTTGGCTTCCACGCGACGAGAGATGCCGGTCGAGAGCGTTGTGGCAAAGATTGGTGCGGCCGCCGACGAACCAGCGGGCGAACGGCGGCTGGCTGTAATCGAGTACTTGCGAAAACGGCGTCTGCCAGTCGATCAATGCGGCGCGCTCGCGCCAGAACGCGTCGCGGTCGACCAGAGAGCGGCGATGTGTGTCCGCGTATGACGAAGCTGTGCTCACGGCTAGTGGCACGTCAGAGCCCAACCGTGTCGGCGCCGACGCGAACCACGGTTCTGCCCCGCACCATGCCTTTGAGAAACGCGTCGAAATGCGTTGGAAGGTCGGCAAAATCGATGGTGACGACTTTGGATTGCACGCGGGTCGGCCGCCACTCGTTCGCCAGCCGGTCCCACAATTTCTGCCGCAGCGGCATCGGACACTCCGAGCTGTTTACGCCCAGGAGCTGGACACCGCGAAGAATGAACGGCATCACGGTGGTGGTCAGTCGCGTGTCGGCGGCAAGGCCTACACTGGCAACGGTTCCGCCCTGCTTCATGTTGGCCAGCATCCACGCGAGGACGTCGCCACCAAGGTTGTCGACGGCGCCGGCCCAGGTCGCTTTTTCGAGCGGCCGAATCTTGGTGAGGTCGAGACTCTGGCGCAATACGACTTCGGCCGCGCCGATCGACCGCAGGTAGTCGCTTTCCTTTTCCTTCCCGGTCAGCGCCACGACGTGATAGCCGAGCTTGGCCAGGATGTCGATGGCAACGCTGCCCACGCCACCGGTCGCACCGCTGACGATCACCGGCCCGCTACGTGGCGTCAAACCGTTGTGCTGCATGAGTTCGATGGCTTGCGCCGCGGTGAACCCCGCCGTCCCAAGTGTCATCGCCTCGAACGCCGTCATGTTGGGCGAGCGTTTCACCACCCAGTCGCCGGGGACCCGCACATATTCCGAATAACCGCCGTCGTGCGCGACACCCAGATCGTAGGCATGCACGATTACCTTGTCGCCATGCTTGAATCGTGGATCGGACGACGTATCGACGGTTCCTGCCATGTCGATGCCGCCAACCGTCGGATACTTGCGCATGATCTTGCCCGCGCCCTTGTAGGAAAGAGCATCCTTGTAATTGATCGTTGAATACTTGGTCTTGACGACTACGTCGCCGGGATCGAGTTCGTCGAGGGTCATCTCGACGAAACGGCTCGACACATCCTTGTCGTCCTGAAAAGTACGGTATGCCTTGAACTTCTGCACTGGGCGCTCCTCCTCGGTTTCCCTCAGTTTCCCTCAGTTTCCTACCGGTTCGCGGTCAGGACAGGACTTCGGCCACTGGCGCGCCTTCCCCGACCTGATGGGGCAAAGCCATGTATTCCCGAGTGCGCATTTCGATCAATCGACTAACCGTGCGCGCGAACTCCTGACTGTTGGGTCCCTCGAGGTACAGTTCCGCCGCCGGAACCGCCGCCGAAAGGAGCAACTTTACCCGATGATCGTAGAGCACGTCGACGAGCCAGGTAAACCGCCTCGCCGCGTTACCCATGTCGGCGGTCAAGCGCGGCACGTCGGACACGATGACAACCGCGAACCGGCGCGCGAGCTCCAGGTAGTCGACCTGCGATCTCGGCCCCTCGCATAGGGCCGCAAAGCTGAACCAGACCACGCCGCCGGCGCGCCGCTTCGCCTTGAGGCTGCGCCCTTCGACGATGAGACGCGGGTCCTCGTCCGGACCGGGTCGCATGCGGTCGAACAGCGCAGCAAGCTCCGGATCCGCCGTGCCCGCCGCGGTGACGTAATAGCACGACACGTGCTCGAGCTCGCGCAAGCGGTAGTCGGTTCCACCGTCGATCTCGATCACGTCGAGCCATTCCTTGAGCAGCGCGATCGTGGGCAACAGATGCTGCCGCTGCAACCCATTTGGGTAAAGATCGTCGGGATGGTAGTTCGACGTCATCACGAACACCACGCCTCGTTTGAACAGCGCCGTGAGGAGGCGCCCGAGTATCATCGCGTCGGCGACGTCCGACACATGGAACTCGTCGAAGCAGACCAGGCGATGGCGGCGCGCGATTCTGCCCGCGACCGCCGCCAGCGGATCGACGGCGTGCGTCAGCGTGCGAAGCTCGTCGTGGACACCTTTCATGAACGCATGGAAGTGAACGCGAGTCTTGCGTCGCAAGGGCACCGCCGCATAGAACGCATCCATCAGGAAGCTCTTGCCTCGCCCGACGCCTCCCCACAGGTAAACGCCACGCGGCGGGACCGGCGGATCGAACCACCGCCTGAGTAGCGATCGGCGCGCCCGGACAAAGGCCCCGAACTCGTCGGCCAGACGCCCCAGCCGTCCGAGCGCGGCAAGCTGCGACGGGTCGAGCACGATGTTGCGCTGCTCAAGAACGGGCGACAAATAAGTGGAGAGCGCGCCCGATGCCGACGCCACGACGTTGGGATTGGCGGAGTCGTTCATGAGGTCGGGGCGGCGGCCGTGAACGACACGCGGGAGCTGGATCAGTAATTGAGCGAACGCTTGTCGACCGCCAGCGCCGCTTCCTTGGTCGCTTCCGACAGCGAAGGATGAGCGTGACAGATTCGGGCGATATCCTCGCTCGACGCTCCGAACTCCATCGCCACGACGCCCTCCGCGATCAGCTCGGAGGCGACCGGGCCGATCACATGCATCCCTAGCACGCGATCGGTTTTGGCGTCGGCCAGGATTTTGACAAACCCGCTGGTGTCGCCGAGCGCGCGAGCACGGCCGTTGGCCATGAACGGAAAAATTCCCGCGCGGAAGGGCGTGCCGGCATCCTTGAGCTGCTTTTCGGTTTGACCCACCCACGCGATTTCGGGCGACGTATAGATCACCCACGGTATGGTGTTGAAATCGACGTGGCCATGCTGGCCGGCGATACGCTCCGCAACCGCGACCCCTTCCTCTTCGGCCTTGTGCGCGAGCATCGGCCCGCGAACGACATCACCCACGGCCCAGACGTTGGGGAGGTTCGTCCGGCACTGGTCGTCGACGGTGATGAAGCCGCGTTCGTCGATCGCCAGGCCGACCGACGCGGCGTCGAGTCCCGAGGTACGCGGCACCCGGCCGATCGAGACGATCAGTTTATCGAACACCGCCGACTTCGCCTTGCCTTCGGCATCGGTGTAATCGACGGTAACGTTTTTCTTCACGCTGACGGCGCCGATCTTGACCCCGAGCTCGATCGCAAGCCCCTGCTTGGCGAAAAGCTTCCAAGCTTCCCTGGCCACCTGGTCGTCGGCGGCGCCAAGAAACATGGGCAGGGCTTCGAGCACGGTGACATTCGCCCCCAGCCGGCGCCAGACGCTACCCATCTCGAGGCCGATGACGCCGGCACCGATCACCCCCAGCGATTTTGGAACCTCGGCAACGGAAAGCGCGCCGTCGTTATCGAGGACGAGCCGATTGTCGAATGCGGCGCCCGGCAGCGCACGCGGCGAGGATCCGGTGGCGACGATGACGTGTTTGCCCGTGAGCGATTGCTTGCCGGTCCCCGACACCTCGATCGTCCATCCGTCTGTACCCGACCCGCCGGCAAAGCGGGCGACGCCACTGTAGAAGACAACCTTGTTTTTCTTGAAGAGATAAAGAATGCCTTCGTTGTTCTGGCGGACGACTTTTTCCTTCCGCGCCTGCATCTGCTTCAGATTCAGGCTGAGTCCCTTGACCTCGATACCGTGGTCGGCGAACGCGTGCCCCGCGTGCTCGTAATTTTCGGACGACTGCAAAAGCGCCTTGGATGGAATGCAGCCGACATTGGTGCAGGTCCCGCCGGGCGCGGGTTTGCCATCGACGGTCGTCCAGTCGTCGACGCACGCGGTCTTGAAACCGAGCTGCGCGGCACGGATCGCGGCGATATATCCACCGGGGCCGGCACCGATGACGACGACGTCGAAAGCCTCGGACATGCTAGCGGGTTTTTCTGCGCATGAATGCTCGTTCAGAGATCCAGAAGCATCCGCGCCGGATCTTCGAGCGCATCCTTGATCGCCACCAGCGACAGCACGGCTTCGCGCCCGTCGATAATGCGATGGTCGTACGACTGAGCGAGGTAGTTCATCGGCCGTACGACGATCTGGCCGTTCTCGACCACCGCGCGATCCTTGGTCGCGTGCACGCCGAGGATGGCCGATTGCGGCGGGTTGATGATCGGCGTCGAGAGCATGGAGCCGAACACGCCGCCATTCGAAATCGTGTAGGTCCCTCCGGTCAGCTCGTCGACGGTGAGCTTGCCCTCCTGGGCGCGTTTCCCGAAGTCAGCAACCGCCTTTTCGATCTCGGCGATCGACATCAGGTCCGCGTCGCGAAGGATGGGCACGACCAGTCCGCGCGGGCTTCCGACGGCGATGCCGATATCGAAATAGCCGTGATAGATAATGTCGGTGCCGTCGATCGACGCGTTGACCGCTGGAAATTTCTTCAGAGCGTGGACCGCGGCTTTGACGAAGAATCCCATGAACCCGAGCTTGACCCCGTGCTCCTTTTCGAAGCGGTCCTTGTAGCGGCTGCGCAACTCGATCACCGGACCCATGTTCACTTCATTGAATGTGGTAAGAATGGCGGCCGTCGACTGCGATTGGACCAGCCGCTCGGCGACACGCTGCCGAAGGCGCGACATAGGAACGCGCTGCTCGGGACGGTTCCCTTGCGCAGGCTGAACCGGTGATGCCTTCGCGCTCGGTTGACTCGCGGGCGACGAAGCGGTAGTCGACGCAGGCTTGGCGGCGTCGGCCCTGGATTCGGTGGTAGCGATCACATCGCCCTTGGTGATCCGTCCGCCGCGTCCCGTGCCGGCAACATCGCCGGGACCGATATTCTGCTCGGCCATCATCTTGCGTGCCGCGGGCAGCGCGCCGGGGGAAGACGTCGCCGCTGCGTTCGCCAGCGAGGAGGGTGAAGCGGGTGCCGGCGCAGCGGCAGGTTTTGCGGTCGCCACCGCAGGCGCCACCGGCAGCGGTTCCGCGGCTGCGCCCTCGGTGTCGATCACCGCGATGACTTCCTGCGCAGTGACCGTCGAGCCGTCGGGCTTGCGAATTTCGACCAGAATCCCTGCGTTGGGCGCGGGGAGCTCGAGCACCACCTTGTCGGTTTCGATGTCGATCAGATTTTCGTCGCGCTTGACCGGCTGTCCGGCTTTCTTGTGCCAGCTGACGAGCGTCGCCTCGGCGACGGACTCCGGCAGAACCGGGACTTTGACCTCAATTCTCATCCACTATCCTTTGTACCTCTATGGCGCAAGAGACCGTTCTCGATCGCATGCCTGGATTGCTGGGCAATCAGCGCGCCCTCAGTGCGCAGTCACCATTTCGCCCGATGCAAGCTCGGCGGCAAATGCGTCCTCGATCAATTGCTTTTGCTGCTCGATGTGCTTGGACAGGTAACCGACCGCGGTCGACGCCGAAATCGGCCGCCCGGCATAGGAAAGCACCTGCGTGGCGGCGATATCGGCCCTGAAGTAGGCGCGCAGACGGTACCACGCGCTCTGATTCTGCGGCTCCTCCTGGCACCATACGACGTCCCTCGCGTTCGGATACTTGGCCACTTCCGCCTTGAAATCCGCGTGCGGAAACGGGTACTGCTGCTCGAGACGGATGACCGCGATGTCAGTGATCTTGTTGTCGCGCTGATGCGCGAGCAGGTCGTAATACACCTTGCCGCTGCAGACGATGACCCGGCGCACGTTCTTCGCCACCAATCCAGCGCCGTCGCCGATGACGGTGTGGAAATGCCCCTGCGCGAGTTCGTCGAGCGTCGACACGGCTTCCCTGTGGCGCAGCAGGCTCTTCGGGCTCATCACGATCAGCGGCCTGCGGAAGTCGCGGACCATCTGCCGCCGCAGCAGGTGGAAAATCTGTGCCGGTGTCGTCGGCACGCAGACCTGCATGTTGTGCTCGGCGCACAGTTGCAGATAGCGCTCCGGCCGCGCCGAAGAGTGCTCGGGACCTTGCCCCTCATAGCCATGCGGCAGGAGCAGCGTCAAGCCGCAGATGCGGCCCCATTTGACTTCGCCGGAGGAGATGAACTGGTCGATCACCACTTGCGCGCCGTTGGCGAAATCGCCGAACTGTGCCTCCCACACCACCAGCTGGCCCGGCTCCGATGTCGAGTAACCATATTCGAAGCCAAGCACCGCCTCCTCGGAGAGCACCGAGTCGATCACTTCGAAATCCGGCTGGCCTTCCTTGACGTGCTGAAGCGGAATCCACGTTCCGGAATCCCACTTCTCGCGATTCTGGTCGTGCAGCACCGCGTGCCGGTGCGAGAACGTGCCGCGTCCCGAATCCTGGCCGGATAAGCGCACGCCATAACCATCGTTGAGCAGCGCCGCGTAGGCGAGCGTTTCGCCCATGCCCCAATCGAGCGGCAGCTCCCCCTCGCTCATCGCCCGCCGATCGGCGATGACTTTTTCGACCCGCGGATGGAGCTTGAATTCCGCAGGGATGTCGGTGACTTTTCTGGCGAGCGCCTGCAGCGCCTTCTTCGGCAGGGCGGTGGTCGCGTTGTCGGTCCAATGCTTGCCCACGAATTTGGACCAGTCGACCGCAAACGGCGGCTTGTAGTTCGACAGGATGGTGGTATTGGTGTGGTAGCCCTTGTCCATCGCCGCGCGATAGGTGTTGATCATCGTTTCCGACTCTTCGGGCGCGATCACGTTCGCGGCCTGGAGCCGCCCGGCATACAGCGCCCGCGTGCCCGGATGCTCGCGAATACGCTTGTACATGAGCGGCTGGGTGATCATCGGCTCGTCGGCCTCGTTGTGCCCCTGCTTGCGGAAGCAGACCAGGTCAATGAACACGTCCTTGTGATACTTGTAGCGATATTCCATCGCCATTTCCACCGCCAGGAGGCACGCCTCGGGGTCGTCGCCATTGACGTGAAAGATCGGCGCCTCGACCATTTTCGCGACATCGGTGCAATAGAGCGTGCCGCGAGTATCGCGCGGATCAGACGTCGTGAAACCGATCTGATTGTTGATCACGATGTGGATGGTGCCGCCAGTCTTGTAGCCTCTCGTCTGCGACAGGTTGAGCGTCTCCTGCACCACGCCCTGCCCGGCGATGGCGGCGTCGCCGTGGATCAGAACCGGCAGCACCTGGTCACGCGTAGCGTCCTTGCGCCGGTGCTGGCGGGCACGTACCGAGCCCTCGACCACCGGATCGACGATCTCCAGGTGCGATGGATTGAACGCCAGCGTCACATGCATCGGACCCCCGGGCGTCACGACGTCTGACGAAAATCCCTGGTGATACTTGACGTCGCCCGCGGAAAGATCGCTCGCGTGCTTTCCCTCAAACTCGGCGAACAGGTCTTTGGGCATCTTGCCCAGAATATTGACCAGCACGTTGAGCCGCCCGCGATGCGACATTCCGATAACGGTTTCCTGCACGCCGGCGGCGCCCGCCTTCTGGATCAGATGGTCGAGCATCGGGATCATCGAGTCGCCGCCTTCGCCGGAAAACCGCTTCTGCCCCACATACTTGGTGTGCAGGTAGCGCTCCAGCGTCTCGGCGGCGGTGAGCCGCTCCAGGATATGCTTGCGAAATTCAGGGGGATAATCCGGACAAGACCTCAACGGTTCCAGGCGATCCTGGATGAAGCGCTTCTGCGGCGTATCTGCCATGTACATGTACTCGGCGCCAAAGCTGCGGCAATATGTTTCCTGTAACGCGGTGATCAAGTCGCGCAGGCGCATGCGGCTCGCGCCGCCCGGGCCCCCTTTGAACGAGCCGATGTCGAACTCGGTATCGAGGTCCGCCTCGGTGAAGCCGTAGGTCTTGATGTCGAGGTCGGCGATATAGGGCCGCTCGGCGCGCTTCAGCGGATCGATATCGGCCTGGAACAAGCCCAGCGTTCGGAACTTGCTGATCAGCCGCAGCACCAGCACCTGCTTGTGCATTGTCGCGGCATCGACCATCGCCCCGGCCAGCTTGCGATGTTTTGCGAGCTGAATGAACGAATCGATGACCGGCGCGTGCGCGACGTCCGCCGCGCCGCCTCGAAGCGTATCGAAATAGGCCCGCCAATCGGCGCCGACCGCGCCAGGGTCGGCAAGGTAGGCCTCGTACTGCTCCTCGATAAACGGCGCATTGCCGCCGAAAAGCGTGCTGCTGCTCTCGAACTCCTGCATCGTGCTCATGGGGTCACCTGTTATCTTGGGTCGGGCGCCGACGATGCAAGCCGACGGAGCGCCTCTAGCGCTTCCCGAGAACCCGCACGTCGCGCCGCACGGCGCCGCAATAAAGCTGGCGCGGCCGCCCGATCTTCTGATCCGGGTCCGAGATCATCTCGTTCCACTGCGCGATCCAGCCGACAGTCCGCGCCAGCGCGAAGATCGCGGTGAACAAGCTCACCGGGATTCCTATCGCACGCTGCACGATGCCCGAATAAAAATCGACATTCGGATAAAGTTTGCGCTGGACGAAGTATTCGTCCTCGAGCGCGATCTTTTCCAGGGCCATGGCAAGCTTGAACAAACGATCGTCGTGCAGGCCGAGTGCTTCAAGCACCTCGTAACACGTCTCGCGCATGAGCTTGGCTCGCGGATCATAATTCTTGTACACGCGATGGCCGAATCCCATCAGCTTGACTCCTGAGTTCTTGTCTTTCGCGCGCTTGACGAAGTCGCCGATCTTCGAAACGTCGCCGATCTCCTCGAGCATGTTCAGCGCCGCTTCGTTGGCGCCACCGTGCGCCGGGCCCCAAAGGCAGGCGATGCCGGCGGCGATGCAGGCGAACGGGTTCGCGCCCGACGATCCGGAAAGCCGGACCGTGGATGTCGAGGCGTTCTGCTCGTGGTCGGCGTGGAGGATGAAGATGCGGTCGAGCGCGCGCACCAGCACCTCGTTGACCTTGTAGTCCTCGCACGGCACCGAGAACATCATGCGCATGAAATTGGCCGTGTAGCCGAGCTCGTTGCGTGGGTAAACGAACGGCTGCCCCATGGTGTACTTGTGGCACATCGCCACCAGCGTCGGCAGCTTGGCGATCAGCCGGATCGCCGACACCTCGCGATGATGCACGTCGCTGATGTCGAGCGAGTCGTGATAGAACGCGGACAGCGACCCAACCACGCCAACCAGCATCGCCATCGGGTGCGAGTCGCGGCGGAAGCCGCGGAAAAACTGGCTCATCTGCTCGTGCACCATGGTGTGGTTGGTGACCGTGCTCACGAACTCGGTCTTCTGCGCTACGTTCGGCAGCTCGCCCTTGAGCAACAGGTAGCAGACCTCCAGAAAGTCGCAGCTCACCGCGAGCTGCTCGATCGGATAGCCGCGATACAAAAGCTCGCCCTTGTCGCCATCGATATAGGTGATGGACGAGGTACAGGCGGCCGTCGACATGAAGCCGGGGTCGTAGGTAAAGTGGCCCGTCTTGCCATACAGCGGCCGGATATCGATCACATCCGGGCCGATCGTTCCCGGCAGAATGGGGAAACTGATGGCGGGTGAGCCGTCACTGAAACTCAAGGTGGCGTTCTTGTCGGTCATGGTTTCGATCTCCCATCGGCACTCGTTGTCGGGATGCGCAGCGACACAAGCCGCACCCCATGGATCCTCACACGGCTCTCAAACACTCGAGCAGCGGCATCACCGCTGCGTCGGCTGGCTCTTGGCGGCCCGACAGCATTTCCCACAAATCGTTGTCGCTCAACTGCAGCATCGTTTCCAGCGCCACAAGCTCGGCGTCCGTGATCTGATCGCCGCGGCTATCGAGAAAGCGCGTCAGGATCAAATCGTTTTCGAGCATGCCGCGACGACAGCGCCAGCGAAGGCGATTCAGCGCCGCTTGGTCCATATCCGGGAGGGCGCCAGGTCACACTGCGCGCTTGACCATGATCTCGCGGATCTTGCCAATCGCCCGCGAGGGATTGAGTCCTTTCGGGCAGACATCGACGCAATTCATGATCGTGTGGCAACGAAACAGACGATACGGATCCTCGAGATCGTCGAGCCGCTCGCTGGAGGCGTGATCGCGCGAGTCGGCGATGAAGCGGTATGCCTGGAGCAATCCGGCGGGACCCACAAACTTGTCCGGATTCCACCAGAATGACGGGCACGCCGTCGAGCAACATGCGCACAGGATGCACTCGTACAGACCGTCCAGCTCCTCGCGGTCGGCGGGCGACTGCAAGCGTTCCTTTTCCGGCGGCGGCGTGTCGTTGACCAGGTAAGGCTTGATCGAATGGTATTGCTTGAAGAACTGACTCATGTCCACGATCAGATCGCGGATCACCGGCAGGCCAGGCAGCGGGCGCAGCTCGACCGGTTCCTTCACATCCTTCAGATTGGTGATGCACGCGAGACCGTTCTTGCCATTGATGTTCATCGCATCGGAGCCGCACACGCCTTCGCGGCATGAGCGACGAAACGACAGCGTGTCGTCCTGCGCCTTGAGCCTGATGATCGCGTCGAGCAGCATTCGATCGTGCGGATCGAGCTTGACCTCGTAATCCTGCATGCGCGGCGCGGCGTCCTTTTCGGGATCGTAGCGGTAGATTCTGAACTTCATCCGATGTGCTCCGGCAGTCAGGGCCTGTTCGCAGGCCCTAGTAGGTACGCGGCTTCGGCGGGAAGGCGTCGACACTCAGGGGCTTCAGATTGACCGGCTTGTAATCGAGCCTATTGCCGTCGCGGTACCACAATGTGTGTTTCAGCCAAGCGACGTCATCGCGGGCTGGATAATCGCTGCGCGCGTGCGCGCCGCGGCTTTCGCGCCGGGCCTCGGCAGATACGACCGTTGCCTTGGCGGCCTCGATCAGATTGTCGAGCTCCAGCGCCTCGACCCGCGCGGTATTGAACGTCTTGCTCTTGTCCTTGATCGAGATCCGCTTGACTCGCTCCTCGATCGCTGCGATCTGGGCCACACCCTCGCTCAGGAGCTGCTGGTTGCGATACACGCCGCAATGCGCCTGCATCGTCTGGCGCAAGTCGTGCGCAACTGCGGCCACCTGTTCGCCCGAGGTCGCTGCATCGAGACGCGCGAGCCGGGCCAGCGCGCTTTCGGCCGCTCCTGGCGGCAGCGGCTTGTGCGTCCGGCGTGCCAGTTGCTGATCGACGATGAAGTTGCCTGCGGCACGGCCGAAGACCAGTAGATCCAAGAGGGAGTTCGTGCCGAGCCGGTTGGCGCCGTGAACCGAAACGCAAGCGCACTCGCCGATCGCATAAAAGCCTTCGATGACCGCATTGGGATCGCCGTCGCGAGGAGCAACCACCTGACCGTGAATATTGGCCGGAATGCCGCCCATCTGGTAATGCAACGTCGGCACCACCGGAATCGGCTCCTTGATGGGGTCGACGTTGGCGAACTTGATCGCAATGTCGCGGATCCCCGGCAACCGCTTCATGATGACCTCCGGGCCGAGGTGATCGAGCTTGAGCAGGACATAGTCCTTGTGCGGCCCGCAGCCCCGGCCCTCCTTGATCTCCTGATCCATCGAGCGCGAGACAACGTCGCGCGACGCCAGGTCCTTCAGGTTCGGCGCATAACGCTCCATGAAGCGCTCGCCGTCGGAGTTGAGCAGAATGCCCCCCTCCCCGCGCACGGCCTCGGTGATCAGTATGCCGGCACCGGCGACACCGGTCGGATGGAATTGCCAGAACTCCAAGTCCTCCAGCGGAACGCCGGCGCGGGCGGCCATGCCCAGGCCGTCGCCGGTATTGATGAAAGCGTTGGTGCTGGCGGCGAAAATGCGGCCGCCACCGCCAGTCGCGAACAGCGTCGCCTTCGCCTGCAGTATCATGACTTCGCCGGTTTCAATTTCAAGCGCACAGACGCCGAGCACGTCGCCGTCCGCGTCACGGATAAGATCGAGCGCCATCCATTCGACGAAGAACTGGGTACGCGCGCGCACGTTGCGCTGGTAGAGCGTGTGCAGCATCGCGTGACCCGTGCGGTCGGCGGCGGCGCAAGAGCGCTGGATCGATTTCTCGCCGAAGTTCGCCGAGTGTCCGCCGAAGGGACGCTGATAGATCGTACCGTCGGCATTGCGATCGAACGGCATGCCGAAATGCTCGAGCTCGTAGACGACCCGCGGTGCCATTTTGCACATGTACTCGATCGCGTCCTGGTCGCCGAGCCAGTCGGAACCTTTGATCGTGTCGTACATGTGCCACAGCCAGCTGTCTTCGGACATGTTTCCGAGCGACGCGCCGATGCCGCCCTGCGCCGCGACGGTGTGCGACCGGGTCGGAAATACTTTCGACAATACCGCGACCGAGAGACCCGCTTCCGCGAGCTGCAACGATGCGCGCATGCCTGCGCCGCCGGCGCCGACCACGATCGCGTCGAATTTTCGCACCGGGAGCGAGCTCACGTCTGCCTCGTGGCCCAGAGAATTTGCGCGAGCCACGCGGCGTACGCGACGAGAACCACGAACGTCACTACCTCCAGCGCGAGCCGCAATGCAGTCGGTTTGATGTAGTCCATCCAGATGTCCCGCAGCCCGATCCAGGCGTGCCACAGGAGCGCAAGACCGAACAGCAAAGTCGCGATCCGGAACGCGCCGTTGGCGAACAGCGCCTGCCACAGCACGTAGTCGAAGCCGCCGTTGTAGAGCGCGACGCCCAGCATCCCCAGCGTGTAGATCACCATGACTACGGCAGTCACCCGCTGGATAAGCCAATCCTTCCAGCCGTAGTGGGCGCCGATAGTTTGGCGCAGCGGCCGACTCACCACAGCCGCACCGCGATGATCAGTGTCAGCGCGAGACCCACACCCAGAACCGCGACGCTGGATTGACGCGCAGGCTTCAAGTCGTCGCCGACGCGGAGGTCGAGAAAGAGGTAGCGTATTCCGGCAAAGAAATGGTGCACATACGCCCATAGCAATCCAACCAGGACGAGCTTGCACAGCGCAGGCGCAAACATCGCCTTCAGGGTCGCAAATCCGTCCGCGGATTCGAGGCTTGTCTGCACGGCGAAAAGAACCAGCGGAATGGCAAACAAGAACAGCGCTGCACCGCTGATGCGATGCAGGATCGAGACGATGCCCGGCAGCGGCAGCCGAATGCGTACCAGATTAAGGTAGACCGGTCGCGGCTTGACCGCAGGAGGATCGCTAACGGGCATCGCTGAGGAACGACATGGTTTTTTCTTCCGTTCTCCAACCCGTGCCCGCGACGTGGGACACGGCGGGAACGCGTGATCGCGCAGCGCAAATTATACAGGCATTCCGCGCCGCCTTGCCAGCGCTCGACGCCGGAAGCGGGTCGGCGGCGGCCGAGTTTGCGACGTCGATGGCTTAGCTGGCAAACGGGCCTACCTAAGCTCGTTGACATAAGAGTGATGCCGCGTTGCGCAGAGTCCGCGCCTCCATTCAACAGGCCGGTCGCCGTAGGTCAAGGTCACGCGGTCGACCGAAAGTAGCGCTTCGCCTGCCCGCACGCCTAGAATTCCAGCGCTCAACGCATCCGCACTCACGGCTCGCAGCTTCTCCTGCGCCTTCAACATCCGCACGCCGAACTGTGTTTCGAAAAAGCTGTACATCGCACCGCGATATGCTTCGACCTTGGCTTTGGTGAGCCCCTTGAAGAGCGCTGCAGGAAGGGCGATTTCGTCGAGCACGACCGGCTGGCCCCCGAATTCCAGCACCCTCCGCAGCACGATCACGGTATCGCCGACCTTGAGCTCGAGTGCCCGCGCGACCTCGGCCGACGCCTTTCCCCGCCGAACGTCGAGCAGCCGACTCGCCGGGTATTCGTCGCGGCCATCGTTGCGGCGAATGCGCAGAAATCTAAACAGCGACGTCTTTTCCTCAGTGTGCGTAGAAACGAACGTGCCTTTGCCCTGGCGACGAATGACGAGGCTTTGAGCGGCGAGCGCGTCGATGGCTTTGCGCACTGTCCCCTGCGAGACTCGAAAGCGCTGCGCGAGCGCAATCTCACTCGGCAACGCCTCACCCGGTGGCCATTCGCCGTCATCGAGGCTGGCCATGAGCAGGGCCCTGATCTGCATGTATAGCGGCTGGAATGACGGCGATTTGTTGCTCGCGGCAATGCGCATCGGGACCTCCTGCAGGGCTTGAGCAGTGACTGGCGGAGCGGCGCAACCCGCCGGGCCTCTCTTATATCATATGTCTTATATAAGAGTCGATTGACACCTCCTGCGACCGACCGTAAGATGGCGTTTCCGGCCGTCCGCACGGCAAGTCGCCGCGGACGGCGGCTACGCCAGCACCCTAAAAACGAATCGTGCCGCCAAGGAGTTCCAGATGAAAAAACCCGTTCGCGTGGCGGTGACCGGCGCCGCCGGCCAAATCGGTTACAGCCTTCTGTTCCGTATCGCCAGCGGCGAGATGCTCGGTCCCGACCAGCCGGTTTCACTGCAACTGCTGGAACTGCCGATCGACAAAGCTCAGGCCGCGCTCAAGGGCGTCATGATGGAACTCGAGGACTGCGCATTTCCCCTCCTGTCGGGCATGGCCGGCACTGGGGACGCCAAAGTCGCGTTCAAGGACGCCGAGATCGCCCTGCTCGTCGGCGCGCGCCCGCGCGGCCCGGGCATGGAACGGAAAGACCTTCTGCTCGAGAATGCGAAGATTTTCATCGAGCAAGGCAAGGCGCTCGATGCCGTGGCGAGCCGCGGGATCAAGGTGCTGGTGGTTGGCAACCCCGCCAACACCAACGCCTACATCGCCATGAAATCGGCGCCCTCGCTGCCGAAGAAGAACTTCACCGCGATGCTCCGCCTCGACCACAACCGCGCGTTGTCGCAGCTCGCGGCCAAGTCGGGCAGGCCGGTCGAGTCGATCGAAAAGCTGATCGTGTGGGGCAATCATTCCCCGACGATGTATCCGGACTATCGTTTCGCCACCGTCGAAGGGCAATCGCTCAAGGCGCTGATCAACGACGAAGCCTGGAACCGCACTGTTTTTCTGCCGGCGGTGGGCAAGCGCGGCGCGGCGATCATCGAAGCGCGGGGACTTTCTTCCGCTGCATCGGCAGCCAACGCCGCGATCGGCCATATCCGCGACTGGATGCTGGGCAGCGGCGGCAAGTGGGCGACCATGGGCGTGGCCTCGGACGGCAGTTACGGCATTCCGCAGGACGTGATGTACGGGGTTCCGGTCACGACCTCCGCCGGCGAATACACGCGCGTCCAGGGTCTCGACATCGACGCGTTCTCGCGCGAAAAGATGGATGCCACGCTCAAGGAACTCGAGGAAGAGCGCGCCGGCGTCGCGTCGCTGCTCGGCTGATTCTTCGCCCCGTCATGAGCCTTCTCTCCCCCGGTGCGAAGTTTCGCGCGGCGCTCGCCGCCGAGAAACCGCTGCAGGTGCCAGGCGCGATTTGCGCGTATCACGCGATCCTCGCCGAGAAATCCGGCTTTCGGGCGATCTATCTCTCCGGCGGCGGCGTTGCCGCGGGGTCGCTGGGGGTTCCCGATCTCGGCATTTCGGGGCTCGACGACGTGCTGACCGACGTTCGCCGCATTACCGATGCCTGCGCCCTGCCGCTACTGGTCGACGTCGATACCGGCTTCGGCGCATCGGCATTCAACGTCGCGCGCACCGTGAAATCCCTGATCAAGTTCGGCGCCGCGGCGATGCACATCGAGGATCAGGTCGGTGCCAAGCGTTGCGGCCATCGACCGAACAAGGAGCTCGTCACGAAGGACGAAATGATGGACAGGATCAAGGCCGCCGTGGACGCGAAAACCGACACCAATTTTGTCGTCATGGCGCGAACCGACGCGCTATCGGTCGAAGGCCTCGATGCGGCGCTCGACCGCGCGTGCGCGTACGCGGAAGCCGGCGCCGACATGATCTTTCCCGAGGCCATGACGGAACTCTCGATGTACAGGCGTTTCGTCGACGCGGCCAAGGTTCCCGTCCTCGCCAACATCACCGAGTTTGGAGCGACACCGCTGTTCACCGTCGACGAGCTGAAGAGCGCCGGTGTCGCGATCGCGCTTTATCCCTTGTCCGCATTCCGGGCGATGAACAAGGCCGCGCTCGACGTTTACACGACGCTGCGCCGGGACGGCACGCAAAAAACGTCCATCGATTCCATGCAGTCCCGCGCCGAGCTGTACGACTACCTTGGTTATCATGCCTACGAATCAAAGCTCGACACGCTGTTCGTGAAGGGCGCCCGTTGAAACGCGCGCTAACGTCGGAACGTTTCGATCCGTATCCACGAGGAGTCGATCGTGAGTGACGCGCTCGTCGCCCCCAAACCCAAGAAATCTGTCGCCCTGTCCGGCGTCACGGCAGGCAATACCGCCTTGTGTACGGTGGGACGCACCGGTAACGACCTGCATTACCGCGGCTACGACATCCTCGATATCGCCGACACCTGCGAGTTCGAGGAGATTGCGTATCTCCTGGTGCACGGCAAGCTTCCCGGCATCGCCGAGCTCGCCGCGTACAAGGCGAAGCTCAAGGCCATGCGCGGGATACCGGCGCGGGTCATGACCGTGCTCGAGCAGCTTCCTTCCGCGGCGCATCCAATGGACGTCATGCGTACTGCGACCTCCGCGCTGGGCAGCGCGCTTCCCGAGCGAGACGACCACGCGCCCGCGGGTGCGCGCGACATCGCCGACCGCCTGATGGCGAGCCTCGGTTCGATGCTGCTCTACTGGTATCACTGGACGCACAACGGCAAGCGCATCGATGTCGAGACCGACGACGACTCGATCGGCGGCCATTTTCTGCATCTGCTGCACGGCAGCAGCCCATCTGCGCTGTGGGTCAAGGCGATGCACACCTCGCTCAATCTTTACGCCGAGCACGAGTACAACGCGTCGACGTTCACCGCGCGCGTGATCGCAGGGACGGGGTCCGACATCTACTCCGCGATTACCGGCGCGATCGGCGCGTTGCGCGGGCCCAAGCACGGCGGCGCCAACGAATTCTCGTTCGAGACTCAAAAGCGGTACGAGACGCCCGACGAAGCGGAAAGCGACATCCGCCGGCGCGTTGATTCGAAGGAAGTGATCATCGGCTTCGGCCACCCGGTGTATACCGTCAGCGACCCGCGCAACAAGATCATCAAGGAGGTCGCGCGCACGCTCTCGCAGGAAGCGGCCAACATGAAGATGTTCAGCATTGCCGACCGCCTGGAATCCGTCATGTGGGACGCAAAGAAGATGTTCGCCAACCTGGATTGGTATTCTGCCGTGAGCTATCACATGATGGGCGTGCCTACGCAGATGTTCACGCCGCTTTTCGTGATCTCGCGCACGTCCGGTTGGGCCGCACACGTCATCGAGCAGCGCATCGACGGCAAGATCATCCGACCCTCGGCAAACTACATCGGGCCCGAAGACCAGAAGTTCGTGCCGATTGCGGAACGCAGGTGAACTGCAACGCGGCGCCATCCTCGAGAGACGACAAGGTCGACGTTCGCCGGCCCCGGCGCGCGCGGTGACCGGCGCTCTGGCACTCCCGAAGATCGAACTCGCCGGCACTGTCGTGCGCGCCGGCCGCTATACCGCGCTGGATGCCTGGCGCGGACTGGCGGCGCTCTCGGTGGTGTACGGGCACCAGACGGCGGGCCGCCTCGGCGCATCGCTGTTCATCGCATTTTACCTCGCGGTTGATTTTTTCTTCGTGCTTTCGGGCTTCGTTCTCGCGCACCGCTACTGGGACGAGCTGGTGCGGGACCGCAAGCCGTTCCTCCCTGTCGTCATCGCCCGTTTTGCCCGCCTTTATCCGGCGCATGTATTCGTGCTCTTCGCGCTTCTGATCGGGTTCGGCATCGAGGCGATTCCCGCGTATCGTGGAGGCGCGCCGCTGCTCGCAGCGTGGCGCGAGGCGATTCCGCCGTTTCCCGGCGGGCCAGGGTTTTCGACATTCATACTGAATTTGCTGTTGCTGCAGAACGTCGGTCTGACACCCACCGGACTCACGTGGAACGTCCCGAGCTGGTCGATTTCCGTGGAATTCTTCGGTTCACTCTCGGTCTTGGGCCTGGTCGCGGTCTGGCGCACTCCGGGAGTGCGCATCGCGCTCAGCGCCGTCGCGTGCGCCGGATACGCGCTCGTCCTGGTGTTCAAGCACGGCATCCTCGACGCAACGTATGAAACGCTCTGGCACAGCGTCAATCTCGGTCTGGTGCGCGCGGCTGCGGGTATCGCCGCCGGCGTTCTCTGCCTGCTCTTCGCGCGGAAATATCTTTCACCGCGCACTCCCGGGCCGCTGGCCGCGACACTGCTCGAGCTGCTTGCGATCGCCTGCGTGCTGGCCCTCCTGATCCGTCCGGAGTACCACGACACGCGCGACACTCTGTTTCCGCTCGCGGCGCTCGTCCTGGTCGCCATTTTTTCGCTGGAGTGCGGCGCCGTAAGCCGGATGCTGGGCTCGGCTCCGCTGGTCTACGTGGGCAGCCTTTCCTACGCCATCTACTTAGTGCACTGGCCGCTGCTGTTCGTGATGGTGGAGCAATACCAGATGCCGCCGAGTCTCTACTACCTGGCCGTCTTCGGCGCCGCGATTGTCACGCATCATGCGGTCGAGGTCCCCGCCCGCCGCTTCATTATGCAACGCGCGCGTAGCGCTTAGAGGCCATACGCATGTCGAGCCCGATCTCCAACGTCCGCCCCAAACCCGACAAGGTGCTGGTCGATATCGCCGACTACGTGACCCGCTACAAGATCACGGGCAAGGAAGCGTACGACACCGCGCGAAACTGCCTGCTGGACACGCTGGGCTGCGGCCTGGAAGCGCTGTCGTATCCGGCGTGCACCAAGCTGCTGGGGCCGATTGCTCCGGGAACCATCGTTCCCAATGGTGCCAAGGTGCCGGGGACGCAGTTTCAGCTCGATCCGGTGCAGGCTGCATTCAATATCGGCACCATGATCCGATGGCTCGATTTCAACGACACTTGGCTCGCCGCGGAATGGGGCCATCCTTCCGACAACCTCGGCGGCATCCTCGCCGTCGCCGACTGGCTGTCACGCAACGCCGTTGTTGCCGGCCGCAAGCCGCTGACCGTGAGGGACGTCCTCACCGCAATGATCAAAGCACACGAAATACAGGGCGTGCTTGCGCTTGAAAACAGCTTCAACCGGGTCGGGCTCGATCACGTGGTTCTGGTCAAGGTCGCATCGACCGCGGTGGTCGGGCAGATGCTCGGCTTGTCCCGGGAAGAGATCATCGACGCCACATCGCTCGCCTGGGTCGACGGGCAGAGCCTTCGCACCTACCGCCACAGCCCGAATACCGGATCGCGCAAGAGCTGGGCCGCGGGGGACGCGACCGCGCGCGCGGTTCGCCTCGCGCTGATGGTCGTCAAGGGCGAAATGGGCTACCCCTCGGTCCTTACCGCAAAGACGTGGGGCTTCTACGACGTTCTGTTCAAGGGCCAGCCATTCAAGTTCCAACGTTCCTACGGCAGCTACGTGATGGAGAACGTGCTCTTCAAGATCAGCTTTCCCGCCGAATTCCACGCCCAGACGGCGGTCGAATGCGCGATGGCGCTCCATTCGAAGGTAGGAGACCGGCTCGACGATATCGGCAAGATCACGATACGCACCCATGAGTCTGCGATTCGCATCATCGACAAGAAAGGCCCGCTCGCCAATCCCGCCGATCGCGACCACTGCATCCAGTACATGGTGGCCGTCCCGCTGATCCACGGCCGGCTGACTGCCGCCGATTACGAGGACGGCATCGCCAACGATCCCCGCATCGATCGCTTGCGCGATAAGATGGTGTGCGTCGAGGACAGCCAGTTTTCGAAGGATTATCTCAGTCCCGACAAGCGCTCGATCGCCAACGCGATTACCATCGAGTTCAAGGATGGCAGCAAGCTGAAGGAAGTCGTCGTCGAGTATCCGATCGGTCATCGCCGCCGGCGCAAGGAAGGCATGCCTGTGCTGATCGAAAAATTCAGGACCAACCTCGCGCGTCGGTTTCCGCTCAAGCAACAGCGCGCCATTCTCGAGCGCGCGCTCGATCCAGCCAAGCTCGACGCGACCGCAGTGCATGAATTCGTCGACCTGTTCGTGATCTGACCGCTGTCAACCCTACCAGGAGCCATTCATGATCGCCCGCCGAATCTCAGCCGTTATGGTCTCGATCGCCGGCATGTGCGCCGCCGGTGGCGCCGCTTTTGGCACCTACGCGGCCGATCTGCCCGTACTCAAGGCGGGCCTGTGGGAAGTCTCGCGCGTCAGTACGCAGCAGGGCGACAAAAAGCACCTCACGACAATGTGCCTCGACGACTCGGTTCAAGCCGAGATGCGGGAGTTCAGTATGGGTGTCGCCAAAGAGATGTGCACGCAAAACGAGCGGGTCATCGAGGGCAATCGCATGACGGTCCGGGCCACGTGCAAGCTCGGCCCGACGACCATGAAGACGCAGTCCGTCATGGTGTTCAGCGGCAATACCGCGTATCACACCGATGGCAGCGCGACATACGATCCGCCATTCATGAACATGACGGAGGCCAAATCGACCATCGACGGCAAATGGGCCGGCCCCTGCAAGCCCGGCCAGGTACCGGGCGACATCGTCACCGAAACCGGACAGACGATCAACATGAAGGCGATGATGAAGAAGTAACGCATCGCTGGGCGATTTTCGAATACGAGCGCATCGAGAACAGGGTGAACGCCAAGCGCCCCGAGCCCGCTCGGACGATGCGCGGCTCAGCAAGGTCAACGTCGAAAGGTACAGTAATGAAGCACAACCTGTTCAATTCGCTGCAGCAGTTTCGCACTTCGTCCGGCGTCACCGGACAATACTATTCACTGCCCGCGCTGGAAAAAGCCGGCCTCGGAAAGATATCGCGCCTTCCGGTGTCGATACGCATCGTGCTCGAATCGATCCTTCGCAACTGCGACGGCAAGAAAGTCACCGAGGAGCACATCCGCGAGCTGGCCGGCTGGATGGCGGTCGCGCCGCGAACCAACGAGATCCCCTTCGTCGTCGCCCGGGTCGTGCTCCAGGACTTCACCGGCGTGCCGCTGCTGTGCGATCTGGCCGCGATGCGCGGCGTCGCGGAGCGCATGGGCAGGAATCCAAAGCTGATCGAGCCGCTGGTTCCGGTCGATCTCGTCGTCGACCATTCGGTGCAGGTCGACCACTATGGCGCAAAGGATTCGCTCGATCTCAACATGAAGATCGAGTTCCAGCGCAATGCCGAGCGCTACAAGTTCATGAAGTGGGGCATGCAGGCGTTCGACACCTTCAAGGTCGTGCCGCCCGGAATAGGGATCGTGCACCAGGTCAACCTCGAATACCTCGCCCGCGGCGTGCACCAGAAAGACGGCGTGTACTACCCGGATTCACTGGTGGGAACGGATTCGCACACCACCATGATCAACGGCATCGGCGTGGTTGCCTGGGGTGTCGGCGGCATCGAGGCCGAGGCCGGCATGCTCGGACAGCCGGTCTATTTTCTGACGCCGGACGTCGTCGGCGTGCACCTCAAGGGCAAGCTGAGCGAAGGCGTCACGGCGACGGACCTGGTGCTTACCGTGACCGAGATGCTGCGCAAGGCGAAAGTCGTCGGCAAGTTCGTCGAATACTTCGGCGAAGGCGCGGCGTCGCTGGCGGTTCCGGACCGGGCCACGATCGGCAACATGGCGCCCGAATACGGTGCGACCATGGGCTTTTTTGCGGTCGACGACAAGACCATCGACTACCTGGTCAAGACCGGCCGCACCACGGCGGAAATCGAAGCCGTCGAAGCGTATTTCCGCGCGCAGGAAATGTTCGGCACACCCAAGGCGGGCGCGATCGACTATTCGCAGACGCTCGAGCTCGACCTCTCCAGCGTGGTGGCGAGCCTCGCCGGACCGAAGCGGCCGCAGGACCGGATCGAGCTGCCGAAAATGAAGGACGCGTTCAATACGCTGTTCTCGAAGCCGGTCGCGGAAAACGGTTTCAACCAGTCGGCGGACAAGCTGACCCGCCGCTATCCGACCAAGCTCACCGCGATGCCGCGCCCGGTCAGCGACAAGGCACAGCAGCTTCCCGGAAACGGCCATCCGCGCGACGTGGTGGAGATGGTCGACAATCGTCCGACCCCGGATCGGGTGAACGCGACGGGACCCAAGCCGATCGACATCGGCCACGGCGACGTGCTCATCGCGGCCATCACCTCGTGCACCAATACGTCGAATCCCGGCGTGCTGCTCGCGGCGGGACTGCTCGCGAAGAAGGCGGCCGCCAAGGGCCTCACCGTCCAGCACCACATCAAGACCTCGCTCGCTCCGGGCTCGCGCGTGGTCACCGAATACCTTACCAAGGCGGGCTTGCTCGAGGAACTCGAGAAGCTCAACTTCTATCTCGCCGGCTATGGCTGCACCACGTGCATCGGGAACGCCGGTCCGCTCGATCCGTCGATCGAAGAGACGATCACGCAGAACGACTTGGTTTGTGCCGCGGTGCTGTCAGGCAATCGCAACTTCGAGGCCCGCATCCATCCCAACATCAAGGCCAATTTCCTGGCGTCGCCGCCGCTGGTCGTGGCGTACGCCATCGCCGGACGCGCCAACATCGACCTCTCGACCGAGCCGCTCGGAACGGGCCGCGACGGCAAGGCGGTCTATTTGCGCGACGTATGGCCGACCTCCGAGGAAATCGGCGCGGTGATGCAGTACGCGACCGATCCCGCGACTTACCGCAGGCTCTACGGCGACTTCACCAAGGAAAATCCGCTGTGGAACGCAATCCCGACGTCTACCGGCCAGGTCTATACCTGGGATAAATCGACCTACATCGCCGAGCCGCCCTTCTTCGCCGGATTTTCGATGCAGCCGGCGCCGATGCCCGCCGTTCGGGGTGCGCGCGCCCTCGGCGTCTTCGGCGACTCGGTCACCACCGACCACATCAGTCCGGCAGGCTCGATCAAGCCGACCTCGCCCGCGGGCATTTACCTCCTCGAACACGACGTCGGCGTGCCGGACTTCAACAGCTACGGCAGCCGGCGCGGCAATCACGAGGTGATGATGCGCGGCACGTTCGCGAACGTGCGGATCAAGAACCTGATGCTGCCGGTCAAGGAAGGCGGTTCGCGTGTCGAGGGGGGATTCACGCTTCTGCAGCCCGAAGGCAAGCAGACACCGATCTACGACGCCGCGATGACCT
Organism: Burkholderiales bacterium; assembly: GCA_017880805.1. GTDB lineage: Bacteria > Pseudomonadota > Gammaproteobacteria > Burkholderiales > Casimicrobiaceae > PALSA-1003. Next base: position 26,071 of record JADGRP010000113.1, read on the forward strand.
ATATCGCGCGTGGCACGCCGACGATCGTGTTTGCCGGCGAGGAATACGGCACCGGCAGCTCGCGCGACTGGGCGGCCAAAGGAACGCAGCTCCTCGGGGTCAAGGCGGTGATCGCGAAAAGCTTCGAGCGCATCCATCGCTCCAACCTGGTCGGCATGGGCGTCCTGCCTTGCCAATTCAAGGGCGCCGACACGGTAACCTCGCTCGCGATCGACGGTACCGAGGAATTCGACATCACCGGCCTCGACGCGGGCATCAAGCCGCAGATGGATGTCACGCTCGTGATCCGGCGCAAGGACGGTACGTCGAAGCACGTTCCGGTGCTGCTGCGCATCGACACTCCGATCGAGGTCGACTACTACCACCACGGCGGGATCCTGCCCTTCGTGCTGCGTCAGCTGCTTGCGGCGTGACCGGCGTCGAGCGCGCGGCGCGCCCCGGCGTGACGGGCGCGCCGCCGGCGCATCCGTTCGCCCGCGCGCTGCCCTTGTTCCTGTTCGCGGGGTTGTGCCTGTCGTCGCTCGACACGACCGCGAAATATCTGGTCCGGGATCACTCGCTGCTCCTGGTCGTCTGGGCGCGGTACACCGGCCAGATGCTGGTGGTAACGCCCTTCGCTTTGCACCGCGCGGGCCCGAATTTCTGGCGCACACGGCGACTTGGGTTGCAGCTCGTGCGCTCGTCGATGCTGCTGATCGCGACCGTTTCCTTTTTTGCCGCGCTGCGCTATCTGCCGCTCGCCGAGGCGTCGGCGATCACGTTTCTGGCGCCAATCCTGATCGTGCTCCTGTCGGGACCCTTGCTCGGCGAGCGGCCGACGCTTGGGCGATGGATCGCATCGATCACCGGTTTCATCGGTATCCTGATTCTGCTGCGGCCGGGCTCGTCGGTATTTCATCCCGCCACGCTGCTGCTTCTCATCACCGCACTCAGCAACGCGTTCTACCAAATCCTCACCCGCAAACTGCTCCACGAAAGCGCGCACACCACGCTCTTCTACAGCGCGCTCGTGGGCATGCTGCTGCTTTCGCTGGCGCTGCCATGGACAATCGGCGACAGCACGCCTACGTGGCGCGGCGGCGCGCTGATACTGCTGCTGGGATTGTTCGCCGGATTCGGACACTGGGCGATGATCGGCGCCTTTCTGCGGGCGCCCGCATCGCTGCTCACGCCGTTCACCTACCTGCAGATGGTCTGGGCGATCGGCTACGGCTATCTGATCTTCGACCAGTTGCCGGATCGCTGGTCCGCGGTCGGCATGACGGTGATCGTCGCCAGCGGTCTTTTGCTCGCGCTGCAGGAGCGGCAGCAGGCGCTGCTGACCTCGCGACATCGGCACTAATCGGCGGTAAATCCCGAGCGTTTGACGATCGGTCCCCACTTCGCGTAATCGGCGGCGAGAATCTTCGAGAATTCGGCCGGCGTGCCGGTCGCCGGGTCCATGCCGAGGTGACTCAACTTGTCGACGACGTCCGGCGATTGCAGCGCGCGATTGATGCCGCGATTCAACGTGTCCACGATCGCTGCAGGCGTCTTCGCCGGCGCGAAGAAGCCGAACCAGCCGATCGCCTCGACGTTTTTCAGGCCCAGCTCATTGAAGGTCGGCACTTCGGGCAGCGCCGTCGAGCGCGTCGCGCCCGAACTCGCCAGGACGCGGATCTTTCCGGCGCGATGGAGCTCGGTCAGGTCGGCAATGGCGTCGATCGCGACCGGAACCTGGCCGCCGATCAGATCGTTGATGTACGCCGCCGATCCCTTGTATGCGACGTGCACCATGTCGACACCGATCTCGCGGCTCAACAGGACGCCGAAGAAATGCGGAAGGCTGCCGGCGCCCGAGGTCGCGTACGCCGCTTTGTCCGGGTGCGCTCTTGCCCATGCGACGAATTCCTGCCAGGTCCTGGCGCCGCTCTCCGGGCCGGCCGCGATCGCAAACTGAAATGTCGCGCCCAGCGCAACCGGCGCGAAGTCGTTGAGCGCGTCATAACTGATGCTCTTGGTCGTGTGCGGCACGACCGCCATGGGCCCGATGGGCATCACCATGATGGTCGTGCCGTCGGGCGCGGCACTCTTGACCGCCTCGGCGGCGATACGTCCGATGGCGCCGGGCCGATTGTCGACGATCACCGGCTGGCCAAGCGTGTCCTTGAGCTTCTCCGCCACCACGCGGGCGATGATGTCCGCGGTTCCTCCGGCAGCGAATCCGACGACGATGCGCACCGGCTTGTCGAACTTGTCCTGCGCGCCGGCAACCGGACCGAAGCCGATCAACAGCGTCATCAGCGGCACGCTGACGGCCGCCGCGAATCCTGTACGCATCATTTCTCCTTCAATGCCGACGCAACAGCGCGGCCGACGATCGCGGTAATCTATCGCCGCGGCGGCTGGTAGCGCATGCGCTCCTGCACCCGGCTCAGGTTCGATACCGCGGTTCGGTCGCCCAGATCCGCGGCGCGCTTGTAGAGCGACATCGCCATGTTGAGGTCGACCGGCACGCCGCGCCCGTTTTCGTACATGTAGCCGAGGTTATTGATCCCCGACGCATTGTTCAGATCGGCCGCATGCCGGTAAAGCGCCGCGGCCCGCTGATCATCCGCAACAACGCCCTGCCCGTTCAGGTAAAAATTGCCGAGGTTGGTCGACGACTCCGCGTCGCCCTTATCCGCCCCCTGCTTGTACCAATACGCCGCGCGATTGATATCGACACCGACGCCGCGACCAAGGCGGTACATGTCCCCCAGCGCGTTCCCGGCAGTCGCCTCGCCCAAGTCGAGCGCACGGCGATAATACTCCACCGCCTTTATCGGATCGGCCCGCGTGCCGCGGCCGTTCGCGTAAAACAGGCCGACGTTGGACGCCGCCGTGCCGTACCCCTGATCGGCGGCTGCCATATACCATCGCAGCGCCTGCACGTCATCCTGCTTGGCGCCGCGACCGTTCCCGAGCAGATATCCGACATAATTCTGCGAGTGGACATCGCCGAGCTTGGCGCCGCGAAACGCCCACTCGAGCGCCTTGGCGTCGTTCTGCTCCACGCCATTGCCGTAGAAGTACATTGCAGCCATGTAATAGGCCGCGAGCCCGCTGCCGTGCTGCGCCGCGCTGCGCAGTTGCGCTTCGGCCTCGACGTAGCGGGAATCCAGATAATTCTTGAGTCCTTGCTCGAGCGCATCGTGCGGGTCGCCGCCGGACCAAAGGCGGCTGATCGCCCACAGCACGAGTATCGCCACCGCGGCGCCGCCGGCGTAATACGGAAACCGCGGCCGAGCAGCGAACTGCTGCGCCATCGCCCGCACCCGGCGCAACGGGGCCCATGGATCGGCCGCGGGTTTGACTACCGCGGACGCATTGCCGGCGCCGACACGATCAGCGATTGCCGCGACCAGCTTCCGATATTCCGGATGATCGAGCTCGCCCTGCCAGTGCATGAGATTCGCGGTCTGAATGCCGCGAAACCCGATCGGCAACTCGACGTCGCCGATCTGCACCGGCACGAGCTTGTTGGCATTGCGTCCGATTTCCGCTTCGTCGCGCACGAAATGCGACGACAGCGCCGGCGTCGACCACAAGACCACCACGCATTTGGCGTCGCGTAACGCCGTTTCGATCGAAGTGCCCCACGAGCTGCCCGTGACGATGCCTTCCTTGTCGCGCCAGACATTCCATCCCTGGCTCGCGAGCACGTCGCGCAAGCGCTGCGCGGTTATTTCGTCCTCGCGCGCATAGCTTATGAAGATATCCGCCATGCCGCTGGATTCAGGACGCCTTCACCGGGGCCTGGCGCGCGATCCACCGCGTCAGCGGGCGCCATTGATCCCAGTCCTGCTCGGCGCGCGAGCGCGGCAGATCGAACACCGTCAAGCCATCGCGCGCGCAATGCACGTAGACCTGCGTCGCACGCAGATGCGCGACCAGCGGAAATTCGAATGCGTTGAGAAATTCGTCCAGCTCGCCCGCGCTGTGGGTCCTCGGGTCGACGCGCATCGCCACCAGCCCGATGGCGATTTCGCCTTTCTTGACCGCTTTGTATTCGCCGATCTGGTCCAGGAAATGTTGCGTCGCCCCCATGTCGAACGCGCTCGGCGATACCGGCAGCAACAAAATGTCGGCGCGGCGCATGGCGTCACGCAAGCCCTCGCCGTGCAAACCGGCGGGAGTATCGATCACCAGCCAATGCGGGTTGTGCTCCTTGATATCCTCGCGGTCCGCGTCGGGCGTCCACGAGGCGATCGCCGGAAACAGCGGCGGACGACGGGCAAGCCACTCGGTCGCCGAACGCAAGGGATCGAAATCGGCGAGCACCACGCGCTGCTTGCGCCCCGCGAGCCAACCGGCCAAATTAGTCGCAAGCGTTGTCTTGCCGCTGCCGCCCTTCGGATTTGCCACCAGTATCGTTTGCATTGGAACCCCCTTTGGCGTAATTCTAGGGCCAAAAGGCTCCACCGCTACAAATCCGGGAGTACCGCCAGCAGGGGCTCGAGCGCCGCCGCTCCCAATTCGATGCTTCTCGCACCGCTCCATCCCGTCTCCGGGTCGGGCAGATTGGCGTTGTCCTTGAACGGCAGCTCCAGGGTGAGCGCGAGGCAGCCGTAGGTATGGCCGACGAACTTCGAGGCCAGCGCCAGGTTGACCTTGGTGTCCTTGTCCGACGGATAGCCGTGGACGTCCTGGAAGTCGGGACTTGCGGTCTTGAACGCCGCAATGAAAGCCTGCTGCAGGTCCGCCTGCTTGGCCGAAAATCCCGGCAGGCGCTCTCCGCCGTCGACGAATACGTACGGCAGCGCCTCGTCGCCGTGGACGTCGAGAAACGCGTCGACGCCTGTTTCAGCCATCGCGGCGCGAACGTGCAGCACCTCGGGACTGCGCTCGGCGCTTGGCGCGAGCCACTCGCGGTTGAGGTTGGCGCCCGCCGCATTGGTGCGCAGATTGCCGCGCACGCTGCCGTCCGGATTCATGTTGGGCACGATATGCACGACCGCCCGCGCAAGCAGCGCCTGCGCCACCGGGTCGCCGGTGTTCAGCAAGCGCTCCAACATGCCGTCGACAAACCACTCCGCCATGGTCTCGCCCGGATGCTGGCGCGCGATCACCCACAACACGTGTCTTCCGGCACCGGGCGCGCCTACGGAGACCACGTTCATGTCGCGGCCCTCGACGCTGCTGCCTAGGTCGCGAACGCGGGCGAGCGGCGATGCCTCGGCACGGCCGAGCAGATCGAGGTGGCGCTCCCAGGAATACGGCTCGAAGTATGCGTAGTAGACCGAGTCGCGCTGCGGCACATGGCTGATCACGAGGCGATGGCCGTCGAATGCGGTCGGAACGCGGAACCAATGACGATGGTCATACGATGCGACGGCGCGGTAATTCCGCCAACCCTCGACATAGGTGCATAGCCCGGCGTTCTCCAAGGCGATGCGACAGGCCTGCCCGGCGCCACCCTGCACTCGGAAATAGAACCATTGCCGGAACTCGGCATGCGAGTCGGACCGAACGTTGAGACGAATGTCGTCGCACGTATTCGAATCGATGACTTCGATCGCGCCTGCGTCGAAGGCACTGCTGATTTTGATCATGGAATAGTCAGGAGATTCGAAAGCGGGGGTGCCGTCGCCGGGGCGCGGTGCGAACGCAGCGCCGTATGCTACCATCGCCGGCGCTATGCACCATGAGCGCGCGCGAGTCTCGCGGCTGGCGTTGCGAGGCGCGGTAACTTAAGTGCGTCGACGATCGGAACCCTGATGGACATCGCCAACTCCGTGCTCCCAAGCTCTGCCGCGCGGGCAGACGGCGACACGCGGCGCCGGGAGTTCGAAGCCAACAAGCTGCGAAAGCGCCTGCGGCGTCAGGTCGGCGAAGCGATTGGCGACTTCGCAATGATCGAAGCCGGTGACAAGGTGATGGTATGCATGTCCGGCGGCAAGGACAGCTACGGCTTGCTCGACATGCTGCTGTCGCTCCAGAAACGCGCGCCGATCCGGTTCGACATTGTCGCCGTCAATCTCGACCAGAAGCAGCCGGGTTTCCCCGGCGACGTGCTGCCCTCGTATCTCGCCGGGCTCGGCGTGCCGTTTCATATCGAGGAGCAGGATACCTACGGCGTCGTCAAGCGCGTCATTCCCGACGGCGGCACGATGTGCTCGCTGTGTTCGCGATTGCGCCGCGGCGTCCTGTACCGGGTGGCGACCGAGCTGGGTGCCACCAAGATAGCGCTCGGCCATCACCGCGACGATATTCTCGCGACCTTCTTTCTCAATCTTTTTTTCGCCGCCAAGATCAAGACCATGCCGCCCAAGCTGGTCTCGGACGACGGCAAGCACGTGGTCATTCGTCCGCTCGCTTACGTTCGCGAGCGCGACCTCGCCCGCTATGCCGAGGCGATGGCGTTTCCCATCATTCCCTGCAACCTCTGCGGCTCGCAGGAGCACCTGCAGCGCAAGCAGGTCGGCGCGATGCTGCGCGAATGGGAGAAGAAACATCCGGGCAGGGTCGAGACCGTGTTCAATGCGCTGTCGAACGTCGTGACGACTCACCTGCTCGATCGCAAGCTGCAGGACTTCGGCGCGGTTCGCGCCGCCGGCACACCGGTGGCGGAGGGCGACATCGCGTTCGATGACCCGTGCGCCGCCATTCCGGCCGCGCTGCGCATGGCCCTCGACCGCTCCGATTAGCGGCGCAGAGTGGAACGGTACGCCCTGACGGCCGTCGATAAGCCGTGACCGCAATCCGTACTTTCGCAGCGAACGTATGGCGGCGGCGGTGGATCGCGTGTGCGCTCGCGCTCTGCTTCGCCGCCGCGTTGCCCGCGCTCGCCGCGGATCCGCCTTCCGAGCCGCTCTCCGGTGACGCGTTGCTTCAGGCGCTGCGCAGCGGCGGGCTGATCCTCTATTTCCGGCACACGTCGACCGACTTCGGGCAGAACGACGATGCCATGAGCGGCTACGAGGACTGTGTGCGGCAGCGCAATCTGACCGATCGTGGACGCGAGGAAGCACGCCGCATCGGCGCCGTCATCAAGCGCTTGGGCATCCCGATCGGCGACGTTCTCGCCAGCCCTTTCTGCCGGACGCGCGAAACAGCGCAGCTGATCTTTGGTCGGACGACGGTTGCCCCTGCCGTACGCGGCGGCCCCGCGCGCCCCGACACCGACGATCGCTATACCGAATTGCGCAAGCTTCTGTCGACGCCGCCGCGAGCAGGAACCAATCTCGCGATCGCCAGCCACGGCAACCCGTTTCATGCGGTGGCGGACACGACATATCTGGCCGAAGGTGAAGCGGCGGTGATCCGGCCACTCGGCGCACAAGGATTCCGAATCGAGGCGCGTATTCCGAAGGACGGTTGGGACGCGCTCGCCGTTCCATAGAACGACTCCCGCACTACATCAACGGACCACGTCCTTGGTCTGCCCGAAAAGGATCTTCTTCTCGGCGTCGGTTTGAATGCCGCCGGTCCCCGGATTGATTTCCTTGGCCCTGGCGTACGCACGCTGCGTTGCCGGGCGCGCCTTGATGGCTTCCTTCCAGCGCTTCAAATGGGGAAAGTCTTCGATGTTCTGGCTCTGCCGCTCGGGCAGCACCCAGGTGTAACTTGCCATGTCGGCGATAGTGTATTCGCCAGTGATGAACTCACGGTCGGCAAGACGCTTGTTGAGCACCGCGTAGAGCCGTCCCGTCTCATTGACGTAGCGGTCGATCGCGTACGGAAGTTTCTCCGGCGCGTAATGCGCGAAATGATGATTCTGACCGGCCATTGGACCGAGGTTGCCCATCTGCCAGAACAACCATTGGATGCAGTCCAGACGTGCGCGTATGTCACGCGAAATGAAGCGCCCGATCTTGTCGGCGAGATACAGAAGGATCGCCCCCGACTCGAACATGGCGATCGGGGCGCCGCCATCGGTCGGCGCCTGATCGACGATCGCCGGAATGCGGTTGTTGGGCGAGATTTTCAGGAATTCCGGCTTGAACTGATCGCCCTTGCCGATGTTCACCGGATGGATCGTATACGGCATCCCCGTTTCCTCGAGGAACATCGTGATCTTGTGCCCGTTGGGCGTGGTCCAGTAGTACAGGTCGATCATCGGTGTGCTCGAGTTGGGTCGGGTTTGAGTAAAGTTCAGAACGTACCGGGATAGCCGCCGCCGTCGATCAGCACGTTCTGTCCCACGATATAGCCGGCCTGCGCGCTGCACAGAAACGCGCAGGCCGCCCCGAATTCGGCCGCGCTGCCGAAGCGTCCGGCCGGATTCGCGCTCATCTGCGCCTTGCGCAATTCCTCGACCGGCTTGCGCGCGGCTTTCGCTCGCATCTCGAGGTTGCCGCGCAGACGATCGGTATCGAACGGACCGGGGAGCAGATTGTTGATGGTCACGTTATGCCGCGCCACCTTGCGCGCGAGGCCGGCGACAAAGCCTGTCAGCCCGCTGCGCGCACCGTTTGACAATCCGAGTATGTCGATCGGCGCCTTGACCGCCGACGAGGTGATATTGACGATCCGGCCGAATTCGCGCGCGATCATGCCGTCGAGGGTGGCTTTGATCAGCTCGATCGGCGTGAGCATGTTGGCGTCGATGGCGCGAATCCACATATCGCGATCCCACTCGCGAAAGTCGCCCGGCGGCGGCCCGCCCGCATTGTTGACCAGAATATCCGGCTCTGGACACGCCGCCAACGCCGCAGCACGTCCCTCGGGCGTGGTGATGTCGCAGGCGAGCCATTGCACCGCGCGGCCCGACATCGTGCCGATTTCCTCCGCCGTCTTGCGCACAACGCTTTCAGTGCGCGCAAGAATCGTGACCGCAACGCCTTCGCGCGCCAGCGCCTCGGCGCAACCGCGCCCGAGCCCCTTGCTTGCCGCGCACACCAGCGCCTTGCGGCCGGCAATGCCCAGGTCCACTAGCTGCCCTGAAAGTTGTAAACGTTGGGAAAGAACAAATCCTTCCACGACGCCGGCCGATCCTTGATGGTGCCGACCTTGGCCATGAACTCCGCCGTCTTCATGATGCTCTTCGGCGTCAGCGTGTACTCGACCAGCGGGTCCTGCATCATCTTGAGGAGCTCGTCGACGCTTTCCTTCGTCCCCGACATGCGCTTGTAAACTTCTGCCGCGGCGCGCTTGTCGCGGTTGATCGTCGCGGTGGCTTCCTCGAACGCAGCCACGAAGGCGGCATAGGCCTTCGGATTGGCATCGCGGAACTTGGTCGTGGACCAGACCAGATTGAACGTCGCCGGCCCGCCGAGTATGTCGTAATTGTTGAGGATGCTGCGTATGCCGGGCTTGGCCACTTCCTGATATTGAAACGGCGGCGAGCTGAAATGCGCGGTGATGGTGCCACTGCCGGCGAGCAGCGCGGTCATCGCGTCCGGGTGCGGCAGCGACACCGTCAGCGGATCGAGCTTGGCGTAATTCTGCTCGCCGAACTCCTTGGCCGCGGCCATCTCCAGCAGCAGCGCCTGCGTCGACACCTTGACCGTGGTCACCGCGATCTTGTCCTGATCGGTGAAATCGCGGATCGATTTCACGTTCGGATTCGACGTCACAAGATTCACCGGCATCGAGTTGAGCGCGCCGACGCCTTTCACCTCATTCGGCGTGCCGTGAGTCTTCGCCCACAGCGTGATCAGCGACGGGACTCCGCCGGTGCCGAAATCGAGACTCCCGGAGAGGAGCGCGTCGTTCATCGCCCCCGGACCGCCCAGCTTGGCCCACGTCACCTTGATCTCGCCCAGGCCAGCCGCCTGCGCCTGCTTCTCGACGAGCTTGGAGTCCTCCATGATCATCAAGGCGAGATAGGACAAGCCGAATTGCTGGGCCGCGCGGACGTCACTGGTTTCGGCTTGCGCCGGATCGGTCCTCAATGCAACCGCGGCCGTGACGAGCAGCAACGCGCAAACGAAACGCGCACTCGAACCGGAGATGGTGAACATCGACGTTGAACCGACGCGCATAGTGCGATGCGCTATGCCAGTTGCGAAATGCCCGCCAGCAGCCATCCCGACGACCCATTGACGGGCTTGGTCAGGTTCCATATTTCATCGACGGACTTCGGCAGCGGTTCGCCGTCCTCGCGCATCAGACCGGTAAAGCGCACGCTAGCCCAGTATTTGTCGCCCTCGTTCGTCACGTCGAGAACGTCGGCATCGAGCGTGACGATTTCGGTGGGTTGGTGTCCGACGCGTTCGTCGAGCTCGCGTCCGATTTCAGCGTTCATCTCCGAGGTCATCACACTTGAGAGTGCCGCGCGGTCGGCGTTGTCGTACGACCGCTGAATCTCGACATATTGCCGCTTCGCCTCTTTCGCGAATCCCTCCGCGTCGAATCCTGGAGGTAGCGGCTTCCGCGCTATGCCGAAGGCTGGCGTCGTGGGTTCCGCCGCCGATAGGGGCTCGACCCTTTCTGCGCCTCGCCATGCCGGAGCCGGAGGCGATTCATAGCTCGCACGTGCATTGTCGTTCGCGCTTGCTCCGGCATATTGCACGGGGCCCGACGTTTGCCGGCGACCCAGAAACAGTCGCAGCAGGAAGATCGCGGCGACGACGACAAGCCCAATCAGGAGCAGGCTTCCGAATCCTTCCGACATTCCGAAATGCGACATCAACGCAGCAAGGCCGAGGCCGGCGGCAATCCCCGCGATCGGTCCGAGCCAGCGCGACGCTCCCGATGGCGCTGGGGTCGGCGCGGCGCCGGGCGCCGCTTTCGCCGCGCCCGCTGCAACAGGTGTCGACGGTTGCGGCTGCGTTGCGGCATTGCCTGCGGGTGTGGTCGGAGCAGGTGCGGGTCGCGACGGCGTGATGCTTTCGCGTTGCGCACCAAGGCTGCGACCGCCGCCCATGCGTCGGGCGTCAGCGAGATCACATACGAAAAGCGTCAATGCGGCAAGCGCGGCAACAAAAAGGATGGATGTGCGTTGCATCGATTTCTCCGGTGCTGGCTCCGACAATATGGCGGTCAACGGTTGCGAATGCAAGGGCGCATGTCGATGACGCTCCGGTCCGCGGTTCTTATTGTGAAGAGCGTATAAAGAACGAATCAATGCGTCCGGATGGGGCACGATACCACTTCCGCGACAATCCAAACCGTCGCCATGCCAGGAGGGAAACCGGCGAAGTGGCGCTGCCTAATCGGCAGCCTGCGCGCTTGTCGCGCCGAGGCGAACGGTGCGCCGCACCTGAATCACGGTGCCGATCGCCAGGAACAAACACACCGAAATTGCGGCGAAGACAATTCGCGGCGAGCCGTGATCGAGGAGCGCACCCATGGCCACCGGCCCGAGCGTCGCACCCAGGTCGAGGCCCGAATACACGAAACCGTAGATGCGGCCGGAAGCGCCCGGCGGAGTCGCGCCTCGAACGATCATGTCGCGCGACGGCCCGGTCGATCCTATGGCGAAGCCGGTCAGCGCAAGCATCGGAATGGCCCACGGCGCGATCGCCGGCGAAACCGCGATCAGCATGATCAGCGACGCGCCGACCGCGAGCCCGGTCGCCGCGACGCGGTCATGACGCGCGGTTCGCGCGGCGAGAAACCCGCCGGCGAAAATGCCGGCCGTGCTTCCCAGCAGATAGGCCGTGATGGCGGAGGTCGCGATCGCCAGCGGAATATCGTAGGCGGCGTTGAGACTGGTACCGACAAAGGTCTGGATGCCGATAGTCGCCAGGGTCAACACGCAGAAGTAGGCGAAGCAAAGCAGGATCGGCGTCTGACGGAAAAGATCGATGCTGCCGGCCAGCGTGTGCTGCGGAGGATTCGTGCCATGAGCGCGGCTCCGTAGCACGCTGCTCTGTGTCGCGAGCAGCGCCAACGCAACCAGCCCCGCCACGCCCATCACCAGGAGCGCGGTCCGCCATCCGAGGACGCCACCGAGTCCGTAACTGACGATGGGCGCCAGCGCGTAGCCGAGGCTGCCGCCAATGCCGTGCGAGCTGTATGCGTGGCCGAGACGGCGCGGATCGACATTGGCATTGAGCACCGCGAAGTCCGCTGGATGAAAAACTCCATTGCCGATGCCCATGAGCGCGGCCAGCGGAAACAACCAGGCGATCCCGGGAACCCCGCCGGCAAGCAGCGTCCCACCCGCGAGCAAGCCCAGGCCACCGAGCAGCACCGGTCGGGCCCCGAAGCGGTCGACGGCGAAGCCCGCGCCGAACTGGCACAGGCCGCTTGCGACGTAAAAGGTGCTCACCAGCGCGCCCAGGGTCGCATAGCTCACGCCGAATTCCGCGCGCAGCAGTGGAAACAGCGGCGGCAGGACGAGCTGGAAGAAGTGCGACATGCCGTGTGCGACTCCGACCACGCCAATCACGCGGACATCGCGGCGAAAGGATAGTGTGTCGGCGGGAGATGAGGCAGAAGTCACGGCGGCGGAATCCGGAAGCGTTCGAAAGCTTGCGGTCGCAAAATTGAATTATACCGAATCCCGCATCGGCGCGGCGCCGCTGGCCGCCGTTCGGCGATCGCGCCAAGCGTAAAATCCATGCAGCGCCGCATGAGCGCGCGTGATGTGCATGGACCTGTACGTGAATCTGCAGCGGCGCGGAGGGAACGCGAAGCCGCGGCGGCACTCCAATAGCCGGCCACGCATTTCGCCGCCAGACAACCCGCAACCAAGGAGACGCTGTCATGGCAGACAAGGTAAGCAAGACCGACGCCGAATGGAAAGCCGTGCTCGCGCCGGAGCAGTATCGGATCACCCGCCAGAAAGGCACCGAGGCACCTTTCAGCGGTGAGTACTGGGACAAGGAAGAACCCGGGCGCTATCGCTGCTCGTGCTGCGGCACCCTGCTCTTCGATGCCGAAACCAAATTCGACGCCGGTTGCGGATGGCCGAGCTTTTACGCGCCGGCCGGCACCGAAGCCGTCCGCACCGAGGACGACAACAGCCGTCTGATGCGCCGTACCGAGGTGTTGTGCGCAACGTGCGATGCGCATCTCGGCCACGTCTTCGACGACGGTCCCCAGCCTACCGGACAGCGCTATTGCATGAACTCGGCATCGCTCAAGTTCGAGCCGAAGAAAGAGTGACGCCTTGCGCGTGCTGCTCGCCGAAGACGATGTGATGATCGGCGCCAGCGTGCGCCGCGGCCTGGCGCAGGACGGCATCACCGTCGACTGGGTCGAAGACGGCCGCGCGGCCGAGATCGCTCTCGCCGAGCGCGTGCACGATGCGGTACTGCTCGATCTTGGCCTGCCGCGCAAGACGGGGCTCGACGTCCTGTCGGCAATGCGCCGCGGCGGCGACACGCGTCCGGTGCTGATCATGACCGCACGCGACGCCATCGCCGATCGCGTCGCCGGACTCGACGCCGGCGCGGACGATTACGTGGTCAAGCCTTTCGATCTGACCGAGCTCGCGGCGCGGCTGCGCGCGCTGTCGCGGCGTCGCGCCGGTCGGGCCGACCCGATCATCTCCTACGGCGCGATCGAGCTCGACCCGGCGTCGCACCAGGCGCGCGTTCGCGGAAAGCCCGTTTCGCTGTCGGCGCGCGAGTTCGCGCTCCTCGAAGCGCTCATGGCGCGTCCGGGCGCCGTACTGTCGCGCGCGCAACTCGAGGCCAGGCTCTACGGCTGGAGCGACTCGGTCGAGAGCAACGCCGTCGAGGTGCACATTCACGCCTTGCGTAAGAAGCTCGGCGCGGACTTGATCCGCAACGTTCGCGGTGTCGGCTGGATGGTGGCGAGGCCCGACGCCACTCAGGTAACTTCGTGAAATCGTCGTGAGATCACAATGAGATCAATCAGGCGCGAACTGCTGGTCTGGCTGCTGCTTGGCATCGCGCTGGCGGTCGCGGCCGCGGCCGTGGGCACGTATTGGCGCGCGCGCGACGAGGCCAACGCTTTGTTCGACTATCAACTCAAGGAAATGGCCGCGTCACTCACCGACGCTCCGTTTGCCGCCGTTCCCGCCGGCGCGGGCGCAATCGGCACCGGCAGCGATGCCATGGTGGTGCAGATCTGGGATCGCAACGGCGTTCAGCTTTTCCTTTCGCAGCCGCGCCGGGTTCTGCCGCAGAGCGCGCAGCTCGGCTTCACCACCGTTGCCACCGACAATGGTCCATGGCGGATCTTCAGCACGCTTGCGGCGGGACAGGTAGTGCAGATTGCGCAGCCGATGAGCGCTCGCCGCGAGCTTGCGGCGAGCATGGCGTTACGAACCATCATGCCGCTGTTGGCGGTGCTGCCCTTTCTCGCCATGCTGATCTGGTTCACGATCGCGCGGGGCTTAAAGCCGCTCGACAAGGTCGCCGCTGCGGTCGCGCGGCGCTCTCCCGCGCTGCTCGAGCCGCTGCCCGAGAGCGATCTCCCGCGCGAAGTGCAGCCACTGGTCGCTGCGCTCAACGATCTGCTTTCGCGCCTGCGCCATACGCTCGATGCGCAGCGCGCCTTCGTCGCCGACGCTGCGCACGAGCTACGCACGCCGCTTACCGCGGTACATCTCCAGGCACAGCTCGCCGAACGCGCCACGACCGACACCGAACGCGCGGCAGCGCTCGGTGAGCTCAAGGGCGGGCTCGAACGCGCGACCCGCCTGGTCGAACAGCTGATGACGCTCGCGCGCGAGGAGCCGGGCGTGAGCGACGCCTTGCCTGCGACGGTGGATCTGGGCGCGCTGGCGCGCGAAGTGATCGCCGATCTGGCGCCGCTCGCCGGCGCCAAAGGGATCGACCTCGGACTGTCTTCCACCGCTGATTCGACGGTGGGCGGCGACACGGACGCGCTGCGCACCCTGATCTCGAACCTCGTCGACAACGCGATCCGTTACACGCCCGCCGGCGGTTGGGTCGACGTCGCGCTCACCGAGGTGGCCGACGGGACGGCGCTCACGGTGCGCGACAATGGGCCGGGCATCGCGGCCGAGGACCGGGAGCGCGTGTTCGATCGCTTCTATCGCGGCAGCGGCGCGGGCTGCGTCCGCGGCAGCGGCCTGGGACTGGCGATCGTCAAGCGCATCGCCGAGCGACATCGAGCCCGCGTCGAGCTCGGGCCCGGCATCGACGGTCGCGGCCTTGGCATGACGGTTCGTTTTCCGCAACGCAGTTCCGACCCACCACCTTACAAGGAGCAGCCATAAATACTCTCTCGAAACGCACGCCGTTGGCGGTCGCATGACACGGTGTGCGCCTGGTATCGCAAGAATCTGGGCGACCAGAACGGCGAAACCACCAGCATCGGCCTGGTCTGGGACGCAAAGAAATTCGGACCGTACACCGGCAAATAGGGTTAACACACTAGCCTTCTTGCCCACAATCGTGGACAGCTTAGGCAGCACGCGTAATCCATCCGATCCGGCTGCCGCTGAATTGCGTGCACCAGAGGTTGCCGTCGGGGCCGGCCGTGATGCGGTAAGGGAACCCGCCAGCGGAGATGCCGGTGCTGAACTCGGTGATGACTTGCGCCGATGCGCCGCCCGACAGAATGCAAAGTGACGCAATCATGCAGCCGAGAAGGATGCGACAAGGTTTCATGAATGGGGCTTCCTGACCTCTGTTCGTTCTGTTTGCCTCTCCCCGCATTCCGGGCGCCTTGCACAAAGACGCCAACAGCGCTCGCACGCCTATCGTTCGTTAATTATTCTGCACGGGCTACCGGTCATTGACAATGATGTCAGGGTGGGCGTGGCCACAAACCCGATGGATGGCCTTAATGCTGCCTTAAGTTTCGGGCCGTATCTTCGGTTGCATGCCGGAACATCCCGGCAAAGTTACCAAGGAGCAGACTCATGGAATCGAAAACATTCCGCCGCAGCGCAGTGGCGCTCGCGATTGCGGGCGCGTTCGCGATCGGCGTCACGACCGCCGACAAAGTGTCGATGCATCCCGCCAATGCCGCGACTTCGCCGCCAACCGTTTCCACGCCTGCAATCTCGGCCCCGGCCAACATCGCGCAGATCGCGGCGCTTCCGGACTTCAGCGGATTGGTCGAGAAGTACGGGCCCGCAGTGGTCAACATCAGCGTCACCAGCGACGGCCGCAGAGTGGCGGTTAACGACGAGGACAACGCGGGGCCGGACATGGACCAGTTGCCGCCGTTCCTGCGCGATTCACCGTTCTTTCGCAATATGCCGAACCCGCAGCAGCGCGGACCGATGCGCGGCGTGGGTTCGGGCTTCATCGTCAGCAGCGATGGCGTGATCCTGACCAACGCGCACGTGGTGGCGAACGCCGATGAGGTCACGGTCAAGCTGACCGATCGGCGCGAATTCAAAGCCAAGGTACTGGGCAGCGACAAAACCACCGACATCGCAACGCTCAAGATCGACGCGAAGAATCTGCCGGTCGTGAAAATCGGCGATCCGGCGCTGACACGTGTCGGCGAATGGGTGGTCGCGATCGGCCAGCCCTATGGCTTCGAGAATACCGTGACGGCGGGCATCGTCAGCGCCAAGGCACGCGCGTTGCCGCAGGAGTCTTTTGTTCCCTTCATCCAGACCGACGCCGCGGTCAATCCTGGCAACTCGGGCGGGCCGCTGTTCAACCTGAAGGGTGAAGTGATCGGCGTGAACTCGCAGATCTTCAGCCATTCCGGCGGCTTTCAGGGGCTCGCGTTCGCGGTGCCGATCGACATCGCGATGCAGGTCGGCGACCAGCTGCAAAAGCACGGCAAGGTCGAGCACGGCCGCTTAGGCGTTACCATCCAGGAAGTCACTCAGGCATTGGCGCAGAACTTCGGTCTGAAATCGCCGGCCGGGGCGCTGGTCAGCTCGGTGCAAAAAGACAGCGCCGCGGCCAAGGCTGGCATCGAGCCCGGTGACGTCATCGTCAAGTTCAACGGCAAGGAGATCAACGGCTCGGCCGATCTGCCGCCGCTGGTGTCGAGCCTGAAGCCGAATACTCAGGCGACGCTCGAGGTCTGGCGCGATGGCAAATCCAGGCAAGTGGCGGTGACCGTCGGCGCCATTGAAGACACGGCCGTGGTCGCAGCAAACGACAAGGCCGATCTGGGCAAGGCAAGGCTGGGCATCGCGGTGCGCCCGCTTTTGCCCGAAGAAATGCGCGACGGCTCGCTGCCGAATGGATTGGTCGTGCAGGACGTCGCGGGTGCAGCGGCGCGCGCGGGCATCCGTGCCGGCGACGTCATCGTCGCAGTCAACAACACGCCGGTGAAAACGACCGCTCAACTCAGAGAGCTGGTGGCCAAGTCCGGCAAGACGGTGGCGCTGTTGATCCAGCGCGATGACGCGCGCATTTTCGTGCCGGTGAACCTCGGCTGATTCGGCGAACGCAAATGTGGGATCCTGACTGAGGGGTCGCAAACAAGGCAAGACGACATCGGGAGGCTCTCCTGTGTGTCTATCCCCAAGCGGACGGTGACCCCGTCCGTTTTTTTTCGCTTCGACGCTTCGTTCAACCCACGCGGAAAGGCCTTGACAGTGGCCGATATTGTTATGATATCATTTAAATATCGCCCACGGCCTCTTGGCCTTGGCGTCGTGGAGGGGACTTGAAGATGGAACGCATTCGGGAAATCAAAAGCGCGCACGAAGAACGGCCGATCACAACCTGGAACGGCTTCATCGTCATGGCCATCGGCCTGACGCTGCTCGGCTTCGGCATCTGGCAACTGCTGCAGGGCGTGGCGTTTGGCCGCTCGGCCTCGGTGACGGGGCTGGTGACGGCGATCGTTGTTTTCGTTCTGTTGTTCATCGCCGGACTGCTTTTTTTATCGGGGCTGTACACGCTGCAGCCCAACGAAGCCGCGCTGCTGCAATTGTTCGGCAGCTACCGGGGCACCACCCGAGTGGCGGGATTACGCGGCACCAACCCGTTCTACACGCGGCGCAAGGTATCGCTCCGCGCGCGCAACCTGAACGGCGAGCGGCTCAAGGTCAACGACAAGCGAGGCAACCCGATCGAGATCGCGGCGGTCGTCGTGTGGCGCGTCGACGACACCGCCAAGGCGAGCTTCGACGTCGACAATTACGAGAACTACGTGAAGCTGCAAAGCGAGGCCGCGGTACGCCATCTCGCGTCATCGTTTGCCTACGATCACGGCGACATCGAGCCCGGCGGCGTGCTGGAGCCGACGCTGCTCGGCGGCAGCGACCTCATTTCCCGCGCGCTGGTGATGGAGCTGCAGCAGCGGCTCGCCAAAGCCGGCGTCGTTGTCGACGAAGCGCGGCTGATGCACCTTGCCTATGCGCCCGAAATCGCGCAGGTGATGCTGCGGCGGCAGCAAGCCGAAGCGATCATCGCCGCGCGGCAGAAGATCGTCCATGGCGCGGTGTCCATGGTCGAGATGGCCTTGAGAGAGTTGTCGGAGAAGAAAGTCGTCGAGCTGGACGACGAGCGAAAGGCGGCGATGGTCAGCAACCTGATGACCGTGCTTTGCGCCGAGAGCGAGGTTCAACCGGTGATCAATACCGGCACGCTATATCACTAACTCACTAACCTTCGGACACGGGAGCCCATCATGATTTTCTTGCGAGCGAGAAATCCTGGCTTGTGGACAGCGGTCGGCGCAGGCGCCGGCACTGCGGTAGGAACCGCCCTAGGCAACAGCCCCATCGGCCTCGCGCTGGGTGCCGCGCTGGGCTTGGCGTATGCGGTGTTTGCCGGCAGGCCCGGCAAGCGAACCTGCTGATCACGACGGCGTCGGCAACGGCGCCGGTGTGAACCACGACACGCTACTTGGAGCCTGCAATGCGTCGTCTTTCCCTTTTGCTCTTCGTCACGCTCGTGATCGCCAGCAGCGCGTACATCGTCGGCACGATCGGCCAATTGCCGCCACGCGTGGCCATGCATTTCGGCGGCGCCGGCCAGGCCAACGGCTCGATGCCGCGCGACGGCTACCTGCTGTTTATCCTCGGATTCGCGACCCTGTTCCCGCTGTTTATCGTGGCTTCGATCGCGGGACTGCCGCTCATCACCAAGCGCGGCGTCAAGTTGCCGAATCGCGACTACTGGCTCGCGCCCCTGCGGCGCGGCGAGACGCTTGCGTCCGTCGGCGCGTTCGGGGGGTGGCTCGGATGCCTACTGACCGTCTTCGCCGCCGCGCTGCACTACACGATCCTCGAAGCGAACACGAGCGTCCCGCCGCAGCTTCCCGCGCCGCTTTTCTGGAGTGTCCTCGGTGGCTTCTTCGCCGCCATCCTGTCATGGCAAGGATTATTCTATTTGCGGTTTCGAACGCCCTACTGACGTGAAAGGCGATCGGCGCCGCACGTCGGCACCCGTGTCTTAGCCATGGCCGAGAAGAAAGCCTTCCTGCTCAGGCTCGATCCTGTCGTCTGGGACGAAATGGAGCGGCTCGCCCAGACCGAGCTGCGCAGCGTCAACGCACAAATCGAATTCCTGCTTCGCGATGCGCTCGCGCAGCGCGGAATCAAGCCCAAGGCCACGCCGTCACGCGCGCCCTCCTCCTCCACGCCATCGTCCTCAACTTCGTCTTCCTCCCGTGGCAGCCGGGTGGATTGAGCCGCTGAGCGCGGCGCTGGCCGGCGCGCCCGCGTTTCGCGGCTGGACATTCCGCGCAGCGGAACGTGACGACGAGGATTTTCTGTTCGCGCTGCATCGTGACGCCATGCGCACCTACGTCGACGCGACCTGGGGCTGGAACGAGGAATGGCAGCGCGCGAATTTCGCTGCAACCTACGCGCCCGCGCGCCAGGCGGTGATCGTGCACCGCGGAACGGTGCTCCACGATGTGGGCCGCATCAGCCTGACGCGGCACTGGCGCAAGATTTTTCTGCGCGACATCGAGCTCATGGGCGCTGAGCGCAATCACGGCGTGGGTACGGCCATCATCAACGCTGTGCTGACGCTCGCGCAGCAGTCGGATCGCTATGTCGAGCTGCGGGTCCTGCGCTGCAATCCGGCGCGGCGACTCTATGCGCGGCTTGGATTCCGGGTAATCGATGACGACGGCGCGCGTTTAAGGATGCGCGCGCTTTAGGGCGCATTCAATTCGCAGCGGGCGAATTGCTGAGGATCACCGAACTTGGCGATAGCGTCCACAAAACTCGCGTCTTCCCCGCGAAAGCGGGGATCCAGTGGCGTTCGTCAAAAAGACGCTCGGTTCCCGCCCCCGATTGAAGCATTCGAGGGCAGGCTTTTCGCGGGAACGACGAAGTCAGGAATCGAGCGTCTTCGCAAGCCAACTGCCGATCGCATGGATCTCCTCCATGCACACGGAGTGCTCCATCCTGTAGGTGTGCCAGTCGACCCGGTAGCCGCTGGCAACAAGCGCGCGGCGCGAGGTGTCGCCCCACTCGAAGCGCACGACCGGGTCGGCGGTTCCGTGGGACATGAAGATCGGTAGATCGCGATTGGCCGCCGCCGCTTCGTCGGCCAGCTTGTCCGCAAGCACCAGATACGTCGACAGCGCGATCACTCCCGCCAGCCGCTCCTGATGGCGCAGCGCAGTGTGCAGCGCGATCACACCGCCTTGTGAGAAGCCGGCGACCACGATCCGAGACGCGGCGATGCCGCGCGTTTTTTCGCGCGCGATAAGTGCTTCGAGCTCGGCCTGCGACTGCTTGACGCCAGCAATATCGGCGCGGCTGTTCAGATCCGCCGCGGTGATGTCGTACCAGGCGCGCATGGCGGCGCCGCTATTGATCGTCACCTTGCGCACGGGCGCGTGCGGAAACACAAACCGTACGGCGAGCGTCGGCGGCAGCTTCAGCTCAGGGACGATCGGCACGAAATCGTTACCGTCGGCGCCCAGGCCGTGCAGCCAGATGATGCTGGCGGTCGGATCGGGGACGGTTTC
>JADGRP010000114.1 GCA_017880805.1 Burkholderiales bacterium
GACGCGACAAACCCGGGACTAGGCGTAGGCCGGTGGAGGAACGAACGCGTAGTACTCGCGCTCGATCAACTGCGCGACGCGGATCGTCGTCAGATCCCCGTACTGTGGCCCGATGATCTGCACGCCGATCGGCAATCCCTCGGGCGCGAGGCCGATCGGCGCAGCCGTACCGGGCAGATAGCACATGCCGGCAATACCTGCCCACCACATCTGCGTCGTCGCCGGCTGCGGCTTGCCGTTCACCGAGATCATGCGTTCCCAGCGCTCGCCCGGCATCGAATGCGGGAAGGCTGCGGTCGCCGCGTTCGGGCACAGCAGCACGTCCCAGTCGCGGAAGAATTCCGCCCACGCGAGGCGCATCTGGTGCCGGCGATTGGAAGCCGCAAGCCAATCCTTGTGCGGCTGCGTGTTGGCGCGCACCATCTGTGCATAGTAGGAACCGTCCTTCGGAGCTAGCCTCGCCTTCGCGGCCAGCATCTGCGCGAAGAATTCCGGCGTCTGCGTCGCGGAGGTCGCGCCGCGCAGGAGCTGGATGAAGACGCGGTGCGCCTCGCCCAGATCGAAGGCGGGCAGCGCGCGCTCGGACACTTTTGCGCCCTGCCGGGACAAGAATTGCGCCAGCCGGCCGATCGCTTGCTGCACCGTGGCGTCGGTTTCCGCGGTGGGATGCGTAGCGAGAACCGCGACGCGCAGGCCGCGCAGCGTCTTGCGCGCAGGTTTTCGCAGCGCCAGCGTCCAGCCCGCGCCGTCGATCGCGTCGGGCCCGGCCATGATGCCTAGCGCCAGCTCGAGATCAAAGGCGCTGCGCGCAAGCGGCCCGATCGCGGAGATGTCGGCCGGGTGCACGCTGCCCGGCAGTGCATGGCCGGCCATCGAGCAGAGGCCCCAGGTGGGTTTGTGGCCGTAGACGCCGCAGTAGTTCGCCGGGTTGCGGATCGAGCCGCCGATGTCGCTCCCGGCTTCGAGGCCGGTGAGGCCTGCCGCGAGCGCGGCTGCCGCACCGCCGGACGAGCCGCCGGGCGTGCGCGCCGGATCCCAGGGGTTTACCGTCTTGCCGTACACCGGGTTGTTCGTTTCCCAGTCGGCCAGCAGCGTGGGCACGTTCGATTTGCCGAAGACGTTTGCACCCGCGCGCGCGAAGCGTTCCACCGCTGTCGCGTTGCCCGCGGCTCGGGTGTTCTTGTACTCGGCCAGCCCCCAAGTGGTGGGATGGCCGGCGAGATCGAACGATTCTTTCACCGTCATCGGCAAACCGGCGAGCGGTCCGATTTTCGCGCCCGCCCGTCCGGATGCGCGATCGAAGCCGCGCGCGCGTTTCCTTGCCGCGTCGAAGTCGAGCACGCAGAGAGAATTCAACGTCCGGTCATGGCGAGCGATGCGCGCGGCGTAGAGATCGACCAGCTCCAGCGCGCCGATTTTCTTCGTGCGCAACGCGCGGATGAGTCTGGTCGCCGACCAGAATGCGGTGTCCATTCGGGGTTCCTCCTTAGGGAATGCCGCGCAGGCCCTGCGCCCGGGTTTCGGTCAATGTTTCAACGTTGCGGCTTGCACAACTGAGTCACAACAAATTCGGGGTCGGGCCGGAGTTTCTATTGCGCCTCCTCCACTCGGTCATTCTACAGCCCCGCTGGTCCCGGCGCAGACCACCGGCGCACTGCCGCCCTCACATCATTCGCCGCCGCGAAACGATGGGTCCGAAACCCCCGTCCCTATTGGCTCCCGGATGGAATCGTTTCTTGCTTTCATTGGGATTCTTTTCTGTCGGGCTGGCAATAAAGCACGACGTTCCCTGAACTGAACGTCTTTGTTTTTGGTTCTTCAGACATCTCTGTGGGTCAGTAGTACGCTATCGCGCATGCTCTGCAAGGAGGACGTGCGATGGACAGCGTGGAGTTGTATCCGAGTAAAGATATAAAGACCATTTTCTCATGGTACCGACTCTTGTCTGCAAGGCCAGCCTTGCCGCTCCATCCTCGTCGTGAGTAGCGTATCAGGTGGTGGGATGCTCTCCCGCGGCGATGCAGGACTGCGCCAATGCGATCAACGCCTTGCGGTCGATCTTGTTGGTCGAGGATAGCGGCAGCCCGTCGACAAACCAGACGAAGCGCGGATGCTGATACGCCGGAACCTTCGTCAACGCATATTGCTTGACCTGCGCCTCGGTCAGACTCGCGCCTTTGCGCAACACGCAGAAGGCAACCGGCTTCTGCCACTTGATGGCGTCATCCACGGGCACCACACAGGCCTGCATGATGTCCGCATGCGTCTCCAGCAGCTTCTCGACCTCGCCCGGATAGATGTTCTCGCCACCGCAGACGAACATGTCGTCGACACGTCCGACGAAATAATGAAAACCTTGCCGGTCGCGCCGAAACACGTCGCCTGTAATGTAGAACCCGTCGTCGGTGAAGGGCGGTTTCAGGTCTGGACAATTGTGATAACCGCTCATGACCGCGGGACACTTGAGTTGCAATACGCCCTGCTCCGCGTCCAGATCGGCGTCGTCGACCAGCCGCAAGTGCACCTGCGGGTGCGGATATCCCACGGAAAGCCCGGGCTGCTCGATGCCGTCGGGATGCGGACCGAACACCACCGGGCCGCCCTCGGTCGTCCCGTATGCGTTGCTGGTGACCACGTGCGGCATCGTGTCGGCGATCGCCTTCAGCAGGCTGAGGCTAACGGGAGCCGAGCCCATGCGCAAAAACTCGACGGAGGAAAAATCCGCCCGCGCGAGTAGCGCTTTCTCGCGCAACATCATCGCGATCATTGGTGGGACCGCCGTGAGCCAGGTGCAGCGGTAGCGACCGATGGCCTCGATGTAGGCCCCGCTCGTGAATTGTGGCAGCAGGATAATCGTCGCGTGCGCGGCGCAGGCGAGCTTGGACAGCGCCAGCGCGTTCATGTGACACAGCGGCGCTGCGATGAGATAGCGATGACGGGAGAGGTCCTGACCAGCCATGCGCACCTTGACCACCCAGATGTGGCTCTGGTGCGAAAGCACGACGCCTTTTGGCCGCCCGGTCGAGCCGGACGTGTAGGGAATCATCGCCGCCTCGTCCGGCCCCGGCACGACCGCCGAAAACGGACCCGCGTCGAGGAATGCGTCGAAACCCGACGCACCGGCGGTGCCGAATTCGACGACGGGAAGATCCGCTGGAGAGCGGTTCCGCCGTTCCGGATCGCAGAATACCACCCGCGCGCCCGCATCGCGCATGACGAACTCGATCAACGCGGGCGGAAACCGGTGATTGACGGGCACGGCGACCAAGCCGGCGCGCATCGCGCCGTAATAGGCAGCAAGATATTCGGCCCGGTTCGCCGAAAGGATGGCGATGCGCTCGCCGCGCTTCAATCCCCTTGCCAGCAGGGCGCGAGCGACGCCGTTCGCCATGTCGTCGAGTTGGCGGTAGCTGAACTCGCGCGGACCGGATTCGCCGCCCAGGTCGATGAGGGCGAGCTTGTCCAGATCGCGGTCGCGATCAATGAGATCACCGAGGTTGTAGATCTCCCTCATGCTGCCTTCCCGATCCAAAGTTTCATTCGACGAATTCGAGCACTGTGTTGAACGCCGACGCAGCCGACACGACCGTGCGCGCGGGAAAGTTCTCTGCCTCCACACCATCGCCCGCCGCCGCGGCCATGCATGCGCGTACCTGTGCGAGCGCGGCCGTCCGCAGCGCCAGCGCGCCCATAAAGGCTTCCCGTCCGCCCGCGTCGCCGGCGAATGTCCCGTAGCGATTGCAGTAGCACGTTGGCGTCATGAAACTAAGCCTGAATGGACCCAACGCGAGTTCGCTCTCGTTGTCGGATAACCGCCTTGCTTTCGCGCCCAGAATACGCGCATAGAGCGCCGCTTCACGAGCGAGTTCGGGGACCACGATGGTGAATCCGGCCAGGGCGTTCACGCCATTACGATGTCCTTGCCATTCCCGGCGCCAGACCAGATGCCTCGTCTCGTGCTCGCAGAAGTAGACCCGGCCGCCCCGGACGGAGCCGGGCGCGAGACGTACGGTCTTGAACGACGCGATGTGCGTCACGCCGTCGAGCGTAACAGGACGATTGAATGCAAGCGCAGGCTCGACCGCCTCGCCTCGTCCGACCAGTTGACGGTGCAGACGCTGCGCATCGTCGGTGGCGAAGACGAGGCCATTCAGACCGAGTGGACTGTCGGCCACCTCCCGGCGGATGAGATCCCCTTTTTGCGGCAAGCCGATGAGCTCAAGATAGTCGGCGCCGAACACCATGAGATGGTTGATCGATCCTAGCGAGTGATACCCGCGCTCAGTCAGGGTGAAGCCGAAGGCGCGAAAGCGCTCGACCGCGGCGTCCATTCGGTCGAGGACATTGATCACCGCATGATCGATGAGCGCGGTGACCGGCTTCGTGTCAGCGCGCATCAGGCCTTGGGGGACGCGGTGAAGTAAACGCCTCGCCCGCTCGCGACCAGCACGTCGTCCTTGTCGAAGACCTGCGCCTCGCTGACCGCGTATTGACTCCCCCATTTCACGAGCTTGCCACGCGCCGTGAGGTCGCCGGGCATCGCCGCCCGGTGATAGTCGATGCGCATGTCGATGGTGGGCACGCCGCGGCCAGTCTTCGACACCAATGCCCAATCCGCGGTGAGATC
Source organism: Burkholderiales bacterium (assembly GCA_017880805.1). Classification (GTDB taxonomy): domain Bacteria; phylum Pseudomonadota; class Gammaproteobacteria; order Burkholderiales; family Casimicrobiaceae; genus PALSA-1003. The sequence continues at coordinate 4,628 of JADGRP010000114.1, forward strand.
AACCAACGCGGCCAGAATACCACCATGGGTATACCGGCGGTCCGGGTTCACTACCCATTCCTCCCGCCAGGTGGCCCTGATATTGATTTCGCCGTCGCCGACGCGCAGCACCTTGAGACCCAGCCATTGATGAAAGGGTCCGCGCGCGATCAGTGATTGCACCTGCTCTGCGGTCAATGCCATTGCGTCCATTGCTCCCTCCTTGTCTGGCCGGTCAGGGCGTGACGACGATCTTGCCCAGAACCTCGCGGTCCTGGATCAGGCGCAGCCCTTCCCGCGCCTCCTCCAGCGGCAACACCTTGTCGATGGCCGGCTTGATCTTGCCCTCCTCGATCAATGCCATCAATGCCGCCAGATTGTCGTCGTAAAAACTGTTCGATCCCATGATGTTGAGCTCGAAGCTCCAGATGTAGCGCAAATCCTCCTTCGGGTCGTGCCCGGCGGTCGCGCCGCACACCAGCAGCTTGCCACCGCGCTTCAGGCATTTCAGCGACGGCAACCAAGTGTCGCCGCCGGTGAAATTGACGACGACGTCGACGCCGCCGTCATAGCTCCGGCGCTGCGGCTTGCCGTACGTCTCGATGGCCCATTTGGAGAAGTCGACCTCCGTGTAGTTGATGACGTGGTCGGCGCCGAGGTCCCGCAGCCGCTGCATCTTTTCCTCGCCGCCGGCGCAGGCGATCACCTCCGCCCCCAGCATCCTCGCGAGCACTACGCAGCCCGTGCCGACGCCGCCGCTCGCGCCCAGGATGAGCACGCGCTCTCCCTTGCGCACGGTATCGTGCGTCACCAGCATCCGGTGCGCGGTGCCATAGGCGACCGGAAGCGACGCGGCGTCTTCGAAGCTGACGGTCGCGGGCATCCTGATCAACTGTTCGGCGGACACGAGGCAATATTCGGCCATGCCGCCGTCCAGCATTTCCCCCATCAGCCCCTTTTTCCTGTTCAGCGGATTCACCAGCACGCGGTCTCCTTGTTTCCATCCGCTCACACCCGCGCCCACTTCCGCGATCTCCCCGGCCATATCGAGTCCGATGACCACCGGCAGCGGCACCTTGATCCCAGGCATGCCGCGCACCGTGAATACATCGTGATAGTTGAACGATGACGCGCGCACGCGGATCACCACGTGGCCGTCGGTGACGGCGGGCCGCGGATAGTCGTCGACCACGGCGAGATCGCCGAGCCCGCCGTGCTGCTTCAGCACCAATGCCTTCATTGTCCTGCCTGCACTCATCTTGATCTCCTTCTTTCTGAATTTCCCGGCCGC
>JADGRP010000115.1 GCA_017880805.1 Burkholderiales bacterium
CCGGTGAATTGCCGCCGCGCAATGCGCAGGACGTCGCGTGGTCGGAGTACAACCATCATTGGGCCGGCTTGTTGGTGCTGATTGTCGGGATTGCCGCCCTCGCCGGGCGAAGCGGTCGCGCGCCATGGGCAAAGCATTGGCCGCTGCTGTTTCTCGCTCTTGCCGCGTTCCTGTTCTTCCGGGCGGACCCTGAAGTCTGGCCGATGGGCGACATCGGCTTTTTCGAGAGCCTCAAGGACCCGGAGGTCGTTCAACATCGCGTTTTTGTGCTCCTTATCGTCGTCTTTGCCTGGTTCGAATGGCGCGTACGCATAGGCCGCATCGCATCGCGTGGATTGATGCGCGTCTTTCCGCTGCTGACTGCCCTCGGCGGGACGCTCTTGCTGACGCACTCGCACGCGCTTGCCAACGTGAAAGAAGAGTTGCTCGTCGAAGCGACCCACTTGCCCATCGCGGTGCTCGGCATCACGGCCGGATGGGCGCGATGGCTCGAGATCGAGGCACCGGAGGAAGAAGGACGTTTGACCGGGTGGCTGTGGCCTCTTTGCTTCGTGCTGATCGGAGCGCTGTTGCTGGTCTATCGGGAGACCTGAAAATCACGCGCCCGGACAATCGATGAGCTCGCACGGGGACGCGCGCTTGCGCTCGCTGGTCGGTGACGTCGTCGGTGCATGCACGCGCAAGGCCTGGCTTGTGATCCTGATCGCGGCAATCGTCTGCGCCGGCACGCTCGTCTACACACAGCGTCACATTGCGATCGACACCGACAGCGCAAAGCTGATTTCGGAAGACGTGCCATGGCGCAAGCGCGAAGCCGCCTTCACCGCGGCATTTCCGCAACGAGCGGACCTGATCGCGGTCGTCGTGGACGGCGCGATGCCGGAGCTTGCGGAGGCGGCGGCCGCTGCTCTGTCGCAACAGTTGTCGGCGCAAACGGCAATGTTTCACGCCGTGTGGCGACCGGATGGCGGGCCCTTCTTCGATCGGGCAGGTTTGTTGTTCGAATCGACCGCCGAAGTGTCGCAGACGACGAGGCAGTTGATCGCGGCACAACCTCTTCTGGGCACCTTGGCCGCCGATCCATCGCTGCGGGGCTTGATGCAGGCGCTATCGCTTGTCCTCGAGGGAGTGCGTCGCGACCCGCCGACGCTTGACGCGTTCGCGCCGCCGATTGCCAAGCTCGCGGATGCGTTCGAGGCCATCGACGCGGGACAAACGCCTTCGTTTTCCTGGCGCTCGCTGATTGCCCAGCGCGATCCCGAGCCACGCGAGCTGCGGCGATTCATTCTTGTTCATCCGGTGCTCGATTACACGGCGCTCCAGCCCGGTGGCCGCGCCACCGATGCGATCCGTCAAACCGTTCACGCATTGGCGCTGGACGCCGAGCCGCGGCTGCGCATCCGACTCACCGGAGCCGTGCCTCTGGCCGACGAGGAATTCGAAACACTCGCGGATCGAGCCGCGCTCAATGCCGTCGCGACGATAGGTGCGGTCGTGCTCCTGCTTTGGCTGGCACTGCGCTCATGGCAGCTCATTCTTGCGATCGTGTCGAGTCTCATCGTGGGATTGTTGATCACCGCGAGCTTCGGCCTCTTCGTGTTCGGTACATTCAACCTGATCTCCGTGGCTTTCGCCGTGCTCTTCGTCGGCCTCGGCGTCGATTTCGGCATCCAGTTCTGCGTTTGCTACCGCGCCAAGCGCTACGCCGGTGACGAGCTCGCTCCCGCGCTACGCGATGCCGGCGCGGAAGTCGGGACGGCGCTGGCACTCGCGGCGGCGTCGACCGCGGCAGGCTTTTACGCGTTCCTGCCGACTGCGTACCGAGGCGTGTCGGAGCTCGGGGTCATTGCCGGGACTGGCATGATCGTCGCATTCATTTCCAGTATCACCTTGCTGCCGGCGCTCATCAAGGTGCTCCGTCCGCCGGCAGAGCGCGCTCCGATCGGCTACGCGAGATTCGCGTCACTCGACCATTTTGTCGCGCGCCGCGGACGTTGGGTCCTCGCCGGCGCGGGCGTAGCGGCGGTTTCCAGCGTGGCTCTGCTGCCCGCGCTCCAGTTCGATTTCAATCCGCTGCACTTGCGAAGCGAACGGACCGAGTCGGTTGCCACGCTGCTCGACCTGATGCGCGATCCGGACACCACGCCCAACACCATCGATGTGCTCGCGCCCTCGCTTAGGCAAGCTGTCGTGCTTGCGCGACGCGTCGAGCTGCTACCCGAGGTCGACCACGCGCTCACGTTGGCGAGCTTCGTGCCGGAACGCCAGGAGGAAAAGCTGGCAGTGATCAGCGACGCGGCACTGCTGCTCGATCCGGTGCTCAATCCCGCCGAAGTGCGCCCCTCTCCCGGTGACGAAGAGACCGTTCGTTCGCTGTCGAACGTGGCGCAGCGACTCGACGAAACTGCCGCCGCGAATCCCCGACTCGCTGCGTCGCTTGACGCAACGCGCCTGGCGCGAGCGCTTCGCGCCCTCGCGCGAGGCGAGCCGGCGCAACGCGAGCGGGCGAGAAGCGTGCTCATTCCGGGGCTCGCCGTGACGCTCGGACAGTTGCGCTTGGCGCTGCAGGCCGCGCCGGTCACGGTTGAAGCATTGCCAGACGATCTTTCGCGCGACTGGGTCGCGCCCGACGGGCGAGCGCGAGTCGAAGTTTTCCCCAAGGGCGGTGCGAGTGATAACGACGCGCTGCGGCGGTTCGTGGCCGCCGTGCGAGAGCTGGCCCCGGAGGCAACCGGGGCCCCGGTGTCGATCCAGGAATCGAGCCGTACCATCATTCAGGCGTTCATTCAGGCGGGTTTCTGGGCATTGGCGTCGATCGCCGTGCTACTGGCGATTGCTTTGCGCCGGACCGTCGACGTGCTGCTGACGCTCACGCCCCTGCTCCTTGCCGGGCTTGTCACGCTCGGTGTCTGCTCAGCGATCGGCATGCCGCTCAATTTCGAGAACATCATCGCGCTCCCGCTGTTGATCGGCATCGGCGTGGCGTTCAATATCTACTTCGTGATGGCCTGGCGAAGCGGGGCGGTGAATCTGCTGCAGTCGAGCTTGACGCGCGCGGTTATGTTCAGCGCGTTGACGACGGGCACGGCGTTCGGAAGCCTGTGGCTGTCGCATCATCCGGGAACGTCGAGCATGGGCAAGCTTCTAGCCTTGTCCCTCGCCTGCACCTTGCTGGTGGCACTGCTGTTCCTGCCCGTCTTGTTGCGATCCGTGCGCGCTCCCGGCGGCCCGTCGGCGCGTTAGGGCAATTGCGATGGCTTTGCGCTTTTCGGGACGTGCGCGCGAACCTCGGACCACTGCCAGGCGACGAGCCCCGGCAGGAAGACGACCAGATCGCGAAGGCGCCGGGCCGTCGCGAGTGCCAGCGCCGTGGTGCCGTCGATGCCGAGCGCCGCGCCGATCAGGACGAAACCGCCCTCTTGCACGCCAAGCGCACCAGGCACCAGGAACGCGGCGCTGCTGATCGCCTGGATCAGTGCCTCGATCACAATCGCATCGAGGACGCTGCGATGCTGGCCGAGAAAGTGCAGCGCAAGCCAGATCTCGCCGGCACCGGCGACCCAGCCGGCAAGTTGCCAGCCCAGACACGCCGCGACATCGCCGCGACGCGCATAGATCTCGCGCATCGCGCTATCGAGCCGCACGGATTTCGTGATTGCGGCGTTCAGGCGGCCGGCGAGGAGCCGGTTCAATACACTCGCGATTGCGCTCATGGCACCGGCGCGCTGAACGAGCGCAAACGCGATGCCGAGTGCGATCATGATTGCAAGGCCCGCCAGCAGGCGCGGCGTCGCGAGCGTGGTAGCGCCAAGCATGAACAAGAGCCCGAGGCCGAGCAAAGCGAAGCCTGCCTGTGAGACGACCGAGAGCGCCATGTCGGCGACGAGGCTCGCGGCCGCGGAGGATCGGCGAACGAAGTTGCGTCGCAGGATGCGGTAGGCAACGACTTCGCCGCCGATGCGGCCCACCGGAAGCAGCCCATTCACCGATTCGCGGATCCAAGTCGCCCGGGTCATCGTGCGCAGGCTTGCCCGTTCCTGGCCCGGCAGAAGCAGTTGCCACGCCCGCGCATTGAGCGCCATAGGCGCGAGATGAAAAATCGCCGCGACGACCAAACCCGGACCCGCGGCGAGCAAGAGATCGACGACGGTTGCGATGCCCTCGCGGACGAAAAGCGCTATCGCCAGGGCAAGGCCCGCGAGCGCCAGCGCCGCACCCAGGTTTTTCATGAGATCAGATCCGAAAAGCCGCCAAGTCTCGCGCCGGTCGCGCGCGCAAGCGCCACGATACCTGGCGCGACCAACGCCGCCAGCTCATCGGCATAGCGGTAACCGCTTGTCGAACCCGCGAAAGAGGAAGAAATCGCCGGATGAGAGTAGATCTCGGTCACACCTTCGGGCAAATGCCTCAGTATCCCGGCGACACGCGACTCGGTCATCGCGCCGGACCATGCGAGGCCGAAAACCTGGTCCGCGGTGCGTAACGTCCGACGGCGAACCCGCTTTTTGAGATGCGCGATCCACGGCGCGGTGAGCCAATCACGGCGCCGCTTGCCGAGGGTCTCGATACGATTCAGCAGCTTTGCCGGTTCCCTCGGGACGCGCAACGCGCGCATTCCGTAACGGGGCCCGATCGCGAGAATTTGTCCCGCGACTGTCGGGTGCAGGTGAAAATGATGGTGGGCGTTGACATGGTCGAGCGGCAGGCCGGTTGCCTGGTACGCCGCGAACTGTGCCTCGATCTCGGCCGCAAGTTGCCGGCGTATCCCGGGACGAAGGAAGATATCCCGGCCCATCCTGAACATGTCGGTGCGCAGGCGCCCCTGTCCATCGACAAGGTCCGGTATGCGGTCGGCCGGCAGCAGCGGCCGACCGTCGACCAGAACGAGGTGTAGCCCGACCCGGAGCGAAGGCAGGCGGCGCGCGCGCGCCACGGCATCGTCGAACGCCGCACCACCTACCATCAGGCTTGCCGCGGTCAGTATGCCGCTCGTGTGCGCGAGCTCGACTGCTTCGTTGACTTCGCGCGCCAGGCCGAAGTCATCGGCCGTGACGATCAGCGACTTCAGCGCGCGATCTCCCGCCGCTCGCGCAGGAACTGGAAGAATTCGATGCCTTCACGCAACCGACGCTTCATCATCTCGGGACTCCTGACCATTTCGCCGACGATGGACGCGATCTTGCCGCTGCGAAAATAAAAGCGTCGATAGAACGTCTCCACGGAATCGAAGATTTCGGTATGGGCGAGGTGCGGGTAGTGGAGCGGGGCGATCTGGACGCCGTGCGCGTCGACGAGCTCCGCGTTGGCGTTGTCCAGCCATCCCTTTTCCAACGCCTGCTTATAGAGGTACGTGCCCGGGTACGGCGCCGCGAGCGACACCTGAATCGTGTGAGGATTGATTTCCGTGGCGAAACGGATCGTTTCCTCGATTGTCTCCTTGGTCTCGCCGGGCAGGCCCATGATGAACGTCCCGTGGATCGTGATGCCCAGCTCGTGGCAGTCCTTGGTGAAGCGCCGCGCGAACTCGATGCGCATGCCCTTCTTGATGTTGTACAGGATCTGCTGGTTCCCCGATTCGTAGCCGACGAGCAGCAGCCGCAAGCCGTTGTCGCGCATGACCTCGAGCGTCTCGCGCGGGACGTTGGCCTTGGCATTGCACGACCAGGTGATGCCCAGCTTGCCGAGCTCCCTGGCGATGGCCTGCGTGCGCGGCAGATCATCGGTGAACGTGTCGTCGTCGAAGAAGAATTCCTTGACCTGCGGAAACGCCTTTTTCGCCCAGGCGATCTCCTCGACGACGTGGCCCACGCTGCGGGTACGATAACGGTGCCCGCCAACGGTTTGCGGCCAGAGACAGAAAGTGCAGCGCGACTTGCAGCCGCGTCCCGTGTACAGCGAGATGTAGGGATGTTTGAGGTACCCGATGAAATAGTTTTCGATCTTGAGGTCGCGCTTGTAGACCGGTGTCACGAACGGAAGCGCGTCCATGTCCTCCAGAACCGCGCGCGCTTCGTTGTGGACGATGCGCCCCTCGGTATTTCGATACGAGAGGCCGGCGATTCTGCCCCAGTCGCGATCCTCGGCGACCTCTTTGATCGTGAAATCGAACTCGTTGCCGGCGACAAAATCGATGATTTTCGATGCGCTGAGACTACCCGCGGGATCGACGGCAACTTTTGCCCCGATGAGGCCTGCCTTCAAGTTGGGATTGACGGACTTGAGCGCTTCGATGGTCTTGACGTCTGACGCGAACGAGGGCGCCGAAGTGTGCAGGACGGCGAGATCGAAATCGCGCGCGCTCGCGGCGATGTCGGCGAGCTTCAGGCCGTGCGGCGGAGCGTCGACGAGCTTGCTGCCTTCGACCAGGGCCGCAGGTTGCGCGAGCCAGGTCGGATACCAGAACGAGCGAATCTCGCGCCGCGCCTGATAGCGGGAGCCCGCGCCTCCATCGAACCCGTCGAACGACGGTGCCTGCAGAAACAGCGTGCGCATCATGCCTTTGGCTTTCCGAGCGGCGCCAAGGTTCCATCGGGGCGCACTTTGTAACGAGTTCCACGCCAACTGACGACGTTTACGAAGAAGCTGGCGACATAGACCACGAACGAGAGCATATCGCGCACGGGGCCCAACCACCAGCGGCGTGAGCTCATCCGCAGAGTATGATCAATTTGAAACTGCAGAACAAGGCGGCAGGCGATCGACGACGCGATCATGCCCACGCCGAGGCTTCCCAAGCCATCGATGCCACTCAAGGCCGCCGCAATGAGCGCAAACGGCAGCGGGTGGGTGATGACCAGGCCGGCGTAGCCCAGCGGACTCACGGCTCGCAAGGTCCGCGCCCAGCGAAGCTCGTGGGCCAGCAGCTCCCCGGCGGTCCGCTCCGAACACGCGTGGACAACAATATAGGGCGGCACGACGACCTGCATGCCGGTGGCGCGTACCGCTTCGCCGATGGCGTTGTCGTCGGCGAGATGGTCCAGGAACGCCTCGAATCCGCCGATGGCATGGAGTGTCGCACGGCGGAGCGCGACCGTCGAACCGAAACAAGGACGGGCGAGGCCAAGCTCGAGCCCGACAATAACGTCGGGCAGGAATCGGTAGTCGATCGCCATGCTTGCAAGACGCGCCCACACGCCGCCCTGGGCCGCGCCACGGTAGAGGCAGGTCACCAGGCCGACGTTGGGCCGAAGCAACGCCGCAACGATCGTCGAGACGTAATCCGGGGTGACCGCGATATCGCTGTCGGCGAGAATCACGATGTCGTGCCGAATGTGCCCCTGTAGCGCGACGAGATTGGAGACCTTGGGATTGGGCCCGTGGGTGCCGGAATCGACGACCAGCTCGACGTCCCGATCGGGCCATTTCGCGCGCAACCGAGCGACGATCTCTATCGCGGCGTCAGTTGGGTCCTGCACGCCAAAGAGCAATTGCGACTGTCCGGCGTAATGCTGCGTACAGAACGACGCCAGGTTGTCGTACAAGCTTGCTTCGGCACCGGCGAGCGGCTTGAGAATCGTGACGCCGGGGAAGGTCGCGCCAACAGGTACACTTTCGGCGGCTAAGCGCCGCATCGCGAGCGCCGCGCCGAGCGCATAGACGCAACCGGCCGCGGCCATCACAATACAGGCGATGAGCAGCCACTCTGCGTATGCGAGGTTCATGAGAATTTATCGCTCGCGTGCGGCTTTTGCGCTGCGGCCGCGCGCGTTGACCGGCGCGCCAAAGCGGTCTCTTTCGCGCAAACGACATTGCATGAAGGCATGCTCCCTGGGGAGTTCGATTCGCGTCTCGGCGCTGATTCTGTGTGTAGCGCTCGCAGGCTGTGCGACGATTTCCGATCGCGGCAACCGGGAGTCCGATGACCCGATGGAAAAGCTGAATCGTGCCGTGTTCGACGCCAACACGGTATTGGATGACGGGTTCATCAAGCCGCTCGCCGAAACTTACCGGGCAATCGTTCCCCAATTCGTGCGCGACAGGTTCCGGTCGGTGATCGACAATCTGGCGGAGCCGCGGATTTTCGTCAACGATCTGCTGCAACGGCGAGCCGCCGCCGCGGGGATCACCTCGGCACGCTTTTTCATCAACACTATCGTCGGCCTGGCAGGCATGTTCGATCTGGCGACGCAGCAGGGCTTCGCGAAGCAGACCGGCGATTTCGGCCAGACGCTCTACACATGGGGTGTCGAGGACGGCCCGTATGTCGTATTGCTTTTCTTCGGCCCATCGAATGTTCGCGACGCGTTCGGGCTCGGCGTCGACCTTTTCACGACTCCCCCGGCGCTCGTCGTCAGCGGACACGCGGCAGCGACGACGAATTTTGCGGTCGGCACGGTGGACGGCATCGACCTGCGATCACGCAATATCGAAACGCTCGATGAAATCAAAGCGAGCGCAATCGACTACTACGCCCATATGAAGAGCATCTCACGGCAGTACCGTCAGGCGCAGCTCCGCGAGGCCGGCGGCCAGAAGAATGAGCCGCAAGAATTGACCGATCCAGGGTCGTCCGCCGAAGAGCCCCAGAAGCCGTAGTTCGCACCTACGCTTTGCCGGGCGCGCGCATCAGCTTGTCGGCCTGCTGGCGCAGGCTCTCGACGAGGACGTTCGGGCCGCCGGAATTGAGAATCGCACCGAATTCGGATCGCCTGGTCGCGAGCTCGCTGATTGTGCCCGAAAGATAGACGTCGACGACCTTCCAGGAATCGCCGGACCCGCGCATCAGATAGTTGAGGATCACAGGCTCTCCAGTCGATTGAATCAGCCTGGTGCGCACGAGCCGTCCTGTGTTGCGGCTTTCGGTTGCCGGCTCGACCTCGAAGCGTTCTCCGGAGTAGCCGTCGAAACGATTGGCGTAAGTCGCGATCGTCATGCGTGTGAAGCTGTCGATCAGGGCATTCTGCTGTTCGAGCGCGATCGAATTCCAGTCGGGACCCACCGCTATGCGCGTCATCGCCGCGAGGTCGAAGGTCGCGCGAATTGCGGGAGCCAGTTTTCCGTAGCGGCCCTGGATACCGAGCTTTTCCGCCTCTTTCATCACCGTGAGCAGCACATCGTAAAAGGCGCGGATTCGCGCGATAGCGGGGTCGGTCACGTCGCCTTGTGCCGCAGCGCGCATGGCCGGTGCCACGAGCAACGATGCGCACGCGAGGATGGCTTGCCGCCGCATCATGTCAGCAATCCGAAACCCCGGCGCAGCAGCCCGGCCCGTGTTTCGAATCACGGCTTGACGAACCGTAGCGCGAACTTGTCGGTGGGAATCTTCGCGTCGCCGGAAGATTGCTCGCGTGTGTCTGCGGGGTCGCGGAGGAAATCGCTTTCGAACTCGAGGACGAACCCTGCCTTTTTCACTTCGGCGAGCACGATCGCCTCGTCGATGCGATGCAAGGACTTGCCGACGCCAATGTCGGCGCCCGCTTTCGCGGAGTGATCGATCACGACAAAATGCCCACCCGGCTTCAGCCCGGCGAACAATCGCTGGTTCATCCTGGCGCGGTCGACCGGAAGGTAGGTGATGTCGTGGTAGTTGAGGATGAGCGTGATCAGATCGAGCTTCGGCGCCTGATCGGGCACCGGGTCCTCGAACGGACGCAACACCGCCACGAGATTGGCCTGCGGATGATCGTTGAGTCGCTTGGTCAGCGCCGCGCCTGCCTGTTCCCGCTGCGCCCACACGGTGCCGGAGGGTCCGACCGCAAGCGCCAATAGTTGCGAGGTGTATCCCGCGCCCGCCGAAACGTCGAGCACCTGCATGCCGGGCTTCACCTGTGCGAACGCAAGGAATTCCACGGGGTGGCGCGCCGCGTCCATGCGCCGGTCCTGGTCCGTCCGGATCGGGCTCTCGACGACGTTCTGGTTGCGCTGGGCGGCCATGTTCGGGTTTTCGCTCGGCATCGTTGCGCAGCCGCCGAGTCCCAGCAAGAGGCCGACAGCGGTGCAGAGTGCAAGTCCGGGAATTGCGGGGGCGAAGCGACGCGGGTAGAGAGTCATCGTGTTGCCTTAATCTGAAGTGCGGAGTCGAGCAGCGTAACACTCCGGGCGCACGATGGGGACCGACACCATGATCGATGCTTGCATCAAAC
>JADGRP010000116.1 GCA_017880805.1 Burkholderiales bacterium
GCGCCAAGGTGCGCGCGCACGATCCCGCCGGCATGGAGCAGGCGCGCCGCGAATTGCCCGACATCGACTATTCGGACGATCCCTACGAATGCGCGCGCGGTGCCGATGTCCTGGTCATCGTGACGGAGTGGGCGCAATTCCGGGCGCTTGATCTGGCGCGTCTGAAACAGGAAATGGCTGGGTCGCTCGTCATCGACCTGCGCAACATCTATAACCAGCAGGACATGGAGGGCTGCGGCTTCATCTATGAAGGCGTCGGCCGCGGCATCGAGACTCGCTGAGAGCGAGCTTCGCTGCCTGCAGCGAAGTCAAGGGAGCATGATCGCGGCGACAGCCTGATCCATGACCGTGACCCGAGCGCGGCGCCACGCCGCGCGCGTTTGGCGAAACCGGTGATCCGGCAACCGACTGATTACCGACCTGCCCGCGCGCTGGGCTCAGCGCGGGTGAATTCGACGCGCCATGCGAGGATCGCTCCGCGTCAACGCGGCTTGCAGATCGGTCCAGAAATTCGGCCCCTTCCTGGCGTGGTAGGTTGCAACGCGCTCACACCTTTGCAGCGTGTGGGCATTCTTGCTGCCGGTAATCACGATCACGTTCGCCGGCGCCCGGTCGGCGTCGAGCAGATGCGCGCAAACCGACAGACCATCCAATTCCGGCATGTTGACGTCGATCACCAGGATGTCCGGCTTGCCCCGCCTGACCTTGAGAAACGCCTGGATCCCGTCGGACGCCGTATCGACGTCGAAGCCCATGCGCGTGCAGTAGGCTGCAAGCAACTCCAGAACCGCAGGATCGTCGTCTGCGACAAGCACGCTCGGGGCATGGTCCAGCGACGGGACTACGCCGAGCTGGCGCACACCAAAGTCAAACGGACCTTCGATCGCGCTGGCATGTCGCTGCATATTGATGCTCCTGTCCTGACTGCCGGATTCTGATCGGACGGCTGTCCGGCAGGTCGACGTCAAACAAGCGCCCGGACGAACTAATGCCCCGTTAGCGGCTTTCTCGGTAAAACTACGCGACTCGCTCGACGAGCGTTGCTACGCGTGCAGAGCGGACCGCGCGACCAGGTCACCGCAATGCGCCGTCTGAACGAGCAGATCATCGAGTGCACGATCGGTCAGCTCGCGATCTCCTTGTCCGGCGAGTTCAGCGGCGACCGCGTCCTCGAGGCGCGCCGCGTCATCGCTCAGTTGCGCAAATCCATAGATTCCGCTGGCGCCGGACAGCGCGTGCGCGATAATCTTGATTTGTTCCAGCGCGGCCGGCGGCCGGAGGCCATTTTCGAGCGCGCTGCGGCCTTCCGAGAGCGTCGTCGCATCTCGATTGATCCTGACAAGAAACTCCTTCCGCAAATGCGCCAGCGGGTCTTGCACCGGTTGCATGTAGCCGCGTAGCGACGCCGCAAGCGTCATCGGATCGAATGGTTTGGCAATGACACCGGCGGCGCCCAGCGCTCGGAAACGAGCGACTTCGCGAGCCTGCGTACGGGCGGTCATGAAGATGACGGGGAATTGCGCCGTCTCTGCGTTTTGACGCAATTGAGCGAGCGTCGCCGGCCCGTCCAGCCCCGGCATCATGACATCGAGGAGGATAAGGTCCGGCTCCCATTCGGCAACGACGGCCAGCGCCTCGCTGCCGGAGCAGCAGCTTTGCACCCTGAAATCCGGATCGAGACCGAGCGACAGCTCCACCACTTCGCGAATATCCGGCTCATCATCGACGTGAAGAATGCGAATTGCGGTCATGCGACCTCCTTTTCGGGTAACGCCGGCGAAAGTCCCAATCGGTCGAGAACCGCGGATTTGAGGAAATCGAGAGGTGACATCGCCTTCGACCAGGACGGGTGCCGCTCGCTATCACCCGGGAGCTGCGGACTCGCATTCGAAAAAACAACCACTGGAATGATCTTGCCGGAGCTGTCGCGAATATCGGGCAACAGGTCCATCCCCGATTCCATCACCAACTCGGTATCGACGATGACGAGATCAATCCGACCGGTTGCCAGCATTTGGCGCGCCATTTCGACGCTGTCCGCGGAAACCACGTCGGCTATCGCGTTCAGCTCGTGCGCGACGATGGCAAGCACGTCGCGATCGTCATCGACATGGAGAATACGTGGCCGCGGACGCAATCGTGCAGGGAGCGCGGCAACGAGGCCCGACACCAGGGATTCGACGTCGAGCGGCTGCTTCACCCATTGCAGGATATAGGAGTCACGCGGCTTCGCGGCACTCGTGCCCTCGGAAGCCTCGGAGGCGACGAGAATCAGGGTGCTGCCGTGATGTGGGAGTTCCCGGATCTTCGCGACGGCATCACAGCCGTCACCGTTGCCAAGCGGCACACCGATCACGACGGCCGCGTAGCGGCTGGTGCTGCAGCGCGCGATCGCGGCTTCGATCGTGTGGGCGAAATCCACCGTGAGGCCTGCCGATGACAATCGCGTCCGCACCGCCTTCCTGACCACCGCATCCCTCTCACAGAGCAGGATCCGCGGCGGCGTGCCGCGGGTGACCAGTTCGATCGTTCCCCCGACGGTATCGTCCCACACCGGCAGATCGATGTAGAAGATCGCGCCTCCACCCGGCGCATCCTGGAAGCCGACCCTGCCTCCCAGCCGTCCGACGATCTCCTTGACGATGCTGAGGCCAAGTCCGGTGCCACCCTTCTGTCTGGAATCGGTGGCGTCGGCCTGCGCGAACTTCTCGAAGAGATGCAGTTTGAAGTGGTCGGGAATGCCCGGACCATGGTCCCGCACGATGATCCGGAGATCGTATCCATTGTTCTCCACGGAGACACGCACCTCTTCCC
>JADGRP010000117.1 GCA_017880805.1 Burkholderiales bacterium
TGAAGGATTCACAACGCGAAGCTGACCGCCTGCTCCGGCCGTATCGCAAGTGATGCATGTAGTCAATTATTGCGCATGCCGAAGGTGCGTGACGCCGGGAGCCTTCATATCGTCATTCCCGCGAAAGCGGGAATGACGAGCTTTATGAAGAAGACCGCTTAAGTGGGTAGCTCTCGCTAAGGCGAGGCAAAGCAAATGGCAGGGACAAGGTGACCCGTTCCACCCAATGGCTCTACGGCTGGCTTCTTCTTCTGCCTGCCGCGGTGCTGCTCGCGCTCTTTACGCACTATCCTGCCATCGCCACGCTGTGGCACAGTTTCCGTTCGACCCCGCGAGGGTCGCGGGCCGCGGTGTTTGTCGGCGTCGACAACTACGTTCAGCTCGTCGATGACCCGATCTTCTGGCAATCGCTGACCAACAATCTGTGGTTCGCGCTGGGCACGATTCCGCTATCGATTGCGCTGGCATTGTTGATGGCCGTCTGGGTCAACGGAAAGATCGCCGGCCGCGGCTTTTTGAGGCTCGCCTACTTCACGCCTACCGTGCTACCGATGATCGCAGTCGCCAACATCTGGCTTTTTTTCTACACGCCCGAGTACGGTTTGCTCGAGCAGATCACAGGCGCCTTCGGGCTGCCGGCGCACAACTGGCTCGGCAGCAAGAACAGCGCGCTGGCTGCGCTGATGGTGGTCACCCTCTGGAAGGAAGCCGGGTTTTTCATGATTTTCTATCTGGCCGCGCTGCAGCAGATGTCACCGCAGCTCGCCGAGGCCGCAGCGATCGAAGGTGCATCGCGTGCCTATTTTTTCCGGCGCGTGACGCTGCCCTTGCTGATGCCGACGACCTTGTTCGTGTTCGTCAACGCTGTCATCAACGCTTTCCGGCTGGTCGATCACGTCGTGGTCATGACCCGTGGCGGTCCCGACAACGCGACCGAACTGCTGCTCTATTACATTTACGAAATCGGCTTCCGGTTCTGGGACTCGGCGTATGCCGCGGCACTGACCATGGTGCTGCTTTCACTCCTGGGCGTGGTCGCGCTGCTGCAGTTCTGGTTTCTGGAGCGGAAGGTGCATTATCAATGAGCGCCGGCTATCCATCGCGTTCCTTGGACGTCGGCCACGGACTGGAGACAACCGGCGCGTGGCTGCTCGGCGCGTTGTGGATACTCCCGCTGGCGTACGCGATCTGGACCGCGTTCCACCCGGGCGAGTACTCGACGCATTTCGTTCCGACGGCTCCGCTCACGCTCGACAATTTCGCACGGGCGTGGGCCGCGGCGCCATTCGCGCGCTATTTTCTCAACACCGTCCTGTTGTGCGCGATGATCTTGGCGGCGCAGCTCGTGCTGTGCACGCTGGCTGCATACGCGTTTGCGCGGTTCGAGTTTCCCGGCCGCGGTGTTCTCTTCGCGCTGGTTCTGCTGCAGCTAATGGTCATGCCGGACGTGCTGATCGTCGAGAATTACCGCACGATGGGCGCGCTGGGACTGCGCGATACCATCGTCGCCATCGCGTTGCCGTACATGGCGAGCGCCTTTGGCATCTTTCTCTTACGGCAGACGTTCAAGACAGTGCCCAAAGAGCTCGACGAGGCAGCGCGAGTCGAGGGCTGCACGCCGCTGCAGGTGTTGTGGAAGGTATACGTTCCACTGGCGCGCCCGGTCTATCTTGCCTATGCATTGGTCAGCGTCAGCTTCCATTGGAACAATTTTCTCTGGCCATTGATCATCACCAACTCGGTCGAGTCGCGACCGCTGACGGTGGGCCTGCAGGTATTCTCGGCCACCGACCAGGGAATCGACTGGTCCATCATTACCGCGGCCACCTTGCTGACCAGCGCACCGCTGCTGATCGCGTTCTTGCTTTTTCAGAGGCAATTCGTACAATCGTTCATGCGTGCAGGGATCAAGTGAAGCTCATCACCTGGAACGTCCAATGGTGCCGCGGCGTCGACGGTAAAGTCGATCCGGCCCGTATCGTAAGGCATGCGAAGGCGATCGCCGACTTCGACGTATTGTGTCTGCAGGAGATCGCGAGCAATTATCCCGCGCCAAGGCTTAAAGGCAGTCGCGGCGAAAATCAGTTTGCCGAACTCGCGCGCCTGCTTCCCGGCTATGTGCCGGTGCCGGGCGTCGCGGTCGACGTGCCGGCGGACGATGGTGGCCGTCGGCATTTCGGCAACATGGTGCTGTCACGATTTCCCGTCGGGCAGGTCTTTCGTCATTTGCTTCCGTATCCGGTCGACGCGGGCATCAACGGGATGCCGCGGATCGCGCTGGAAGCGGTTTTGACGACCCGGACTGGGGCGGTTCGTGTCATCACGACACATCTCGAATACTACGGCACGAAGAAGCGCACTGCCCAGGTTGACGCCTTGCGCCGGATTTATTCGGAGGGCAGCGGCCACACCCGTTTCGGGAGCGTGGTCGATAGCAGCGGCGGGCCTTTTCACACCCTCTTGCGACCCGCCGCGACCATCATCACCGGCGACTTCAATCTGGAGCCCGAGGACGTCCTGCATGCGCGGATGTGCGAGACGTTTGCCGACGGCACGCCCACGCTTGCTGATGCCTGGCAGGCTGCACAGCCCGGCCGGCCTCATCCGGCGACCTTCAAGATCTACGAGAAAGAGCGGCCCGGCGAGCCGGAGCAGCATTGCGATTTCATTTTTGTGTCGGCCGACTTGGTGCCCCGGATCCGGCAAGTGCGAGTCGATCAAAAAACGCAGGCGTCCGATCACCAGCCGGTGTTGATCGAGATTGCTTAGTTGCCTGATAGTTTGGCAATTCGGCACGCCCGCTTGGACCGGCCCGCCGGCCCAGCGTAACATAGCGGGTTGCCGCCGCGCGAACGAGATTTCCCGGTTCGCGCGGCCATCCCTGCGCCGGGCTCACCGCTCCTTGACCGCCTCTCTTTCATTCACCGGTGAACGGTTCACCCCCGAAGCCAGGGGCGCGATCTGGTACGAGCATTGGCACCGTTATTGTGTCGCCTTGCCTGCCGTCGCGGGAAAGCGGGTGCTCGATGCGGCGTGCGGTGAAGGCTACGGCAGCTGGCTGCTCGCGGGCGCGGCCGCCGAAGTCGTCGGTGTCGACATCGACGATGCCGCGATCGCGCATGCGGCTGGCCGTTATGCGGCAAGGTCGAACCTGCGCTTCGTTTCCGGATCCTGTGACGCGCTGCCGTTCGACGACGCGAGCGTGGACCGCGTGATCTCGTTCGAGACCATCGAGCATCTGTCGAACCAGACGGCAATGCTCGCTGAATTCAGGCGCGTGCTGGCGCCGGGTGGCGCATTGATACTCTCATCCCCGAACAAGGTGGTTTACTCCGGAGAAAGCGGCAACGAAAATCAATTTCACGTGCGCGAGCTCGACCGTGGCGAGCTCGAGACGATGCTTGCTGCCCGGTTTCCACAGCAGCACTGGTATGGTCAACGCGCGCTTGCGCATTCGCTTTTGTGGCGGGAGGGCGGGACCGGGTCGCGTGGCGCCGAGCTCATCGCGCTGGTCGACGATCGGGTGGAGGTTCAGAACGTCCCGGCGCCGGCAATGTATTTCGTGGTCGTGTGCGGCGGCGCGCGCGCTGAGCTTCCGGAGCTTCCGGCGTTGTCGATTTTCGACGACGGCGCGCTGTCGCTCTACCGCGACTATGAGCGCGCGTTGCTCGCAGAGAAGCGTCTTTTCTGGGACGAGGTTGACGCGCGCAAGATCGCCGAAGCGAGGCTTGCCGAATTGGTGGTTGCGGTGAACGACCTCGCGAGCTCGCGCGAACGCGAAGAAGCGGTGAGTTTGCGCGCGGTGTCGTTGGACGCCGAGCTTGAGCGGATGCAAAAGGCGCTTTCGCAGGTCTCGGGTGCGCTTTCGCAGGTCTCGGGTGCGTTCGACGAGACCGCGGCGCGGCTCGCGTATCGCGAGTCCTGGCGCGGATGGTCGCGCTGGCCGCTTGGGCGTGCCAGACGTCTATTCCGCGGGAGAGGCGGATGACGCCGATCGACGTCATCGTTCCGGTCTACCGTGGCGTCGAGGCAACGCGGCGTTGCATCGAAAGCGTATTGTCCGCAACGCTCGAGACGACCTTCGAGCTGGTCGCGGTCAGTGACGCCTGCCCGGAAGGGGAGCTGGTTCGCTGGCTGCGCGAACAGGCGGGGCGTTCGCGCCTGACGCTGATCGAGCAGCCGCTGCGCCAGGGTTTCGCTGCGGCAGTCAACCGCGCGAGCTCGCTTCACCCCGATCGCGACCTCGTTATCCTTCACGGCGACGCCGAAGTCGCCAACGACTGGCTCGACCGTCTCGTCGCTCCCGCTGCGGCGGCGCGCGACATCGGCACCGTCGTGCCGTTCACCAATTACGGCGGCATCGCGGGTTACCCGCGCACAGATGTCAGGAACGCGATGCCGGCAGAGCACACGCTGGGCTCACTGGATCTTTTGTTCCGCCGCGCCAATGCGGGCTCGTCGGTGACAACGCCGCTTGCCTGCGGGCCGTGCATGTTCTTGCGCCGCGCATGTCTGGACGCGGTGGGCCCCTTCGATGGCGGACCATTAGGAAGCGATTACGGCGTCGAGCAGGATTTTTGCCTGCGCGCCTCCGCCGCCGGATTCCGGCACGCGCTCGCCGCCGATGTCTACGTCTGGCACTGGGGCGATACGTCATTCGGGTCCGTCGATGCGCAGGTCCTCGCGGCACGCTCCGAGCGGGCGCTGGGCAAACTCTATCCGCATTACCCGGCGCAACGCGCCGAATTTGCGGCGCGCGATCCGGCGCGAACCTTTCAGCGTCGCGTGGATCTTCTGCGCCTGGCGGAGTCTCCGCGACAGCTTTTGCTATTCATTGCCCATGGATGGGGCGGCGGCGTTCGCCGGTACATGGACGACCTGGCAGAGATGGTGAGCGAGCGGTGCAATGTTCTGCTGCTGCAACCCGCGGTGGGCAACACGGTCAAGCTCTCGTGGCCCAGGAAGGGAGAGGATTTCGCCGCCTATTTCGCCCTTCCTGCGGAGCTCACCGCGCTGGTATCGCTCTTGCGCAGCCTTGGGCTGGTGCGCATGCATTTTCATCATGTGCATGGTCTGCCGCGCGCGGTGCTGGACCTACCCGGCGGAGTAGGCGTGCCGTACGACTGCTCGCTGCACGACTATTACGCGATCTGCCCGCAATATCATCTCAACGCCGAGGACGGGCGTTATTGCGGCGAGCCCGATGCGCTCGGCTGCGCCGCATGCCTGACGCGACGGCCCGGGCAATGGGGCATGGACATCACCGCATGGCGCGGCGCGTTTGGGCAATTGCTGCGGGGCGCCGACCGCGTGCTTGCGCCCTCTCGCGACGTCGCGCAGCGCATCGCGCGTTATTTCCCCGATGTCGATGCATTGGTGATGCCTCATCCCGAGGCACCGTTGGTCGAGCCCGGACGGGTTACCCGGGTCGTGACGCTGGGCAATCTTTCGCCGGAGAAGGGTCTCCGGGTCGTCGCCGCCTGTGCCGCCGATGCGCGCGCGCGCCGCCTGCCGTTGTCGTTTCGCGTTCTCGGAGCCACCACCGAGCCAGTGCCGCAGTGGCCCGGCGCGCCGTTGTCCATTCACGGCCAATATACGGACGAAGGTCTGGCGACCCTCATCGGCTCTGAGCGACCTGATGTGATCTGGTTTCCGGCGCAGGTGCCCGAGACCTACTCGTACACGCTGTCGGTCGCGCTCGCCGCCGGTGCCGCACTCGTGGTTTCCTCGTTGGGCGCGCTTCCGGAGCGCGCATCCGGTCACCCGCGCTCGACAGTCGTGCGATGGGACGCGACGCCGGCCGAGTGGAACGATGCATTGCAGAAGGCGGGTGCGCTCGGTTCGACCACGCGGCCGGCGCTTTCCCGGGTCGCAATCAAATGACCGATCCCCAGCGGTATCTCGCGGCGTATCTTGCGCCTTTTCCGGCGGCGGCACGTGCGCGCTCGCCCGTCGTGGCGCCGCCGCCGCTCGACGCACGACACTGGTATCTTGCCGCGGACCCGATTGCGGACGAGCCGATTTCGCTGCCGGAACTGTTCACCGCGGGCGTGGAATGCGGCCACACGGAAGCGCGGGACGAGCTCCAGCGACGCGTCGCGGTGGTCGATGCGAAACTCGCTGAAATTCGCGGGATTCGCGATCGCGCGCAGCTCGATCGGGAGGAGCTTGCAGCGCAGCTTCTCACCGCGTTGAGAGAGCAAATTGCCTCCCAGTTGCACATCGGCAGAGTCGAGACACAGCTTACGGCAACGCAGTCGCAGGTCGCGGCAACGCGAGCGCGAATCAACGAGCTGGAATCGAGCACCGTCTGGCGTGCGAGCGCGCCGCTTCGACGCACCGTGCATCGCGCCAAGATCGCGCTCGCGCGCCTGCGCGCACGCTGGATTTCGGTTCGACAGTCGCCTCGTTACGCCGGGATAGCGCTGTCCATCCTGCGCGATGAAGGCGCCGCCGCGCTGACGCGACGGGTCGCACGCAGGCTCACGCGTTCCCGCCGATTCGTTCCTGCGGCCGGTCCGGGCTTCGTACCGGCGCAGGAAATCGCGCCGCTGGCGTTCGTGCCGTGTCCGAATCCCCGCGTCAGCATCATCATTCCGGTTCATGCAAAACCACTCTTGACCTACACCTGCCTGGCAAGCTTGCACGCCAACACGACCGCAGGAAGCTACGAGATCGTGATTCTCGACGATGCTTCGCCCGAACCGGCGGAAAAGGCGCTTTCCGTCGTCAGCGGCGTGCGCTTCGTGCGCAACGACATCAACGTCGGTTTTGTCGACAGCTGCAATCGCGCCGCCGGGCTTTCGCGCGGCGAGATTCTCGTCTTCCTCAACAACGACACCATCGTCACCGCGGGCTGGCTCGATGCGATGCTGGCGATCTTCGAGCGCCATCCGGAGGCCGGGCTGGTCGGCGCCAAGCTCATCTATCCGGATGGCAGGCTGCAGGAAGCCGGCGGCATCGTCTGGCGCGATGGCTCGGCGTGGAACTACGGCCGCAACGACGACCCGGACAAGCCCGAATACAACTATGTGCGCGAGGTGGACTATTGTTCAGGCGCCTGTCTTGCGATTCCGGCGCAGTTGTTCGCGCAGGTCGGCGGATTCGATCAGCGGTTCGCGCCGGCCTATTACGAGGATGTGGATCTGGCGTTCGCGGTGCGCGCCGCGGAGCGGAAGGTCTTCTACCAGCCACGCGCTGTCGTCGTGCATTTCGAAGGCGTGACCTCGGGGACCGACGAGACCAGAGGCGTGAAGCGCTACCAGGTGGTAAATCAAAGCACGTTTGCGACCAAGTGGGGGAGCGCGCTTTCCTCGCACCGGCCCAATGGAATCTCAGTCTATCTGGAGCGCGATCGGTGGGCCAAGCGCCGCGTTCTGGTGATCGACGCCTGCATGCTGACCCCCGACCAGGATGCCGGGTCGATGCGGATGCAGCAGGTCATGGAAATTCTGGTGAGTCTGGGCTGCAAGGTCACCTTCGCCCCTGACAATCTCGAATACCGTCAGCCGTATGTGATGGCGCTGCAGCAACTGGGCGTCGAGGTGCAATTCCATCCTTATGCGCGCTCGATATCGTTGCTCCTCGGATCGCGCGGCGACGAGTTCGACATAGTGATCCTGTCGCGGCATTACGTCGCGGCCAAGCACATCGATGCAGTACGTGCGTTTGCGCCGCAGGCGCTGGTGGTGTTCGACACGGTCGACCTGCATTTTCTGCGCGAGGAACGTCTGGCCGAGCTCAATGTGAGCCGAACGGCGAAGCACACGGCGCAAGCCAAGCGCAACGAAGAACTGGCATTGATACGCAAGGCCGACCTGACACTGGTCGTGAGCCCGGTCGAAAAGGATCTTCTGGAAAGTCTCGACCCGGACGCGCAGGTCATGCTTCTTTCGACCATACACGAGCCGCTGGGCGTCGATAAGCCTTTTGCCGAGCGTGAGGGATTGCTCTTCATCGGCGGTTTTCGACACCCGCCGAATACCGACGCGGTTCTCTGGTACGGCAGCGAAATCCTGCCGCGCTTGCGCGAACGTCTTCCCGGCGTGAAAACCTATGTCGTAGGGATAGACCCGCCGGCGACCATCAAGGCGCTGGCCGCCGAGGATCTTGTGATCACCGGCCATGTTCCCGACCTGACGCCCTACCTTACCGGCTGCCGCCTTTCGGTCTCGCCGCTGCGCTACGGGGCCGGGGTCAAGGGCAAGGTGAACCACGCGATGAGCTTTGGCCTGCCGGTCGTCGCGACGACGCCATCGATCGAAGGTATGCACCTGACCCCCGGCATCGATGTGCTTGTCGGCGACGATCCGGAAAGCTTTGTCGACGCCGTCGCGCGCGCATATCGCGACCAGGAGCTGTGGGCCACGCTATCCGAGGGTGGGCGCGAGAACATCCGCAAGCATTTCTCGCGCGACATTGCGCGCAGTGCGCTCAGCAGACTCGTTGCCTCGTCGCGCGATCCCAATCGCCGCTGACGAGCGACCGCAAGCCCGCGGCTTCAGCGCCGATCGAACAAAAGATCCCACACACCGTGGCCAAGCTTCATGCCACGGCGTTCGAACTTCGTGAGCGGACGATACTCGGGTCGTGGCGCGAAATCCTGGCTCGTGTTGGCGAGCAGCCGCTCGGCGCGCAGCGTTGCCAGAATCTCGATGGCGTATTCCTCCCAGTCGGTGGCAACGTGAAGATAGCCCCCCGGCGCCAGCCGTTCGGCGAGAGCGTGCACGAACGCGCTCTGAAGCAGCCGCCGCTTGTGGTGCCTCTTCTTGGGCCATGGATCGGGGAAGAACACATGTGCGCCCGCCAACGTGCCCGGCGCGAGCATGTGCTCGACGACCTCCACTGCGTCGTGTTGCACGATGCGGATGTTCGTAAGCTGTTCGTGCTCGATTAGTTTGAGCAGTCCGCCGACGCCGGGACTGTGGACCTCGATCGCGAGAAAATCGTCGCCGGGGCGCGCTTTCGCGATCGCGGCCGTCGTCTCGCCCATGCCGAAGCCGATTTCCAGGATCTTCGGGGCCGTCCGGCCGAACGCGCGGGTGAGATCCAGCGGGGCTGGAGCAAAGGCAATGCCGAAACGCGGCAGCAGCGATTCGTACGCACGTTGCTGAGCCGGCGAAAAGCGCCCCTGGCGCAGCACAAAGCTTCGAATCGAGCGATGACGAGACGTCGTCGGGGCATCGATCCCCATCAGTTGGGCGCGGTCCGCTTCCACACCGGATCAGCGAGCGTGCGTTCGACAATGGCGGCTTTGTCCGCGCCGGCGGGCGTGTACTCGATCGCCAGCGTGCTCGCATCCTTCCATGTTGCGGCCGCATCGGACCAGCGCTCTGCCGGTGTCCACACGAGCTCCTTGCGCAATGACTCCGGTGCGACGCGCCACACCGCGATTTCGTTTATGCAACGGCTTGGACAAACGTCCGCGGTGGCGATGTGCAGGCGGTCCGGTGAGAGCTGCGGCTCGGCAGGAAGGTCGAAGCGGCGGTTCGTCGTTCGCCTCAGGACGATGAAGCTGGTCGACTCTCCCGCCGTCGAATAAAGGACTACCGCGTTAATGCCGTCGAGGAAATCCCAAAGACTGTACGAGCGGCCATTGATCGGATCGTCGCTGTCGGTGAACGTCGCGGTGCCCGAAGGGTAGAGCGAAACCTGAAGCGCGTCGCCGTCGCGGCGGGCGAGATTGGGTAAGCGCTTCAGTTGCACTTCCTCGATCAATCGGCCGCAGTGCGCGGCGTCCTCGGCGTTGCCGCACAGGTTCACGATTTCCGGCTGTGTCAGAGGCATCGCGGAAGCGGTAAGCGAAATCCAGCTCAATGCCGCGGCAAGAGCGCACCAACGCGTCATGGACGGCTCCGAAGCTAAAAATGCGCGATCAGCCGCTCACTGAGGCGGTCGTTCAGCCACTCATTCAACCTATGAGGCCGCCAGTCGGCGAGCTCGGCCTGGCGGCATAGGACTTGCGCGGCATGCGCCCCGCCAGGTAGGCCTCGCGCCCCGCCTCGATCGCTTTTTTCATCGCGCTTGCCATCAGCACGGGCCTTTGCGCCGAGGCAATTGCAGTGTTCATCAACACGCCGGCGCAGCCGAGCTCCATTGCGACGGCCGCGTCCGACGCGGTACCCACACCGGCATCGACCAGCACCGGCACCTTCGATTGCTCGATGATGAGCTTGAGATTCCAGGGATTGAGAATGCCCATGCCCGAGCCGATCAGTGACGCGAGAGGCATGATCGCGACGCAGCCGAGGGCTTCGAGCTCGCGCGCGATGATGGGATCGTCGGACGTGTACACCATGACGTCGAAGCCGTCCTTGATGAGCACTTCCGCGGCTCGAATCGTTTCCCGCACGTTGGGGAAAAGCGTGTGAGAGTCACCTAGCACTTCGAGCTTCACGAGCTTGTGTCCGTCGAGCAGCTCGCGCGCGAGCTTGAGCGTGCGCACCGCGTCGTCCGCGCTATAGCAGCCTGCGGTGTTCGGCAGCAGAGTGAACTGCGACGGCGGCAGGTGATCGAGCAGCGACGGCTCGTTCGCGTTCTGCCCGATGTTCGTGCGGCGGATGGCGACCGTGACGATTTCGGCGCCCGAGGCGTCGATCGCCGCACGTGTCTCGTTGAAGTCCTTGTACTTTCCGGTCCCGACCAGGAGGCGTGACCGATAGCCGCGACCGGCGATCACCAGCGGGTCATGGTAGGCGACCAGCGGGTCGTCACGGTGGATGACCAGCGGGTCATCATCGTGCGTCAGCGCAAGGGTATCGTTTGGAGCGTTCATGCTGGAACAGGCTAGCCGCCACCAACTGCGGCAACGACTTCAATTTTATCCCCATCGACAAGAACCGTCTCCGAATGTCTGCTCCTGGGGACGATCGCTCCGTTGCGCTCGATGGCGATGCGCTTGCCCTCAAGGGAGAGGTCGCGGACGAGGTCGGAAACCCGTTGCGAGGGCGTGCGGCAAAGATAGGGAGCGCCATTGAGGGTAATGGAAATCATCGTCTTGAAGCGGGCACTTACTGTCCGTAACGGCGCATCATGACACGCAGGAAGCGCACCTGGCGTTCGAACTGCGTGCAGGCCTCGCACCAGATCAGGTGCAGCCGGACGCGCAGCCGCTGATGGAGCGGCATATGGCCGTCCTGGATCTGCGAGATCAAGTGGCTCGCATCCTTGCATGAAATGAGTAGACCCACAGTGGACTGCCGCTCTCGGTCACGCGGTCCGGCCGCCTTGTGCGAACCAGTTTTGCTCCAGGCATTGGCGAAGCGCCACCCTGGCCCGGTAGAGAATGACCCAAAGGTTGGTCGACGTGATGCTGAGTTCCTTACAAATCTCTGTCCCGTCCAGCTCCATGACCTCGCGCATCATGAAGACGCGGGCGGTGTTGGGTGGGAGCTTTTCCAGGCAGAAATCCACGACATCGAAGAACTGAAGTCGGGAAAGCTGGGCTTCCGGATCGCCCCAGGTCGCGGGCGGATTGTCCCAATGGCCCGATTCGTCGAACAGCGCATCGAAATCGTCGATCTGGCACTCTTCGTCGAGCGACGAGACGATTGGTCCGCGTCCCTTCTTGCGGATGGCATCGACGATCTTGTGCTTGAGTATGCCCGTCTGCCAGGTCTTGAGGCTCGACCGCCCG
This sequence comes from Burkholderiales bacterium, assembly GCA_017880805.1. Classification (GTDB taxonomy): domain Bacteria; phylum Pseudomonadota; class Gammaproteobacteria; order Burkholderiales; family Casimicrobiaceae; genus PALSA-1003. Next base: position 11,636 of record JADGRP010000117.1, read on the forward strand.
GAAAATCCTGCCGCCGCTTGCAACGCCGCCACCAGCGTGTCCTGGACCACGTCCTCGGCGAGGTCGTTGTCACGAAGCTGCAGGACCGCCACGCGCAGTAGATACGCGCGGTGGGTGTGGATCAGGGTGGCGAATTCGGCGTCGGCCATGCTCGCACGTTGCGCAATCGCGAGTGACGATGATAGACGCAATCGTAGCGACCTGCCATACGGGCCGGCGGATCTTCCGCCAAGATTAGTTTCGCGAGTTGTGCTGAAATCGAGCGCGGTCAACGGCTCTCAGTAAGATCGCCAGGTGCGATTTCGCACCATCGCGGGTTGCCTTTTTTGCGCCGCTTTGTAGGATTTACTACGAGCGCGCGGTGATTTGCGCCAGTGCGGACCCCCGCTCAAGCTCAAAGTCGTGCGTTAACGCCCGGGCATGAATCATGCTCGCTATAATCGCGGTCGGAGCCCGTTCCGGGTTTCCACAGAACATTGATCAAGGAGCAACCGTGAAAGCAGCCGTAAAAGACACGCCGTTTCTCACCGACGTAAAGACATTGCGCAAGCGTGCGCGCAAGCACATCGAGGAAGGCGCCGTAACGGCGGGTTACGGCGGCAACACCGAAACCGCGATCAAGCTTCTAAACGAAGCACTTGCGACTGAGATCGTCTGTGTGTTGCGATACAAGCGTCACTATTTCATGGCCAAGGGTATCCATGCCGGTCCCGTAGCCGATGAATTTCTGGAACACGCAGGCGAAGAGCAGCAGCATGCGGATCTCATTTCCGAGCGAATCGTGCAGCTCGGCGGCGCGCCAAATCTGTCGCCGGACGGTCTGCTGAGCCGCAGCCATTCTGAATATGTCGAAGGCACCGACCTTGTCGACATGATCAAGGAAGACCTGGTGGCGGAGCGCATCGCGATCGACAGCTATCGGGAAATGGCAGCTTTTTTTGCGCCCTTCGATGGCACGACGCGACGCATGATCGAAGAGATTCAAGCCAAGGAAGAAGAACACGCCGACGACTTGGCGGACTTGCTCAATGACCTGCCTCGGCAAATCGTGAAGTGAGGCGAAAACAAGGACGCCTTTTTTGCGATCAGGCGAGAGATTGATTAGCCGGGAATGAAAACCTTTCATATCGATTGCGAACTCGAGTACGACGTTCCGCAACAGACGCTGTTCGTCTTCAATCTCGGGGTTCCAACCACCTCAGGTCAAGTCGTACGCGCAGAATCGATCACGTCGCAGCCGAATGTCCCGATCGACGAGTTTGCTGATGCGGCCCGGATCAATCGTTTTTTCAGGCTTCATGTGCCGCCTGGGCCGCTTACTATGCGTTATCTGGCAACCGTCGACCTGGAGCAGCCCGAAGTCAACGTCGGCGCGCCCGAAACGCCTCTGGCGCAGCTGCCGAGCGAAGTCTTGAAATATGTAATGGCGAGCAAGTATTGCGAGGCCGACCGTCTGTTTGCTCTCGCCTGCCGCGAATTCGGGCAACTTCCCGCCGGATATTCCCGCATCCAGGCGATTTGCAAATGGATCCGCGATCATATCGCGTACGAGCTCGGCACTTCGTCTCCGCTGACCACTGCACGAGACGTTCTCGCCAACCGTGCTGGCGTGTGCCGCGACTTCTCGCACCTTGCCATCGCATTCTGCCGTGCGCTCAATATTCCCGCACGCTTCGTCACCGGCTACGCGCGTTACAGCGATCCTCCGCCGGACTTCCACGCCGTCTTCGAAGTTTATCTCGGAGATCGCTGGTACCTTTTTGATCCGACTGAGCTGTCGCCGCTCGACGAAATCGTGCGGATCGGCACCGGCAGCGACGCCGCCGACGTCGCATTCGCGACGTTTTTTGGCGCGGCCCGGACCCGGCGCCTGAGCCCCCTGATCGATTTCGCCGCGCCGGGTACGACCCTGGTGACCTTGCAAACTCCAGGTTCCGGCATTCTCCTGGCGGCCTGAAGCGCCGCCGATTTTCTGCTTTGCGACTCCCGGCGCGGCAGCGCCGATGTAGGACGCGCTCTGATAGCTTGCCCCAGATTTTCCGACGCGACAAACAGCCTCTGGCCGATACTGTTCTTGCAACGCGTGAGGCACACTCAATTTGCCGCCAAAGGGCGTCGAGGAGAGAACCAATGGCCATCGCAGAGATGAAGGGTCGGGCGACCGGGACACAGGAGCATTCCGGGTGGAGCGCGCGAGGCATCGTCGGAGGCAACGAAATGCTCGGCTTGCCGGTGATCGATAGTCACGAAGAATGCATCGGCACTCTTTCCGATATCATGCTCGACCTTCGCACCGGCCGGCTCGCATACGGCGTCGTGACGCTGGATCACGCGCCGGATTGGAGCGAGCACGTGATCGCGATCCCCTGGAACGCGATGCACCTTGACAGCGACGCCGCGCACTTGTGCGTCAATGCTCTTCGCGATTGGATAGAGCGCGCGCCCTCGATGCAGGCCGATGCCATGCCCAACCTGCTGGATCATGAGTGCGCGGTGCTTATCCATTCTTTTTTCGGAACCAAACCGTATTGGGAGACAGGCTCGCAGCAGCACAGCTAGCCGTCGTCGGATTCCGGCGCGTCCGCGCCGGTTCACTCATCACTGAAGGAGTAACCATGCACATCGGAAATCGACCCTCTACGCTGCTCTTCGCACTTGCTGCCGGAACCCTGCTGATGGTGGGCTGCGATCAGCGTGCGCCGATGGATTCCACTGCCGCCAAAGTAGACCGGGCCGCAGACAAGGTCGAGGCCAAGGTCGACCGGGCCGCAGACAAGGTTGAGGCCACGGCAAGTAACGCAGCCGATAAGACCGCCATGGTCGCGGACGACGCGGCGATTACCGCTAAGGTGAAGGCGGCCATACTGGCCGAGCCGGGCCTGAAGTCGTTGCAGATCAACGTTGACACCAACAGCGCGACGGTCACGCTGTCAGGCAGCGTCGACAACGCCGATCTGCGCGACCGCGCAAAACAGATCGCGACCTCGACGGCGGGCGTCAAGGGCGTAGTCGATCAACTGACCGTCAAGACGTCATAGATGCCGCGCGCCGGGCCGACGCCGGTCACTGGCGGTGAGCGATGAGCCGCTCTCGACTGGACGGGGAGCGGCTCCGCGTTCTCGGCATCCTCAAGGAGTGGCTGGGAAGATGGTCGGGCGATAAGGCGCTTCGGGTACACGGCGAGCGTGATCGTTGGCTGGGTCGCATGGAAGTTTCCTACGCCATCGTTCGCCATACCCCGCTTCTCCAAAGCGTTTCGAACGTTGGCCCCCGCCCGGTCTGGCAGAACGACAAGCCGAAGTTAGCCGTCACCCCGGTCGCGATTGCGTTGAAGCTGGTCGTCTAGCCGCGTTGCCGGTACCGACGCGATTAGTGTGGTCCCGCGGCCCGGCTGACTCGACACCGAAACATCGCCGCCGAACTGCTGCGCCCGTTCGCGCATGCCTCGCACGCCATGCGACGTCGCCTTGACCAGATCCTTTTCGCTCATTCCCGCACCATCGTCGCGTACCTTTAATACGTAGCCGGCTTCGCTGCTGGTCAGATCGACCCAGACGCGGGTCGCTTTGGCATGGCGCGCAACGTTGGTGAGCGTTTCCTGGAAAATGCGAAACAGGGCGAGCGCAGTTTCGCGCTGGATCGGACCGTCTTCGTCGGGGGCTACAACTTCGATCGGGACGCCGGTATGCTTCTGAAACTCCGTCGCTTGCCAGCGCACCGCTGCGGCGAGCCCGAGATCGTCCAGAATGCTCGGGCGCAGATCGGTGACGATTTTCCGCGTCGCGGCGACGGCAGCCTCGACCAGTTTGACCATCGCCGAGCGCTTCTCACGCAGCGGTTCCATTCCCGCCGGCAACCGCGCTGCCATCCAGTCGAGGTCCATTCGCAGCGCGGTGAGCGTTGAACCGAGCTCATCATGAACTTCGCGCGCGATGCGCGCTTTTTCTTCCTCGCGGACCGACTGAAGGTGTCGCGACAGCGACCGCAACTCTTCGCGCGAGCGTTCGAGCTCGCGCTGCGCGAGCCGCCCCTGAGTGTCGTCGTACACGAGGCCGTCCCACAACACGTCGCCGTGGTCTCCACGACGCGGCCTGGCGCGAATATTGATCCATCGTTCGGTGGACTCGTGCGACGCGCGCAGCCGGCCACTCCAGTTCCAATTGGCCAGGTGCGCGGACGACGCTTCGAGCGTAGCCATGAAGTGCGGCCGCTCATCCGATGGAATAAGATTGATGAAGGCGGCTGCATCGGCGCGAACGGTGGCTTCGGGCAGGCCCGTCAGCGCTTCACAACCGTGGCTCACGTATGCGAACGTGAGCCGGTTACGCGGATCGCGGACCAGTTGAAACACCATCCCGGGTACGTTTGCCGTCATGCCCTCGTAGCGCTGCTCGCTTTCCCTAAGCGCGCTCTCCATGGCGCGGCGGGCGCTGTTGTCGTAGCAGGAGCAGAGATATCCCGAGAAGCCGCCCCTCATGTCGTGGTATGGCCGCCCGACGCAGATCATGGAACCGTACTCGCCATTGGCGCGGCGCAGCCGATATTCCACTTCGAACGGGCGGCGTGCGGCAAAAGCCGCCGAATACGTCTCTTGCCAGCGTTGTCGATCATCGGGATGAATGCCATCCAGCCAACCTTCGCCAAGCTCGGCGTCGCGCGTGCGACCCGTATGGTCGAGCCATGCGTTGTTGAGGTAGTCGCATGTCCCGGAGCTGTCGGAGCGCCAGACAAGATTTGGAAAATCGGAGAACAAGGCGAAGTAGAAATCGCGCGAGCGTTCGGTTTGCTCGCGCAGCTCGATTCGCTCGGTCGCGTCGCGCGTGACTACCGAGAAACCCTGCAAGCGACCATTCTCCTCGCGAATGGCGGAGACCATGTCGTCCGCGCAGTAGCTGCTGCCATCTTTGCGCAAATGCCAGCATTCTTCCTCGAACCATCCGCGGCGCGCCGCGACGGCAAGCTCCTTCTCCACCGGCTGCGCCCGGTCGGGCGGATAGAGAACCGAGATAGGCTTGCCGATCACTTCTTCGGCGGCGTAGCCGTTCAGCGCCTGAGCGCCCGGGTTCCAACTTGCGATGCGGCCGTCACCGTCGAGCATGAAAATGGCGCAGTCCTTGACCGCGTTGATGATCAACTGCGTCCGGCTTTCGCTCTGGCGCAGCTCCTGTTCGACCGCAAAACGGCGATCGATGTCGCTTTGCAAGCGCAGGTTCGTGTGCTTCAGGTCCCGCGCGCGGCGCCGGGCGGTCTGGAAAAAATAGGTGAGGAGCGCCAGCAGCGTGGCGAGGACGATGCCCAGTGCAAGCTCGACTTCGGGCAGGCCGGAGGCGGCGCGGCGCAAGGATGCCCGTGTGGGCGTGACGCGCAGTATCCAGTGGACATTGTGAACGTCCAGCGGCAATTCCTCCGACCACGGGCCCTCAGCGCGCGGCGTGTCAGCCTCGACCGATTGGACGACGACACCATTTTCGACCAGCTCGACATAGTCATCCGCAAATCGGCCGTCGATCAGCGACCGCAGCCAGTTGCCATTTCCCAATACGCCTGCGGCGATTCCGCGCAGAATGTCTCCGTCGTATACCGGCGCATAGATGACCACGCCCTTGCCGCCGACGACCAGGTCGGTGAATGGCGTCAGCGTCACGCTTCGAGTCTGAATGGCGCGCTGCACGGCGGCGCCGCGCACGGGATCGGAAAGCATGTTGTAACCGATGATCCTGCTTTCATTGGACCGAGGCGCAACCCAGCGCACGATGGAATCGGGCGTCGCCCACGAGAGCGACTGGAACTCGTTGACGTCCTGAATCAGGCCTCCCGCGTCGCGCGACCACAACTCTGCGTCGAATGGATAGTTCAACGTCCGGTCGGCCAGACGCGTAAGCATTTCGATGCGCGCTTCAAGATCGCGCGCGACCTGGCCACGGGCGTCGGCCGTGACCAAAGACGTGTTGTGCTGGATGACGCGGGTCTCTTCGACGGTCAGGGCGCGCCAAAGTACAAGTACGGAGACAAAGACCGCAAGCCAGACGATCACCGGAGCTGAGCGGCGCAGCACCTCCTGCTCGTTTTCGCTGGCCAAGAGCCGGTCGATGAGCAAGGCACTGGTGATTGCGATGAATAGCAGCGAGTTGACGCGTTCGCCGCCGGTCATCAACAACCATTCCGATCCTATCGCCGCTGCCGTTAAGGCGCCGAACAACATCAACAAGGCAAGCGCAAGGGCTGTCGACGCAAGCTGCGCCACCAGAACCGAACGCCAGGGGCTTTTCGCCGGCTGCTGAACCGATGCCAGCGCGCAACCGAGAACGACGAACACCAGCGCGGTTAGCACTCCCATGTCGTTGTAGTTTCCCGCGCCGAAAGGAAGCCAGGCATGGGCCAGAATCGGATGGATGTTGATGGTTCCCGGAGCGAGGTACGCGATCAGCCGGATTGCTCCCAGCGTGACGGGAACGGCGGCGCACAGCCGGCCCGTGCGGCGTAGCCGGAATGCGTAAGCGATAAGCGCCGCACCGCAAAAGGCGAAGGCCCACGCGGTGTCGTACTGGAGATGCGGCACGCCGAGAGACGGTGTCGCCAGCACCAGCTGGTGCCAGGCGGCGATGACCCAGCCCGCGACGGCAACGACCACCACACCTACTGCAGCGAAAAGAATCGCCGACCAGGCCGCAACGCGCGGCATGCGACCGAACTTCATTCCAGGGAGACCTGACAGAGGAAGTGAAGCTGGATTTTACCTCGACGCGCTTGATGCCCGACTACAGGCGCGATGTCACGATCCCAAAATTCACACCGCACCACCAGCGCCGGACCGATGTCGATCAGCGGGGCAGGGCCCTTCGCGATGGTGGATGTTTCAGCGCACAGACGGGATCCTGGCGCATGATGGCCAATCCGGGATGCATGCGCGGCCCATCATCTTTCCGGGTCTCTTGTCCGGATCCGACCCCGGCTCGTCCTCCGGTGTGGGTGGCGGATCAGGATCCGGTCGAGGCGGCATCGGCATCGGATCGTCGGGTCGTGGATGCGGTGGATGTTGGGACATGGCAGTCTCCAAGGTAATGGTCACGCGGCGATGGAGCAGCAAAGCGCGTGCCCGATGGGCAATCATCCAATGTACGCCAGTACACCTGCAAAGACGAAGGATCGGATTGCGATAACCGCCTCACCGCGCCCCTTTCTTACAAGCAAGCTGGGGCAATTCTACAAACGAATCCCGATTGCCGGGACGGCACTCAGCCAAGCACTTGATCGACGCGATTGTTTTGTGTTGGCACGCCGCTTGCGGCGGACCGGAGCGGGACCTGCGCTGGGTGCGCTAGCACGTCAGGCTATTGCGCTTCCGACACAAGTGGCGCGGGCGCGACGGTGGGTCGCCCTGCGGGCATGATCAGGCTTGAAACGGAGATCGCATGACCCGACCGGCAGCTAAGTACGCGTAATAGTAGGACCGGCGCCTACGACGCCGCGCTCCGCGCCTACGACAAGAACAGACTGCACCCGATACCGGCAAGTTTCACCCTAGGTCAGTATTGCGCCGTCAACCTAGCGGAGTCCGGAGATGTACGCAGATAGCCAACAGTTTGCGAACGCATGTGAGGTTGTTGCGGCTAACGTACGCCCTGCTCCCGCGGAACCGCCGATCCGTCACGATGCCCGCCCCGGACGATTGCAACGCCTCGGCGCGCTCTATGGCGCGTGTGCGGCGATGCAGCGCCTGTTTCATACGATCGGGCGCCTCGGACCCTCGAACGCAACGGTCATGGTCTTGGGCGAAAGCGGTTCAGGCAAAGAACTCGTCGCACAGGCGATCCATCAGCTTTCGGAGCGCAGCCGGAAGGCATTCGTAGCCGTGAACTGCGGCGCGCTGCCGGAGAATCTCATCGAAAGCGAATTGTTCGGTCACGAGCGCGGCAGCTTCACCGGCGCCGCGCGCACTCACCGCGGATGTTTCGAGCGAGCCGACGGGGGAACGCTGTTCCTGGACGAAGTGACCGAGATGCCCGTAGACATGCAGGTGCGGCTGCTGCGCGTTCTCGAGACTGGGCGCTTCTGCCGTGTCGGCGGCGATCAGGAGATTACAGCGTCCGTTCGTGTCATCGCCGCCAGCAATCGCGATCTCGGGAAGGCAGTGGCCGAAGGTCGTCTGCGTGAAGATCTGATGTACCGCTTATGCGTCATTCCATTGCTGGTGCCACCTCTGCGCGATCGGGAGGGCGATACTTTGCTGCTTGCCGAGATGTTCCTGGCGGAACTCAACGAAGAGCACGGGACCGAAAAAATTTACTCGCAGCAGGCGCGCGAGCGGCTTGCGGCATTTTCCTGGCCCGGCAACGTACGAGAGCTCAAGAATGTGGTTCATCGCGGGTATGTGCTGTCGGATGACGAAGTCGAGGTCGACGTTCCGGATTCCAGCAAGGACGCGTCAGGGGTGCCGCAGCCCGTGGCTATGGTCGCCGTCCCCGGCATGCCGTCCATCACTTCCGCAATTGCAGCACGGGCATCCGTGCCCTGCCGCGACGTTAGAGACGTGATCATTCGCGTGGGGACTTCGCTAGATGACGCCGAGCGTGCGTTGATCATGGCAACGCTGGACTCGGTCACCGGAAGCAAGGCCAAAGCGGCGCAGGTCCTCGGCATCAGTTTGAAGACGCTCTACAACCGCTTGCACGCGTATCGCGGCGGCGGATCTGATGCGGTGCCGGAAATGCGCGCTCCCATTCCTTGCGTGGATGTGGCGATGGCGGCGTGAAGTTACTTGGAGTTGCAAATTGGCGTGCTTTACAATGCTGACGTTGCGGTGAGCCCCCTGCGCGAGTCGTTCGGTGAATGCATGAATGTGGTGACGGAAAATCGCAAGATTCGCATTGTGCTGGTGGACGACCACGCGGTCGTTCGCGCCGGCTTCAAGCAACTGATCGACACCACCGACGATCTCGTGGTCGCCGGCGAGGCGGGAACGGCGGCCGATGCGCTGGCTTTGGTTGGGTCGCAGCCATGCGACGTCATGCTGCTCGACATCTCCCTGCCCGACGCGTCGGTTCTCGATACGGTGGCTGCGCTTCGGCGTCGACAGTCGGAGTTGCCCATTCTGATCGTCAGCATGCATCCGGAAGAACAATATGCCGTCAATCTCCTGCGCGCCGGCGCCAGCGGCTTTTTTTCCAAAGCAGGAGAAGCAGATGAGCTACTCGAGGCGATCCGCACCGTTGCCGCGGGCCGCAAGTACGTTAGCGCGACACTCGCCGAGGCGCTGGCGCTTGCCGCGACCGGCGATGCGCCTGCTCCGGCGCACCGGCAGCTTTCGAACAGAGAATTCCAGATTTTTGTTCAGCTCGCTGCCGGAAAGACCGTCACCGACATCGCTGACGAAATGTGTCTGTCGGTCAAGACGATCAGTACCTACCGAAGCCGCATTTTCGAAAAGATGAGCTTCTCCCGTAACGCCGACCTCACGGCATACGCGCTGCGCCACAATTTGATGAACTGATGCTGGCAGGATCGTTGATCCGTTCATGGGAGCTAAAGTGCGCGTTTTCGTCGTCGAGGACTCATCGCTGATTCGAAAACGCATAATCGATAACGTCAAGGGCCTGGGTAATTTTGACGTCGTGGGTTTTGCGGAGAGTGAGCAGGAGGCTATTGACGCGATCGTGCGCATGCAACCGGACGTCATCGTCACCGACATTCGATTGAAGGAAGGCAGCGGAATCGAGGTCGTACGAAAGCTCCGGCAGCAACTCACCAGCTCGGTGCCGAAAATCTACGTTCTGACCAATTACGCATATCCTGAGTATCGCCGCCAATGTTCGCTTGTTGGCGCCGACGGCTTTTTCGACAAGTCGGCCGAATACGACAGCTTTTTAACTGCGCTCCGGGCAGTCGCCTAGACTCTATCGCGCGATTCGGCATGGACTCCCCATGCCGCGTATCGATTCCACGTCTTCGATTTCCATCGCTCCGCGGACGAGCCTGGCACGACGATTGCGTAATCGTATCCGGGTGCTTCGCGAAGTGGATATTCCTGCAATTTCTTCCACTTCCGGGTTTTTGAACGACACGCGCTCGGCTTCGAGCAGAAAGGATTACAAATGCTCCACTATGCGCTGGTATTTTTCGTCGTCGCGCTTATTGCCGCCGTGTTCGGTTTCGGGGGCATTGCCGCAGGCGCCGCGGAAATCGCAAAGATCCTGTTTTTCATTTTCTTGATTTTGTTCGTTGTATCGCTGGTCACAGGCCTTTTCCGCAGAGGGCGATAGCGTCGAAATAGGTACGGCGTTCACAGGACCGCAACAGGTAGTCGTTCCAGAAACACGCTGTCAGTTTTGGACTGCAGGCCCGGCGGCCGAGCTGTAAGGCAGGTCGCCGCGGATGCGGCCTCGGGCGGAGCTCTTTCCTACCTCCCCCCTTTGCTTCGCCCGCTTTCTTTTTTGCTTTATAAATTAAAGGAACTTTCATGCTCAAGAAACTCATATTTCTCTTCGTGGCGCTTGCCGCGGTTTCGCTGACCGCGTGCAACACCATCCAAGGTGCAGGCAAGGACATCGAACGAGGTGGCGAGCATGTTCAGGATGCAGCCAAGGATGTGAAGCAGAAGATGTAAGTAATGATCTGGCACGTCACCGCCTTTAATTTCTACTTAGACGGTGACATGCCGGCGTCTCATACCCCGCACCGCGCTACGGCGATCACGAATGTTTTTGAGATTCTCCCCATGACATTGAAGCGGAACGATTTACACCCTGACCCGGCGTCGCGGAAAGAATTACCAAGCGCTCACCGCCGATACCGCGGGCACGTATCGGTTGTCACTGAAGCAAACGCGATGAGCTTGGTTCGGGTCGGCAACATCCTCAACCCAGCCTAGGAGTGCACTATGAATTGGGACCGTGTAGAAGGCAACTGGAAACAAGTGAGCGGCAAAGTCAAGGAGCAATGGGGCAAGCTTACCGACGATACGCTTACGCAGATCAATGGCAAGCGTGATCAGCTCGTCGGCAAGATTCAGGAAGCGTATGGCATCACCCGTGACGACGCCGATCGGCAAGTCAAGGACTGGGAATCGTTGAATCAATAAGCACGCCCTGGCGGCAGCGAGTGACGGCCGCGCGCCCAATTTTCCATAACGAAAAGAGGTAGGACCATGAGATTTGCAATCACCGAATTGCTCGTAGCAGTAACGCTGTGCACGTTTGCCGTTGGTGTGCAGGCTGCGGATCCGAACAAGGCGCAACGCAACGCAGACTACAAGGCGACGGTCGCGCAAGCGGATGCCGACTACAAAACGGCCAAGGAGGCCTGCAAGGCCCGCCAAGGCAATGACCAGGACGTCTGCGTGAAGGAAGCCAAGGCAGCGCACGTCAGGGCAACCGCTGACGCCAAGGCGAAACGCAAGACCGGAGCAGCGATGGCCGACGCACGCGAAGACAAGAACGACGCCTACTACAAGGTCGCCAAAGAGAAGTGCGATGCGATGTCCGGCGATCCGAAAGACGCCTGCATCCGTGACGCGAAAATGAAGTATCACCAATAAGTACGTGGCGCCGTCACTCACGTGGCGGCGCCCGACCTTGCCATGGAGCAATGCCTTCTTACTGTCCAGCAGCGCGACGACACGCGATGGCACGTCTGCGAGACTGGGTTGCGGTCACTCGCGAGTTTCGGGTTGCAAGAGGACGCCATCGAGTACGCGCGCGATTTGGCGTGTCCATCGTCAGCTCCCACCGATCGTGAAGTCGTGGACATGAACGGGCGTCGCGGACCCGCGAGCGTGGAGGAGGCGAGACGGCAAGAGGGACGCGCGGCAGCATCGCTTGCCGCCGGCGAAATAAAAAAGCCCGCGATGTCACGGGCTTAAGGTGATGCAGAGATATTTGTGATTATTGATTTGGTGGCGAATCAGGGACTCGAAAACTCCATGTAACACCTTGAGAGTGCGAGTCTTACTTAAGTCGCCGTGTTGCGGTTGCCCCCAATGTTGCCCCCATAAGAACAGTGTGGGCCGTCAGACAGCAGGGTTGGCCCGTGTGTTCGTGGCTGAGTAGGTCAGCTTGTGACCGTCAATCCACTGTAGACCCGCGCACCGTCTGGCTTTGCGGCCATCGCGTTTCAGCCGCGAGTTGTGAGATATAGCCTTCTGGGTGGGAGTTTGGGCGGGCGTCTGCGGGCTGATTTTGGCGTCTCGTAATCGTCTGGTGATTGCTGCGCGATCTTAAGAACGGGTCCCGACCTTGGCGGTATACCGGCAAGCCGGATAATTTTTGCAGCCATAGAACTGTGATCCGGCGTTCGCACTGACTCTTGCAGTACGGAGTACAAGAGCGGCCCCACATTTTGGGCATGTGGTTGTGCTGGAAAAGCGTTCTTTGAGCGCCTCGACGTGCTGACGCCGGGTGCCCCAACTGTTGTCCAGCATCCCCCCTCTAATTGCTACAGCGATGTCTTGCACCTGCTGATCGGAGAGGAGTACCTCCGTGTGGCCCTTGATGTATGAGACGTAACCTTTCGCCATCACATTCGGAGGCATCGGGGTTTTGAACTCGCACTCACCCCAGAACATCACGATAGAGAAAAAGTTGTCGTGCGGGATGCCGAGAAGCTCGGACAACGCCTTGGTATGCCTGTAGTTCTGGTGCAGTGGGTTCTGAAATCTGAATTTCTTTCCGAATATACTTTGCGTCCATTGCGGGTTTTTCTCGCTACCGAATATCCACCCATCCATGTTCTTGGTTTCGATCACGAACACCCCGTACCGGGAAACAATGACGTGGTCGATCTGGGTCGTGCCGTTCGATGTGGGGATGATGACGTTGTCAACGTCGATATACGTTTCCCCGTCCAAGAACAGCTTCTTGGCGAGGGAGCCTTGCACTTCCCCTGCCCAGCCCTTGATCACCGATTTCAGTGACATGGCGAGATTCTAACCGCTACCCCGCTCGGGCTGCGGGCGCACTGGGGCGACGTATAAACGTGGTGGGCTTCCCAAAGAAGGCGCGTAAGGCGCTGGATGGTTGATCGTTTCTTCGACTGCCGATTCCGGTGTTTACGCGGTTGCGTAACGGCCTGAGGAGGATCGAATGAACAGGCGTGAATACCATAATTGCGGTTGTTGCACTTGGCGCTGCGGCTGGCCCGATTGCGCCTTCGCTCAACGAAGGCGAGGTGTGCGACGTGGCAACGCGTCGTACTCGGTGCCTCGAACGCCAAGCTTCTAGCTGAATACTACCTACACATACGACGGTCGGTGATCATTCCCGCACTCGTTGCATGATTTTGACTTGGATCACCATGGGCGTTGGCGATTGCGCTAATATTCAAGACTACAGATGAGACTGGAGGTGCCGAATGACGGCCTCGACGAGTAGGACCAAACGGCGGCGCCACGCGGGCAGCGCAAATGTGTCGACGGTCACTAAACCCGCTCGCCACGTTGCGCGACCGACCGGTGCAACGAAAGACGCTGCTGACCGCGACGATACGGCACACAGCGCGCCGCTCCAGCGCGATGTCGACAGCAATGAGGCTACCCAACTCGACGCGATATTCGAGGAGCCGCTCCATGTCGATGACGACGCAATCGTCGATGACCCCGACAGCA
>JADGRP010000118.1 GCA_017880805.1 Burkholderiales bacterium
GAATCTCGTCGAACGCGTGATGCGCGCTTTCGAGCCTGCGCTGCGCTTTCTTGATCTTCGCCGAATCGCCTTTCGCTGTGGCTTTCTCGAGATCGTCCGCGCGCTGGTCGATCCGATGTTGCGCCTGCTCCAGTGCGACCTTGCGCTTCTGCTTGAGGCCATCGTCGCTGCAATGAGCGATCTCGGCGCGGGCGCGCTCGAGGGAGGGAAGGAGGCGGCCCTTGCCGTCAGCTTTCGCCTCCGCGATCTGGGCGTCGATGCGGCATGCTTTCGCGGCGCAGCCATCCATCTTTTCGCATGCTGCGGTGGCGTGAGCAAGCTGCACGCCGGTGAGGGTGGCGGTAAAGACGGCGACGCGAATGAACCAGGCACGCAATATCATTGGCTTCCCCTTGTCCTTTAGTGGGTAAGGTGCAGATTGGGTAATCCGAGAGCACGAAGAATAGCGGAGAATTCGGCGCGCGGCTTCAATCGATCGAACGCGGGATCGACGGCGATATTGATCAGCCAATAGTCGCGTTCGATTGCCGCGCGCGACAGCCACTCCAGGGCGCGGTCGGCCTCGCCGAGCGCGGCATACGCCATGGCGCGATAGAACGGCGACGTGTAGCGGCCTTCGCTGCCGCGCTCGAAATTGCGCATTGCACTGACCGCCGCCTGGCGCTCGCCCGCGCTCGCGAGCGCAGCGACATGAAAGAGCTCCGCGCCCGTCATCCCGGGCAGAGCACGCACGCACCACTCCGTTTCGCCAATCGCGTCCGCGCCGCGGCCGCTGTGCATCAATACGCGGGCGAGCAGCAGCCTTACCACTGCATGGTCGGGCTCGATTTCGAGAGCCTCGCGCAAGACTTTCTCGGCGGTAGCGTAGTCACGGCGAAAATAAGAGAGCGATCCCAAGTTGTGGCGATGCCAGAATCCGAACGGATCCTCGGTCTGCGCCGCCTCGAAAAGCCGCTGCGCCTCGTCGAATTGTCCGGTCAGGAGGTATAGCCACGCAAACGACGTACGGAAGACGATCGAAGCGGGGCTGCGGCTCAGTCCATCGCGATACATTCGCTGCGCGGATGCGAGGTCGTGGTCATAGCGAGCGGCGTAGGCTCCCTTGAGCGCGGCGACTTCCGGGTGCTCGGGATCGAGCGCGGCAGCCGCTTCGATGGCCGCATGCATCGGCTCGCTTTGCCGGCCCGCCTCGGGCGGGACACCGTCGAAGCCGGCAGTGCAAATGCGCGCCCAGCCAATGCCCCGGTACGCGGGCGCAAAATCCGGAAACTCGCGCGTCGCGCGCGAGAAAAGCTCGAGCGCTTTGCGATAGCCCTCGATCGTGCGCAGCCGCATCACATACAACGCCCGCTCCTGCAGCAACTGGGCGCTTGCCGGTTTATTGCTCGCCAGGGCTGCCGGCAAACGACGCGTGCGTACGATGGGAACATAGCCGCCGATCGGCACGACGATCTCGATCGCCGAGCGGCCTCCTTCGAGCGCATAGTAGCGGGCGAGTCGCTCCCGCAGCCGGCCCGCCTCGACTCGGACGATCGGATCCTTCCTGGGATCGAATTGAGCCGAAGGGCGGCGGAATACTTCGATACCGAGCGGGATCTCGCGCAGCGACGCGAGATCGCCGTTGCCTAGCTTGGCGACGAGATGGCGCAGTAGCCGCTGTTGCTGCGGCGAATGGCGAAACGCTCCGCTGGCGCAGATTGCGTCGAGCTCCTCGGCCAGCGCTTTTTCGGATTCGAGCGTGAAAGCGGGGGCGCTCATCGGGCACGACATTCGTGCAGACGCGATGACGGTCGTTTCGGGGGTACACATCGTCCATGTAACCCCCCGGTTACCTCGTGCCCTCTTACGGCGAGGGGGTGCACGCCCGCACAATCCGAACCATGCAATGGATGCAATGTGAGCGCGTAAACACAGATCGGGTTTGAGACTCGACGAGGCGCGCACACGCGACCATGACCCGCATACCGATGAGGGAAGACGACTTTGACCGATTGCCGGTGGCGCGGACGTGGCGCCGCGTGGACTTCGACTGGGTGTCGATCGAAGCGGCGACGGCGGACCACAGCGCAGTGGTCAGTGTCGGCGGTATCAAGCATTGGCTGAATCTGAGGATCGTGCTGGTACCCCGATGCTATCAGACGCGTCCCGAGTATTGGAGCATCGAAGTCGTGGGCGCGCTCCCCGGTTACGGCGTTCCGGCGTTCGTGGACTACAACGTTACCCTGGCGCTCGACGGTATCCGCGGCTCGCAGGGCATCGAGATCGTCGGTGCGACCAAGTCCGAACGAAGGATAATGCCGGCGTGAGCGCGTGCGTGCTGCTGCGTGCTCGGCTGGTTGCGGTTTGTTGCATGAGGATTGCGATTGAACGGGCGAGACCGATGAGCGCACGCGCATCGACAATCCAGGGGAGCAACATGGAGTTTCCGCAAACGCTGCACTCGGGCGTCGTCTCGTCTCTGCGGCGTTTGTCATTCTGCACGTTGTTGGCGATGCTGCTGCCGGCGTTCGCCACCGCGCAATCGGTCATGTCACGCAGGGTGCACGGTGTCGCGGGCACGTTTGATCTGCCGCTATCACTGACTGCGACCAACCCGACGACCGAGCCGCGGACGGGCCCGAACCAAACCATCGTATTCACGTTCGACAAGGCGATTTCGAGTGCTGCGGCGAACATCAGCGAGGGCACCGCGACGGCGGGCACGCCAACATTCAGCGGCAACGACGTTGTCGTGGGCTTGACCGGAGTGTCGAACCAGCAGTACGTGACGATCGCGCTGGCCAATGTCGCGTCAAGCGACGGAGGAACCGGCGGGTGCAGTTCCGCGCGGCTCGGGTTCCTGGCCGGCGACGTGAATCAGAACCGGGTGGTAACCCTCGCCGATCTCGGCCTCGTGAACGCACAACTCGCGCAATTCGTGACGGTGGCGAATTTCCTGAAGGATGTTAACGCGAGCGGCACGCTTACGCTGACGGACAAGGGCATCACCAACGCCAATCTCACGCGAGCGTTGCCGGCACCGTGACCCGTTAAAAGTCAACGGCGCACGAGTCAGTAGGCAGGCCTAAACGACGCCGTAAACCGCGAACCACGATTGCAGCCGCTTCCACCCGTCTTCCGCGGCCTCCTTACGGTAGCTCGGGCGATAGTCGGCGTTGAAGCCGTGCGGCGTGTCCGGATAAACGATCAAGTCTCCCGGCTTTTTCGCTGCCCGCAAGGCGTCGCGCATTTTGTTGACTGCCTCGATCGGAATGCCCGGGTCGGCGCCGCCGTAGAGACCGAGTACCGGCGCCTTCAGGTCCTTCACCACGTCCAGCGCGGTCTTGTCGCCGGGACAATACGACGCGGTCAGCGGTCCGTACCACGCGACCGCGGCCTTCACATTGGGGTTATGCGCGGTGTACATCCAGACTATGCGTCCGCCCCAGCAAAAGCCGGTGACGCCAAGCCGCGAGACATCCGCTTTTCCGGAGGCCTTGGCGTACGCGACGGCCGCGTCGAGGTCGCCAAAGACCTGCGCATCCGGCGCCTTCTTGACGACGTTGTCGACGATGTCCTGAATGTTCGACATCTTCGAGACGTCGCCCTGGCGTGAATACAGTTCCGGCGCGATCGCGAAGTAGCCGAGCTTGGCAAAGCGCCGGCACATGTCGCGGATGTGCTCGTGAACGCCGAAGATTTCCTGCACGACCAGCACGGTCGCGAAGTTGCTTCCCGCGGCCGGCATCGCGCGATAGCCGGGAATTTCGCCGTTCTTGACGGGAATCTTGACTTCTCCGGCAACGAGACCGTTGCTGTCGGTGGTGATCGTCTGCGCGGACACCGGCTGCACCGCCAGCGCGAAGCCCGCGGCGAGCGACGTTACAAGAAAGTTGCGCCGATCGAATTTTTGTTCGGGAAGCAGGCTGTTGACTTCGGAACTGGTGATCACGCCCATGGCGTCTCCACCTCTATGCTTCGTGCACGATTTGCCCGGCGACCAATGTGTAGCGGACCTTACCCGGCACTTCGAGCCCAAGAAAGGGCGTGTTCTTGCCCTGGCTCCTGAGTGCCTGCGCCTCGACAGTCCACCAGGCTTCCGGGTCGAATACGCAGATGTCGGCGGGCCCACCGGGACCGAGATGGCCGGCGTCGATGCCGAGAACGCGCGCGGGATCCACAGTGATCCGCGACAGCGCGTTCGCGAGCGGCTGCTTTTCCTGCTGCGCCCATTGGAGCGTGAGCGGTAGCAGGAGTTCCAGGCCCGTCGCGCCGGGTTCGGCCTCCGCGAAGGGTAGCTGTTTTCCGTCGTCGTCGACCGGCGTGTGATCGGAGCAGATGGCGTCGATGGTCCCGTCAACGAGCCCTGCGCGCAGCGCGTCGCGATCGCGCACGCCGCGCAGCGGCGGAATCAGCCTGCAATTCGGATTGAACCAGCCGATGTCGACATCGCAAAGGTGCAGGTGATTGATCGACACGTCGCAACTCACCTGCATCCCCGAGCGCTTGGCTACACGCACGCGCGCAACGCCTTCGTGCGTCGACAGTCGCGCGAGATGAATACGCGCACCGGTCGCGCGGGCGAGAGTGAAAATCGTGTCGATGGCGATCGTCTCCGCCTCCGCCGGGATGGTCGCGAGACCGAGTCTCATGGCGATTTCGCCGTCGTGGGCAATCCCACCGCGCGCCAGATGCGCGTCCTGGGGGCGCAGCCACACGCGATAGCCAAAAGTCGCCGCGTATTGCATCGCGCGCAGCAGGACCTGCGTATCGACGAGCGGAGCATCGGCCTGCGAAAAAGCGATGCAACCGGCCTCGATCAGCTCGCCCATTTCGGTGATCGTTTCGCCCCTCAAGCCTTCGGTAAGTGCGCCGACGGGATAGACATGCGCGCAGTTGAGCGACCGCGCGCGATGCTTGAGCATCTCGACTAAGCCCGGTTCGTCGAGCGGCGGATCGGTGTCGGGTGGACAGGCAAGGCTTGTGACCCCGCCGGCGATCGCCGCCTGCATCTCCGATTCGAGCGTTGCCTTGTACTCGAAGCCCGGCTCGCGCAGGCGCGCGGACAGGTCGATCAATCCAGGGCAGACGATCATGCCGGCGGCGTCGATCGCCCGGTTGGCATGCCAAGCCGGAGGCGCGGCGCCGATGGCCGCGATTTTGCCCGCGGCAACAAAAAGCGACGTCTTCTTGTCGATGCCGTTCGCGGGATCGATCAGGCGGCCATTGTTGATTTCGATCTTCATGGCGATGGATTCAGGCTACCCGCCCGCCAGGATGCTCATCACTGCCATCCGCACGGCGATGCCGAAGGTCACCTGGGGAAGAATCACCGAATGCGTGCCGTCGGCCACCGCGGAATCGATTTCGACGCCGCGATTCATCGGTCCGGGGTGCATGACGATCGCATCAGGCTTGGCCATTGCGAGCTTGTCGGTGGTCAACCCGTAATGCTTGAAGAATTCGCCGGCCGACGGCAGCAGCGAGCCTTTCATTCGCTCGGTCTGCAGGCGCAGCATCACGATGACGTCGCATCCGGCGAGGCCGGCCTTCATGTCGTGAAAAACGCGCACACCCATCTTTTCGACGGCGGTCGGCAGCAGCGTCTGCGGGCCGATCGCCCGGACCTCGGCGGCTCCCATCGTCGTCAGGCCGTGAATCAGGGAGCGAGCCACCCGCGAATGCAGAACGTCACCGACGATCGCCACCGCGAGATTGCGAAACTCACGTTTGTAATGACGGATCGTGAACAGGTCCAAGAGTCCCTGCGTCGGATGCGCGTGGCGTCCGTCGCCAGCATTGATGACGTGGATGTGCGCACGCTGGCGTGCCGACAGATGCTGGGCGATCAGATGCGGCGCACCGCTTTCGCCATGACGCACGACAAACATGTCGGCGTTCATCGCCACCAGATTGTCGATGGTGTCGAGCAGCGTCTCGCCCTTGCTCGTCGACGAGACGCCGACGTTGAGATTGATGACGTCGGCCGACAGGCGCTTGGCAGCGATTTCGAACGTCGTACGCGTTCGCGTGCTGTTCTCGAAAAAGAGATTGAACACCGTCTTGCCGCGCAACAGCGGCACTTTCTTGACGTCGCGCTCGGCGATTGAAACGAACGGGACGGCGGTATCGAGTATGCGTTCGATGATCTCCGCCGGCATGCCTTCCAGCGTCAGCAAGTGCTGCAGCTCGCCGCCGGCGTTGAGTTGCGGGTTATGCACGCGGTTCGCTCGTCACCGGCTCGACGGAAAGCTCGAATCGATCGGCGGCGCGATTGAGCACGATCGAGAGATCGCGCGCCACGCTGACGCGCGCGCCGACGTAGGTGGCTTCGATCGGCAGCTCGCGACCGCCGCGGTCGACCAGAACCGCGAGCTCGATCTTCTCCGGCCGTCCGTAGTCGAACAGCTCGTTGATCGCCGCCCGGACCGAGCGCCCGGTGTAAAGCACGTCGTCGACGAGCACGATGCGGCTTCCCTCCACCTCGAACGGAAGCGTCGTCGTCTCGACCTTGGCGCGCAAACCTTTCTGCGCGTAATCGTCACGGTAGAAAGACACGTCGATGAACCCGACCGGAAGCTCTCCCGGCAGAAGTGCGGCAAGCCGCTCGGCGAGCCAGGCGCCGCCGGAATAGATGCCGATCAGCTTGGCATCCAACGCCACCGCGCCGCGCATCTTCTCGACCAGCGCGGCAAGCGCCTGTTCGGCCTCAGGCAGTCCCTCAATCGGCGTCGCGTTGGTCAAAATAGGTCTGCAGGATGAGTTGCGCGGCAACCTGATCGCGCACGTCTTTGTGCGCGCGTGTGCTCACTCCGGCCTCGGAAAGCGCTTCGGTGGCGGCGTGAGTGGTAAAGCGTTCGTCGACAAGCTCCGCCGCGAGGCCGAAGCGGCCTTCGAGTTGCTTCGCGAAGCGGCGCGCACGCGCGGTCAGGGCGTGCGCCGTGCCGTCGGCGTGCACGGGCAGGCCGACGATCAGCAGCGCGGGATGCCATTCGTCGATCAAGGACTCGATCGCCGCGAACCGGCGCTCGTTTTGCTCGCTCGCGATGGTTGTCAGAGGATGCGCGAGCCCAATGGCGCTCTCGCCCACGGCGACGCCGATGCGCCGGGTGCCGAAATCGAACGCGAGAATGGTTCCCGCGCGAGAGGCGCGGTGGGCTGCCATCTCGACCACGCGTCACGCGTGCCCGACAGCGTCGGACAGTCTCGAAAAATCGATGCCCAGCAGTTTCATCGCCGCGGGGAGGCGGGTTTCGGCGGGCTCGGCAAAAAGCACGTCGCTGTCCGCGGCGACCGTAAGCCACGCGTTCTGTCCGATTTCCTGTTCGAGCTGATCGGCCGACCATCCGGCGTATCCGAGCGAGATGAGCACATCCTCAGGGCCATCGCCGTGGCCCACCGCCTCGAGAATGTCCTTCGACGTGGTCAGGCCGAGGTCGTCGCTGATCGCCAGTGTCGACTGCCAGCTGCCGAGCGGCCGATGCAGCACGAAACCGCGGTCGATCTGCACCGGTCCGCCGTAATGGACACGCGCCTCACGCAACTCGGAATCGCCGAGCGGAACGTTGATCTGCTCGAACAGCGACGACAAGGTCATGTCGATCGGCTTGTTGATGACGATGCCGAGCGCGCCTTTGGCGTTGTGTTCGCAAAGGTAGATCAGGGTGTGGGCAAAGTGCGGGTCCGCCATGCTAGGCATGGCGATCAGAAAGTGATGGGTCAGATTGACCCGGGAATCGGCCATGACCGCGATTGTAAACGCCCGGCGCAGCAGGCACAAATACCCGTAGCGCAATGGTGTCGCCGAAACGCGGCCGGAGGCCCCGGGGCCA
>JADGRP010000012.1 GCA_017880805.1 Burkholderiales bacterium
ACAATTCGGACCAAAATTATCGATAAGTCTTTGAATCGATGCTTACGAAGCAGGGAATGGCTCAAACGCTGGCGCATCGACCCGCGATGGAGGAATTGCCCGTGGAATTGCCTATGGTCTGCGAGCGCCGTGAAGCGCCAGCGACTCAGCGAACGCCCGCCGTCGCGGTCTTGAGCGTTACCAGCTCGACCGCGAAGCTCACATCGTCGCTTGCCATCCAGGCGTGTCCGTCCTGGATCGTGCATTGAAGCTCCATGTTTCGCCCCGAGAGGCTTGCCATGTCCTTGCACGTTGCCTGCGCGACGTGATGCACGGTGAGGTTTTCGCAGCGCTCGACTCCGGGGCCAGTGCGATGCCACCACTTTCCCGCATCGTGACCACCGTAGCTAAAGATGAAAACCTGCCGCGCGCGGCCGCACGCCTTGCGGATCCGTTTTTCGTCGGGCTGGCCGACATCGATCCAGGCTTCGATCACGCCCGTCAGATCCTTCTGCCACAGGTCGGGCTCGTCGTCGGTGCTGATTCCTCGCCCGAATTGCAACGCGTCATCGGCATGAAGCGCGAAAGCAAGGATGCGCAGCATCATGCGTTCGTCGGTTTCCGAAGGATGCCGTGCCAGCGTCAGCGCATGGTCGCGGTAGTAGTGACTGTCGACGTTCGCGACCCGAAGCGCCGCCTTGCAGATGGTCGCCTTGAGCGCCATCGGCGGGCGCTATTTGTACCGTCCGCCGAAGCGGCGCACGCCGGGCTTCGCAGTCTCCGCATTCGTGCGCGGCGCGGGACGCGGCGACGTGGCGGGTGCGCGCGCTTGAGTTGCCGACGGGGGCGACGCTGACGTATGGGTGGCGCGCGCCGCCGGACGCTTCGCGTCGCGATGGCCATGCGTCGTTCGCGCAGTCCCCGGCGTCTTGGCGTGGCCAGCCGTGCCGACCCGAGCGCTTGCGCCGCCTTCCGGCGACCGCTGTCGCAATTTCGCAGCCGAAGGAGCACCGCCTCGCGCGCCGCGCTGCTGGCGTTGCTGGATCGGCTGCGCGATCGCTCGCCGGTCGGGTTCGAAGCCAGGAACGATCTCGCTCGGTATCTCGCGCTTGATCAGCCTTTCGATGTCGCGCAGGAATGCATGTTCGTCGACGCATACCAGCGAGATCGCTTCTCCGGTGGCGCCGGCGCGGCCGGTGCGTCCGATGCGATGCACGTAGTCCTCGGGCACGTTTGGCAGGTCATAATTCACGACGTGCGGCAGCTGGTCGATGTCGATGCCGCGCGCGGCGATGTCGGTAGCAACCAGCACCTGCAGTGTCGCTGTCTTGAATTCCGAAAGCGCGCGGGTGCGCGCGCCCTGGCTCTTGTTGCCGTGAATCGCGAGCGCGGTGATGCCGTCCTTGTTGAGCTGCTCGGCGAGCTTGTTGGCGCCGTGCTTCGTGCGCGTGAACACCAGCACCTGAAACCAGTTGCGGGTCTTGATCAGGTGCGAGAGCAATTCGCGCTTGCGGTCGCGATCGACCGGGTGGACGAGTTGTGTCGTCGCTTCGACGGTGGAATTGCGGCGCGCGACTTCGATCATCGCCGGATGGTCGAGCAGCGTGTCGGCGAGGCTCCTGATTTCGTCCGAGAACGTTGCCGAAAAGAGCAGGTTCTGCCGATGCTTCGGTAGCATCGCCAGGATGCGGCGTATGTCGCGGATGAAGCCCATATCGAGCATGCGATCGGCCTCGTCCAGCACGAGTATTTCGACTCGCGACAGGTCGACGCAGCGCTGGCCATGCAGGTCGAGCAAGCGGCCCGGCGTCGCGACGAGAATGTCGACGCCGCGCCTGAGTTGTGTAATCTGAGGCTGGATGCCGACGCCGCCGTAGACGACCGCGCACGCCTGCTTCGCGTACTTGCCGTAGACGTGCACGCTTTCCGCGACTTGCGCAGCGAGCTCGCGCGTCGGCGTGAGGATCAGCACACGCACCGGCCGGCGGCCGCCGGCGTGCGCTGCGACGGCATGCGTCATGAGTTGTTGCAGGATGGGCAGGACGAACCCGGCGGTCTTGCCGGTGCCGGTTTGTGCGCCGGCGAGCAAGTCGCCTCCCGCCAGCACTGCGGGAATCGCCTGCGTCTGGATTGGCGTCGGCACGGTATAGCCGTGTTCGGCAACTGCCCGAACAAGTTCAGCGGACAAACCGAGTTTTGCGAATGACATGGTGTTGCGTTTCTTAAGGAGCGGTCCGTTGAAATGAGCTGACCGCGGTGAGGGTTTTCATTCGATGCTCGCGCGACAAAGCCGCGGGTCGGGGCGCATGGTCAGTGACGCGCGGTGGCGACGCGGATCGATGCGCGTCAAGTCGGGCGGCTGCCGATCAGGGCCAGGAACTCCTCGCGGGTTGCCGTCGATTCGCGAAACGTTCCCAGCACCGACGACGTGATCATCACCGAGTTCTGCTTTTCGACGCCGCGCATCATCATGCACAAGTGGCGCGCTTCGATCATCACGCCCACGCCCTTGGCGTCGACCGACTCCATGACCTCCTTGGATATCTGCTCGGTAAGGCGCTCCTGAAGCTGCAAGCGGCGCGCGTACATGTCCACCAGCCGCGCAAGCTTCGACACGCCGAATACGCGGCCGTTCGGTATATAGCCGATGTGGCAGCGTCCGAAAAAAGGGAGCATATGGTGTTCGCAGAGGCTGTATACCTCGATGTTCTTCACGATCACCATGCTATTGGTTTCCTGCGTGAACACGGCGCCGTTGATCAGCCGCTCCAGGTCGATGCGGTTGCCGGAGGTGAGAAAATCGATGGCCTCGGCGACGCGTTTCGGCGTCCGGAGCAGGCCCTCGCGCTGCGGGTCCTCGCCGATTTCGATCAGAAGCTGGTGTATCAGCGACTCGATCTTGGTACGGTCTACCTTCATGACTTTGGCTCTTCGTGGGTCACGTGCCCGGTTTGATCGCGCATTATCCCATGCGCCAGGTCGGCGAGGGTGCCGGTGCCATCATAAGCACGGTGATCGCCATGGATGGGAATGCAATAATGCGCACGCGATGCCAATCAACATGGAGTGAAAACATATGGGCAAGATGATCGAGTTGACCGCGGCCGACGGATTTCGCTTTTCGGCTTATCGAGCGGAACCTGCGGGCGAACCGCGCGGCGGCGTGGTAGTGGCGCAGGAAATTTTTGGCGTCAACAGCCACGTCAAGAGCGTGTGCGACGGATATGCGAAAGACGGATACGTGGTGATCGCGCCGGCGTTGTTCGACCGGTACGAACGCGGCGTCGACATCGGTTATACCGCCGAAGATATCGCGCGCGGGATTGCACTCAAGGCTAAGGCCACGACCGACGCCGCATTGCTGGACGTCGCCGCGGCACGGGACGCGTTGAGCAATGTGGGCAAAGTCGGGGTCGTCGGTTATTGCTGGGGTGGCTTTGTCGCCTGGATGAGCGCCTGCCGGCTGAGCGGCTTCGCTTGCGCGGTCGCGTATTACGGCGGAGGGATGCTCGGGGCGATCGCCGAGACGCCGAAGTGTCCGGTGATGGCGCATTTCGGCGAGCGCGATTCAGGGATTCCGGTCAATGGCGTCAAGCACTTCGCTTCGTTGCACCCCGATGTCGAAGTGTTCATCTACGCCGCCGATCACGGGTTCAATTGCGATCAGCGAGGATCCTACGATGCGTCCGCCGCGGCGCTTGCGCGTGGGCGGACGCTGAAGCATTTCCGGCGCTACCTCGGTTGAGACGATCGGTCGGCGCGATGCCGCCGAGGATAGACCGGGAAATGAATAGTTGACAAAGGCAACTAAATTGTCGACAGTGGCATCGATCACATTTCCACCGATTGCCGGCCGACAGCCGCATGACCCGACCGCTGACGAACGATTCCGAACGGCGTATCTCCGACATCCGTCGTTTCAACCGGTTCTATACCCAAGAAATCGGGGTGCTGCAGGAAGGCTTGCTTGACAGCGCGTTCTCGCTGGCCGAAGTACGGGTTCTCTACGAGCTGGCGCATTGGCGCGACGATGTGGACCCTGAGGCGACGCCTCTAGCGCCGACTGCGAGCCGCCTGGCGGGTCGCCTCGGGCTCGATGAGGGTTACTTGAGCCGCCTGCTGGGTGGATTCGAGAAGCAGCGGCTGATCGTGCGCAGGGCTTCGCGCGATGACGGCCGCGAGAACGTTCTGGCGTTGACGCCGCGAGGGCGCAAGGCCTTTGCGCCGCTCGAAGCGAGTTCGCGCAAACAGGTCGCCGCCATGCTTGCCCCGCTTTCCGTGAGTGAACGTTCGCGGCTCGCCGCGGCGATGACGACGATCGAGAAGGTTCTGGGGACCGGGCCGTGGAAGCAAAAACCGGCCGCCTATACGCTGCGCTCGCTTCGGCCCGGCGACATCGGGTGGGTGACGTATCGACACGGGGTGCTCTATGCCGAAGAGTATGGTTATGATGAGCGCTTCGAGGCTCTTGTGGCCCAAATTGCGGCACGTTTCGTCCAGTCATTCGATGTCGAGCGCGAACGCTGCTGGATCGCCGAGCGCGATGGCGAAATACTCGGCTGCGTTTTTCTGGTGAGCAAGACACGCACCGTCGCCAAGCTCCGCCTGCTGCTGGTAGAACCCGGCGCGCGTGGTCTGGGCCTCGGTGCTCGTCTGGTCGACGAGTGCATCGTTTTCGCGCGCCGCGCGGGTTACAGGAAAATTGTACTGTGGACCCAGAGCGAGCTGCTCGCAGCGAGGCGCATTTACGAGCAGCGCGGATTTCGGCGCGTCGCGGAGGAAGCTCACAAGAGCTTCGGCCGCGACCTCGTGGCAGAGACCTGGGCGCTCAGGCTGTAGCGAGAGACCGCTCGGGGGACGATCACATTCAGACGCGAGTACGCAGATGAAGACCATACGCTGGGGCATGATCGGCTGCGGGGACGTCGCCGAAATCAAGAGTGGCCCCGGATTCTACAAGGCGGACCATTCGCGGCTGGTGGCGGTAATGCGACGCAACGGCGAGCGTGCGTCGGACTATGCGCGTCGGCACGACGTTCCGCGATGGCATGACAACGCCGATGCCATCATCGATGCCCCCGAAATCGATGCCGTCTATATCGCCACGCTGACCGACAGCCACCGCGACTACGTGTTGCGTTGTGCCCGTGCGGGAAAGCCGGTCTACGTCGAAAAACCCATGGCGATGAACCACGGCGAATGCGTCGAAATGATCGCCGCGTGCCGCGCCGCACGAGTTCCGCTCTGGGTCGGCTACTATCGCCGCGCATTGCCGCGCTTCCTGAAGGTCAAGGCCCTGATCGAGGACGGCGCGATCGGCGAAGTGAGGTTGGTAGTGTCCCGCCAACTGCAACGGTTGCCGGAGTTGTCCCCGGATGAGTTGCCATGGCGGGTCAATGCCGCGCTCTCCGGCGGCGGATTTTTCTTCGAATCGGCGTGTCACACCTTCGATTTTCTGGATTTCCTGTTCGGGCCCATTCGCGAAGTGCGCGCATTCGCTGCGAATCAAGCCGGGGCCTGGTCGCCGGAAGACGTCGTGGCAGCGACCTATCATTTCCAGTCGGGCGTTCTTGGCAGCGGCACCTGGTGTTACGCCGCCGACACCGACGAGGAGATGAATGAGATCGTGGGCGCCGTGGGCCGGATCCAGTTTTCCACCAGCAAACCGGTACCCATCCGCCTGCTTAGAGGCGACGCGGTGGAATCATTTGCGGTGGCCGATCCGCCGCATGTTCATCAACCGCTGATCCAATCCATCGTCGACGAGCAGAACGGCATCGGCCGGTGTCCCAGCACCGGCGAGACAGCCGCTCGTACCGCCTGGGTGATGGACCAGATCCTGGCCGAGTTTCGCGCGGTTCCGGGCTAGGGGAGGTCATGTTCGCGGCATCGCCCACCGAGCGCCCGAGCATGTAAACTTGCATCCATTGCGGCAGGGCCGTCGTACGACATCTCTGCGGCCTTGAAATCACTACGCACGCTTGCGTCGCTGCCGACGCGGAGGAGCGATCTGCTTCTGGATCGAGCGTGTGCGCGGGACCCAATGCAAACGGAGGATCGTCGATGAAATGCACGAACTGCAGTTACGAGACTCAGCCCGGCGCGAAGTTCTGCGTGCAATGCGGAACGACACTGGTCGCGCCTGGGGGCGCGGGCACTGCGCCTTCCGCGGCTCCGAGTGCTGTGTCGCCGGCGAGCGCGCCCGGTGCCGGAGCCAGCCCCGCGCCGAAACCGATGTCGCCCGCGTCAGACTCCTCCACCGGAATGCGTTCCGCGACAGGCGCCGTGCCGGCAGCCTCCACGACCGGAATGCGTCCCGCAGCAGGCGCTGCCACGCCTTCCGCGGCGTCAGCTTCTGCAACCGGAATGCGTCCCGCGGCGGGGACCGCCGCAGCTTCGCCACCGTCGGCCTCGTCGACCATGTCGCGCCCTGCTGCCGGCGTTTCGCCGAGCCCCGCGTCGGCGGGGTCCACCATGTCCCGGCCGGCGATGCCACCCACCTCCGCACCCGCCGGTATGCCTCCAGCCGCGACGTCCGGCAAGCGCATAGGCATCATCGTCGGGGCGGTCGTCGCAGGGCTTGCCGTTGTCGGAATCGGCGGCTACTTTGGCTACCGTATGCTGTTTGCCAACGATTCCTCCG
This sequence comes from Burkholderiales bacterium, assembly GCA_017880805.1. Taxonomy (GTDB): domain Bacteria; phylum Pseudomonadota; class Gammaproteobacteria; order Burkholderiales; family Casimicrobiaceae; genus PALSA-1003. Next base: position 6,623 of record JADGRP010000012.1, read on the forward strand.
GCCGAGTCGCAACCAGCGAATCGACTCCTGCGACCGCGCCTGAACCGGCCCCGGCGTCCGAGCCGCCGAAGGACGTGGCGGCCGCGCCTCCGCCAGCCCAGGCCTCCGCGTCCATGCAATCGACGCCGACGCTGCCGGATGCTGAGGCCAAACCCGTGACCAAGGATGCGACTAGTGTCGGCACCGATTCGACCAAAGCGCCAGGTACCGTGTCGTCGATGAAGGATTCGAGCAAGGCGCCGCCGGCAAAAGCAAGCAACCCGCCCGGCCCCCCGGGATCGACGCCTTCGACAACGGACACTGCGAATACTGTGGCGCAAGCGCGCAACCCGGCCCAGCAAACTGCGCAGCCCGACCGATGGCAGCAAATGAAAGAGGCCATGTCGCGTTGCGTAGGCGAGACCTTCTTCAAGCGGGTGGCGTGCGAACAGTCGGTCGGCTTGCAATATTGCGAGGGCTATTGGGGCAAGGTTCCTCAATGTCCGAGCGGACCCCCTAAGGATCGCGGGCAGTAGCTCCGGACCGATCGCGCACCAGGGCGCCGGCTCGGGTCGCGGACGCTAAGGGCGTACTCAGGCATGGGCGGAATTTACTGGAACGACAGCAGCCGCTTGATGGACAGCGGCGAGACCGTCGATGTCCTCGCAATCGGGGACTCGTGGTTCCACTATCCGGTCAACAATCTCATCACGCCGCTGCACGAGGCGCTGGAGCGGCCGACGATTTATGTCATCGGCGAGAACGGCGCGCGCGCCGACGAGCTCTGCCGCGGCTCCTGGCTCGGCAACTTTCGCCGCATGCTGGTCGGTTATCCCCAGATACGTCTCGTATGCATCAGCGCCGGGGGCAATGATTTCGCCGGCATCGGCGATCTCGACGACAAGATTCTCGCCCCCGACTGCACCGGTGCCGCCAATTACTTCGCGTGCTATCGCCGCGGCCAGCCCGCCGGCGTGTTTGGCGCGGTCGAGCAGGCGTATCGGGACCTGCTCGATGCCGTTCGCAACGTGCGGCCCGACGTCACCGTGCTGGTGCACAACTACGACTACGCGATTCCCGACGGAAGAACGCTGCTCGGCCTGCGTAGCTGGCTCAAATTGCCGATGGATAACGATCGCGTTCCCATCGCCGGTGCGCCTTGGGGCGGTATTCGCCGGGAAATCGTGCGCGATCTAATCGACAATTTTACTCTGTGCCTCGACGATCTTCGTTCGACCGCCGTTCAGCCCAAAGTCGAGCTGGTGTGGTCCGCGGGAACGCTTACCGACTCGGATTGGGCAAACGAGCTTCATCCCAAGCCGGGCGCCTTTAAGAAAATCATCAACCAATGCTGGAGTGGCCCCGCGCGCCAGGCGCTGGGCCTGCTCTGAGCGATCGACCCGCGCGGCGGACCTGGCGCCGCCATGTCGTTCGTGGCGCCTGCGCCCTTGGAAATCTGCGCATTCGCCGGCGAACCATGGAACCATCAGCGCACGCAGTTGCGCCCGGCGCGTTTTGCTTCGTAGAGTTGGCGGTCGGCACTGGAAAGCATCTCGGCTGCGCCCGCCTGGCCCTGATCGTCGGTCACCCCGATGCTCACCGTGACCTTGAGACCGGCGTGAATTTCCGACCACGGGTAGCCGGCGACCGCAGCGCGCAAGCGCTGACAGGCGGCTCGGGCGTGTGCCAATCGAGTGTCCGGCAGCATGAGCACGAATTCCTCACCGCCGTAGCGAACCGCCATGTCCGATGGGCGACACGCCGCGCGCAGGATCTTGCCCACGGTCCGCAGGACGTCGTCCCCGACCGAATGTGAGAAGCGGTCGTTGATGCCCTTGAAGTGATCGATGTCGGCGAGCGCGATGCCGAGCCCGCGTTCCTCCGTGCGCATCTGGTCAAACAGCTTCGACAGATTCAGGTCGAGATAGCGCCGATTGGCGAGACCGGTCAGCACGTCGACATGTACCGCTTCGATCAATTCCACGTTGGCGGCGGCGAGCTTGTCACGCTCGGCGCGATAGCTCTCGGCTTCGTCGCGGACCTTGCGCACGGCCATCTGCACGACCAGGTTCCGCGCCTTTTCTTCGGTGTCCTCCGAGCGCAGCGCCTGCTCGAGCCGGTGATACTGCTTGTAGTGATCGAGCGCGGAGCCCATGTCTCCCTGCGCCTCGCGGCAATGTGAAAGCTCCAGATGCGCGCGCATGACCCGCGCCTTGGATTGCAGTTCCTCGCCGATCGCCAGCGCCTGCGTCAGCGATTCGACCGCCTCGTCGTAGCTCCCGCCGAGGCGTTGCGCTTCGCCGATGTTGGTCAGGCAAAGCGCCTCATTCTGCCGGTCGTGCATCGTGCGCACGGCGTCGAGTTGGCGCCGGAACAGAGGCATCGCTTGATCGAGATCGCCGGCGAACGCGACAGCGCTGCCGATGTTGCCGAGCGCGAGCGCGTGAAGATGAAGGTCGCCGGTTTTGGCCGCAAGGGCTTCGGCTTCCTCGAACAATCCCTTCGCAAGCAGGAAATCGGCGGCTGCGGCGTCGATGTCGGTATTCTTGCGCTGGTCACCCGTGCGCAAACGAAGGACGCCGAGACTGTTCAGGCTGGCCGCGATGCCGGCATCGTCGCCGAGCTCGCGCCGGCGCGAGAGCGCGAGTTCGTGGAACTCGCGTCCCTTGGACAATTCTCCGAGCCGCATGTACACCTTGCCGAGCCCGGAGTAGACCATTGCTTCGGCAGCCGGGTCGGAGTGACCCTGGATCAACGCGAGCGCTTCTTCGAGCCTAACTAGCGAGCTGCCATAGTCGCCGATGTGCATATCGACGGTGGCGATTCCGTTGAGGCACTGCACCTGGCCGGGCCGGACCGCGATGCTCTTCCACAATGCGAGGGCTTCGAGATACAACGCGAGCGCTTCCGGATAAGCCGACGCGGCGAGATGCGCCGTCGCCGCAACTTCCGCCGCTTCTGCGAGCTGCGACCGATCGCCGGTGCGGCGCGCCACCGCCAGGCCTTCGGTCGCCAGTTCCAGCGCGCGGTTCGAGCTGCCGATGGCGCTGAGTTTCCGCGCGACAACGAGCAATGCTGCGAGGCGGGCCTGATCGTCCGCGGCATTTGCCAGTGCGGCTTCGGCTTCTTTGAGTTCGAGAATCATCGCGTGATGCGCACATCGTTCGGCAGGCGCAAATGCGCTCGATGAACGAAAAGCGAATTTCGTGCCAAACGCGCCGCTCCGGTGCGGCGCGCGTTCTCGAATGGCAGTCGACGGGCCCGAATTCGAGGGTGAAACGACTGCCGGGAGGTGGGGGGCCGGGGGGCGCGAGTCGCAGGTCGCGACGGCTAGAACTCGATCTTGTCCCCGGGCTTCATCGGAAAAATCTTGGTCGGCGATGTGCCCATGGCCTGCACGAACTCCTCCGCGGTTCCCTTCATCAGCGGGTTGGTGCCGTAATGAATCGGGATCGCGAACCTGGGCTTCAGCCATTCGCGCGTGGCAAACGCGGCGTCCTGCGGATTCATGACGAAATTGCCACCGACCGGAATCATGATCAGGTCGGGCTTGTAGTACTCGGCGATGAGCTTCATGTCCCCGAACAATCCGGTGTCGCCCATGTGGTAGATCTTGAAGCCGTTCTCGAGCTCGATGATATAGCCGGCGGGCTCGCCGCCGACATGCTGTTCTTCCTTGCCGGTAGCGGGATTCTTCCACGCGAGCTCGGAGCTGTGCTCGGCGCGGACCATGGTGATCTTGATGCCCGGGCCGAGCGGCATGACCGTCCCGCTCTTGTTCATTCGCGGCGCGAGTTCCGCCGGCAGAATCCCAAGCGCAATCACCGACGCCTGCAATCCGGCGGGCATGTACACGGGCGCCTTGTTCTTGATCGCCAGTGCAGGCGCGTCTGCGAAATGGTCGCCGTGTCCGTGCGTCACCAGAATAAGGTCCACTTTGCCGAGCGCGTCGAGGTCCTTGTATTGCTGCGGCGTCCGCGGATTGTTGATGAGCCATGGATCGATGACGATAACCTTGCCACTGACGGTTTTGATCCGCATCGCCGCTTGGCCGAGCCACAGGACCTCGATCTTGCCATCCTCGGCTGCCGCGGCGAGCGAAAAGCTCAGGCCGGCCAATGCGACAATGAGCACCACTGCGTGCTTGATCCAGCTTCGCGATTTCGAATTCATGGAGGCTCTCCGCACAGTGTCGTTCGATGTGCCCAAGGTTGCGAATTCGCTTCGTATGATACGCTGCCGGCCTGTCTTGGCGAGCAGTCCGGCGCGGTTCTTGCATCGACGGAAACGCGGCGTGAAGATACGGCTCGGGACAAGTGCCCGTTATGCCGTTATCATACCGTCTGTGGCCGCAGGCCGTCGACGCGAGCAGCGCCGGAATCGGCATGGCCGAAAGCCGTAGGAGTGCTCGGAACACGTCATGAAATGCCTGATCTGCGGACGACTCAGCCTGCCTGGCGCGAAGCTGTGCCTGGATTGCAAAGCCGCACGCAAACGCGCCTTCGATGCTACCGTCACCCAGCCGTTGCTTGCCGCGGCCAGGAGGTCGACGGCCGCGCCGCGGCTGCTTAAGCCAAGCCAGTCGATACCTGACGCGGCGCGGCGCGCAGCCAAGATTGCGCTGGCGGCTCAAGCCCAGTCCAAAATCGCGAACGAAACTGCGGAACCTGCGCCGCGTCGCGCTGGCCGGTTGCCTATCATCGTCGGCGGAATGTGCCTTGTTTTGGTCGTGGTCGGCTACTTTGGGCATTGGTTCGGCGGCAGCAAATCCGACCCGTTTGCCGCGGTTCCGGAGCGCCCGGCCGCGGAAAGCCCCGCGTTGCCGGCAATCGTACGCGCGTCGACGCCGAGCACGCTTCCGGCTCCGGCAGGCGCCGCCGCGGTCGTGCCTACAGCGAGCGAAGCGGCAACCGTCGAACAGCAGACCCCAGCGACCAAAGCGGATGCGGCCAAACGGCCAAACCTGCGGTCACGCCCGGAAAAAGCACCCGTAACATTGCCGCCTCCCGAGCCCCCGCCACCGCCGCAAGCCGTCGCTGTCGCGCCGGCGCCGCCGCCTCCCGTAATCCGCGAGGCGCCGCGCGTGGATCCGTTCCAATTGATGAGCGACGCGATCGCCCGCTGTCCGCGCGACGATATCTCCGGCCGCGCTTCGTGCGAGCAACGGCTGCGCGCGCAATATTGCGAGGGGCACTGGGGCCAGGTGCCGCAGTGCGCGAGCATTCCCTACGTCGACCACGGCCAATAGCCGATCCGTGCCAGGTGGTCGGCGCCAGACTGTCCACTCGTTGCTAGCCACGCCCGACGAAGGGCATCTTGGTTGCCATGACCGTCAGAAATTGAACGTTGGCGTCGAGCGGCAGGCTCGCCATGAACAGCACCGAGCTTGCGACGTGCGCAACATCCATCAGCGGCTCGACGGCAATCGTGCCGTTCGCCTGCGGCACTCCCTTGGCCATTCTCGCCGCCAGCTCGGTGTGCGCGTTCCCGATATCGATTTGGCCGCAGGCGATATCGTATTTTCGTCCGTCGAGCGAGGTCGACTTGGTCAATCCGGTGATTGCATGCTTGGTCGCGGTGTAGGGCGCTGAATTCGGCCGCGGGGCGTGGGCCGAAATCGAGCCGTTGTTGATGATGCGGCCGCCCATCGGCTGCTGCGTCTTCATCAGCTTGAATGCCTGCTGGGTGCAAAGAAACGCGCCGGTGAGATTGATGTCGACGACGTTCTTCCACTGTTCGTAGGAAAGCTCGTCGAGGTCGACCGCCGGTGCGCCGACGCCGGCATTGTTGAACAAGAGGTCGAGACGACCGAAAGTCGACTGTGCCTTGGCGAAAAGCTGGCTCACCGAACCGGCATTGCTGACGTCGGTGGGCACGACCATCGCACGCGTGCCGGACAGCCCCGCCTCCGCGACGACCTGCTCGAGCGGCTCGCGTCGGCGTCCCGCCAGCGCGACGTTATAGCCCTTGTGCAGCAAACCCAGTGCGACGGCTTTGCCGATGCCGGTTCCGGCACCGGTGACAACGGCGATTCTAGCGGGCAAGGTCATGCGTTTCGCTCCATGGAGTTGGTAAATAAGTTCAACCGAGGTTCGACGAGGTCCCCGCATTCGCGGGAATGCAGCCGTAGGAGAGCGGGTCGCGCACGGTCACAAACTCGCCGGTCCGAACGCGGCCGGCAGCAGCTCGGCAAGCGCGAAGCGCCGCTCGCGCGAGTCGTCGTTGGTGCAGCAGATGATGACCGCGTCAGCGCCGAACTCCGCCAGTACCTGGCGGCAGGCGCCGCAAGGCATTGTCGCAGCCGCGGTCGGCGTGTAAATAGCGAGCGCCTCGAGTTTGCGTGCACCGTGCGCGACGGCCTGGAAAATCGCGTTGCGCTCGGCGCAATTCGACAGCCCGAACGATGCATTTTCGACATTGGCGCTGCTGTGGATTTCGCCGCCGTCGGTAAGCACCGCCGCGCCGACGGCAAACCCGGAGTAGGGCGCGTAGGCATGTCCAGCGGCTTCACGAGCGCGCCGCTTTAATTCATCGAGGACAACTTCGGAGATTGCCACGTTTGACGTTTACGCTTCGCGCAGCTGCAATTCGATCTAGGCCGGCAAGGCCGTTGAAAGCGCGCTCGCGAGCGGCTCAGGCAAACCTGACCGGCGGCTGCGGCTGCCGGTTGACGTGCAGTTGAAAGACATCGGGGCGCGCGTAATGTCCGGCGACATCGATGCGCCGCCGCGCGGCCGCGACGGCGTCGAGATCGATCTCCGCCAGCAGCATGCCCGTGGCCTTGCGCATCGGCCCGGCGACAATCGAGCCGCCGGGCGCGATGACCACCGAGTCACCCTGGTTGATCCATTCGTCGTTGTCCGCGAAGAGCCGGTCGCGCTCCGGAAAATCCGCGGGCAGGTCGCTCGCGCGCATCACGGTGCCGCTGCCGATCACCCAGCAACATCCTTCGCGTGCGATATGCTGCAATGAGCCGATCCAGCCATCGCCGCTGTCATACGTTGGCGCGATATGAATTTCGAGGCCCTGCGCGTACAGCGCATAACGCGCCAGCGGCATGAAGTTCTCCCAACACATGAGCGTGCCGATGCGTCCGCAGGGCGTGTCGACTACTTTGAGGCTCGATCCGTCGCCGAACCCCCACACCATGCGCTCCGCATTTGTCGGCATCAGCTTGCGATGCTTATTTAGGATGGCACCGTCGGCGCCAATTACAGCCACGGAGTTGTAGAGCGTGCCTCGGCTCGCATCCTCGTCAAGCTCGTTGAAACCGCACACGATGGTGACCCGATGTTGTTTCGCGGCGTCACACAAGGGCGTTAGGTCGCCGCGTCCGACATGGACCGAATTCATCAGCAGCCGCGCGTGCAGCTTCGATGTCACCGAGGCGTCGGTCCCGGGACGAAGCCGCCAAATCCAGGCCGGATAGCAGGGAATGAATGTTTCGGGGAAGACGACCAGCGTCGCGCCGACAGCGGCGGCCTCCGCGACGTGCGCGGCGGCGCTGTTCATCGTTTGCGCCCGCTCGAGCACCACCGGCGGCTGCTGGATAACGGCGACCTTGAACATGAGCGTGCTCTCCGGCGTCAAATGAGAGTTAGCGGTATCCGGCGTCGCTCGGCTCGCGCCTTGCTGGCGCTTTGATCCGACGCAGTAACGCAGCGGACGAGTGTAGCACCGGAGCGCCTTGACACGTGGGACCGAGCGCTGCAGGTGTGCAGCATGCAAGCAATGAACGCGTTCTGCTACCATGTTTCGCGAACGCAAGACGCTCTCGCGCCGACGGTATGCGGCGTCGATGCGAGACGAATATCTGGCGACGGATCTACGCCACAGGTGCTTCTTTTCGATCGCCGAGCCAGCTCACGCCCATGCCGCCTCAACGTGATTCGGAGCCATCGGTAGAGGTCCACATTGCGCCACCGAAGGCAGCCGAAACGCTGACCTCACGCCAGGCATTTCTTCAAGTTTTTCCCGGCGTAATGGTCGCGATGTTTCTCGCTGCGGCCGATCAGACGATACTCGCCAGTGCATTGCCAACTATCGCCGGGTCCTTGGGTGGGCTCGCCGATCTGTCGTGGGTCGTCATCGCCTACCTGCTGGCGGCGACGATCGCGGCGCCGCTGTACGGCCATCTCGGCGACCGCTTCGGGCGGCGGCGGATGTTGCTTGGCGCTCTGGCCATTTTTACCGCGGCATCGATGGCCTGCGCCTTCGCCCCGACGCTGCTGCTCCTGATCGCCGCGCGCGCCGTTCAGGGCCTCGGCGGCGGCGGGCTGATGACGCTCGCGCAGGCGTTGATCGGCGAGCATGTGTCGCCGCGCGAGCGCGGCCGCTTTTCCGGGTATTTCGCCACCGTGTTCGCACTCGCGAGCACCTCCGGGCCTGTGCTTGGAGCGTATCTCACCGAGCAACTGAGCTGGCGGGCGGTGTTTGCCATCAACCTTCCACTGGGGCTGGTCGCCGCCTTCCTCGCATTGCGCATTCCGCAACCGCTGATTGTCCGGCAAGGTCGGTTTCACCCGGACATTGTCGGCGCCTTGCTGTTCACGCTGTCCGCGCTCGCGCTGCTGTTCGCGTTGTCGTCTGGCGGCCACCGGCTCGGCTGGGGATCGTGGCTGATGGCGGCGCTTGCGGGAGGCGCGCTGATCGGTTTCGTGCTGCTTGTGATGTGGGAGCGACACGTGGCGGATCCGGTGATTCCGATTCGCTTTTTCGGTGTTGCTGCCATTGTGCGTTCCGACGCGGTGGTGATCTGTTTCGCGGCCGCACTCTTTTCCACGATCCTTTACTTGCCGCTGTACTTGCAGCTTGGCCGCGGACTCGGCATCGGCCAGTCGGGCCTGCTCCTGCTGCCGATCACCCTTGCGATGGTCGCCTCTTCCAGCATCATCGGCCGTCTCGTGACACGCACCGGCGAAGTGAAGCTGTTCCCGCAGCTTGGGCTTGCGCTCGCGACGCTGGCCTTCCTGCTGCTTGCGGCCACCGTCAGCATCGGCTCGACAACAATGGTCCTCGGGTTGACGTTTCTTGTCGGCTGCGGACTCGGCATGGTGATGCCGCCGACGCAGGTCGCGGTTCAGCACGCTGCCGGGCGGGAGGCGCTGGGGGCGGCGACGGCCACGATATCGGTTTCACGCGCGATAGGTGGCGCGATCGGAGTTGCGATCGTCGGGGCCATCCTTTTCGCCATGCTGGCGGGGCCGGACGCGGCGACATCTGTGGCAGTGCGCGAAGTCATCGAAGGCGGTCCCGCGTTTGTCGGTCGTCTGAGCGAGGGCGAGCGCGCGACACTGACGGCATCCCTCGATCAGGCGTATCGCATCATATTTGTCGTCCTCGCCGGCATTACTGCGGTGGGGGCGCTCGTTGCGCGAACCATACCGAAACCGAACTGGACGCAATGAGCCGGAAGCGCGTGGCAGTGACGGACCCTTGGGCCATGAATCGCCCGCATTGACAAGCGATTCGCCCGGGCTTAAAAAGAGGTCGACACGACGTTTCCGCATGGAGTCGCAAGACGGCGATGAGCCGCCGAACGAAGAAGTATCACAACGCCAATATCAACCTGGAGGATAAAAATGGCTAAGACAAAAAGCAAGAAAGTGCGCGCCGGCGAAAGCGTTTACCGCATAACGGAGCTGGTCGGAACGAGCACGGTTTCGTGGGAGGACGCGGCAAAGCGCGCCGTCGAAACGGCAGCGGGTTCCTTGCGCGACTTGCGCGTCGCCGACATCGTTAAACTCGATGTCAAAGTCGACGGTGGCAAGGTCGTCGCCTATCGGGCCCGCGTTTCGCTTTCGTTCAAGTACGAAGGCTAGACGAAGCTCGAGCGCTGCCTCCGTCGCGGCTGCAGTTAGCGCCGGGTCGTTGCCGGCGGGCGCGACCGCGACGGGTATAGCCTGATCGGCGCCTTAATAAGCTCGTGGCGCGCCGCCCGCTGCTGCGGGAAGCGAGGGCGCCGCCGGCGCCGGGCCGGTGGTGGGTCGGGCGGTCGACATGACGCCACCGCCGCCCGCCGCGCCCGGATACGAGCGCAGCCCGGAAACGATTTCGTCGACCGTGGCGCCGCCGGCACCGGCAGCGCCTGACGTGGCGACGAAGCTCGGGCACTGATCCGATTCCATCATCAGCAGGAATTCACCGCGCTGGCGCATGGCGGCCCGGGCGGCCTTGCCGCGTTCACTGAGATCCACCGGCGGCACTATGTCACGGTAGACGACGGTGTCGTTGCGGTCGAGAACGATGTGGCAGGTCAACGCGTACGCCGTTGCCGAACAACCGAATGCGGCGACGATAGCGACTGATAATAGGGGATGACGCATGGCAAACCTCCGGTAGATTCGCTGCATCCTATGCCCTAAAGCGTGGCCCCGCAACGTCCGGCGTCCAGCCGTTCTGTCGTGGCCCGCTCTTCAACCGCCGCCAGCGCTGATCAGTCTCGCCGCCAGCCCGTCGAGATAGACGGGAAACTTGTGGATGTCGTTGTGACCCGCGCCCGGGACGACCAATAGCTCCGCCGGTGATCGCGCGAGCGCTTTGAGGCGCTCGCTGTGCGCCAGTGGGATGAGCGTGTCATCGGAACCGTGGATCAACAGGATCGGGCTTTTCACGTCTCCGATGACCGCGTCGATGCGCATCGGATACTTTAGAATCCACGCCGGCGCCCACGGATATGCCTCTGCCGCCGCCGCAGCGAGACTGGTAAAGGCAGACACCAGTATCAGCAGTCGCGGATTGACGTCGCGCGCGAGCGAGACGGCCAGCGCGGTGCCGAGGGAGCGGCCGTAGATGACGATCGGCTTGTCGCGATAGAGCGTGGCCATGGCGTCGTACGCAGCGCGCGCATCGGCATGCAATTGCGCCTCGCTTTCGACGTGGCCGGTGCTTTTGCCGTAACCACGGTAGTCGATGATGAACAGGTCGTAGTTGACGCGCCGATAAAAGTCCACACCGGTCGTCCACGTGACCAGGTTGCCCGCGTTGCCGTGCAGGAAGAATACGACGCCGCGCGGATTCGGCTGCTTGAAATGCAGCGCGTGCAGCGTCGCACCTTGCACGGGGATCCACACTTCCTCGAACGGCTGGTCGAACTGGAAACGGTAATCGGCCGGCAGTGTCGTCGCAGGAAGGATAATCCGCTCCTGCGTGAAGTAAAGCGCGCCCAACGCGCCGGCGTAGCCGAGCACGACCAGCGCAGCGAGGATCGCCGCAGCGATACGCGCCCAACGCGGCAGGAATTTCGCCATCGAATCGCTTATACGCGAAAATTCCTTGCGCGGATGTTCTGGGCGGGTCGATCCTCGCAAAAGATGGCGCACATTGCCGGCGATGCCAAGACCGTTCGCACGCGATTCTTCGCACCACCTGAACGGTCGACGCTCTGCTTGCTGACGTTGCGGATTTGTGGCTCGGGGTCATGGAGGCAAGCTCATTGGGGTAAGCTAGGCGCTTGAAACATCCGCGGAGCATCGTCATGCGAACGAGATTTCGAATCACGCTCGTCATGCTCGCTTCCATTCTCGCCGCGGGCGACGCCTGCGCGGTAAGCAAGGAAGCCCAGGAGTTCATGAATATTCAGAGCAAGATGGCGCCGGACCAATGCGAGCTGCAGCGCCTGAGCAGCCAAGCGGCGGCAGCGCAGCGCGCCGGCGACCAGGGCAAGCGCCAGGAGCTCAACATGCAGATGGAGGTTGTCGCCAAGCGCCTCCAGGCCAATCAACCGCGAATACAGGAGCTGTCGAAATATGTTCAGGCGCCGTCGCCAGACTACCAGGCGGTGATGCAGCAGACCGTCGATCTGAGAGCGAAGTGCAAGTTTTGATTTTGCAACGGCACTCAGCGCACTAGGGGCCATCGACGCCCTGCGAAGACGGGTCGCCTATGCCGCCGCGCCGATCAGCTTGGTAGATTGATATCCCGCGCTCGCGGCGACGGCGGTGACGAACGCGCCCCATGCGATGTCGACCAGGGACAGCGCCATCGGCCAGCTCCTAAGCGTCGCAAGATTGGACAGATCGTACGTCGCATAGGCCAGCCCGCCGAGCAGGGCGCCGAGGAGCGCCGCCTTGCCCAGAGAAGCGGCGTCCAGCGCCGGCGCGATGCAGAAAATGACGATCCCTGCGGCGTAAAGCACGTAGAACGTCCCGGCCGCGGCCCAATTCGGCTGCGCAAGCAGGAGTCCGCCGAGCTGGGACTGGTAATAATCCTTGGCGACCCATCCCAGCCAGACGAAGTCACAGCAGCAGAACACGATCAACGTCGCCGCGTAAGCGACAAGCATGCGAGTCATCGAAGTCCCCGATCGCGCTTCAGCGAGGCATCGAGCGGATCGAGACCGGTCCCGCCGCAAGCTTCAGTCGCTCTCCAGTGTCGACGAGTTTGCCGTCGCGAAGCGCGAAGACGCCGATGGCCCGCTCGACATCCATCTGCAACAGGATCTGTTTGCTATCCTGACTGAACACGACCCCTTGCGCAGCCTCGCCCAACATGCCGGTGACGCCGGTGTTGCCGATGATGGTCCACTTGCCGTCGCTCGAAATGTCGACCGCGTACGGCATCACGCCGGTCGAGATTTTTTCGGTTGTGAGCTTGACCGACATGCCCTCGATGCTCAGGACGGCGGCGCCATTTTCGTCGCGCTGCGCGACGATTGCCTGCTTGCCATCCGGTGTGACAGCGACGGCCTGCGGCGGCCCTTGCACGGTGTGCTCGAGGCCTTCCACCGTGCCCTTGATGACTGGCGGGAACGTCGACGCGTCGATGACGACCAGTCTGTCCGAGGGCGCAGGCTCGGGAAAAGTTGCGCGGCCATCGACGCGCACGAACT
>JADGRP010000119.1 GCA_017880805.1 Burkholderiales bacterium
GGAGCAAACCAGAAAGACTCGCTTGCACCGGGCAGGCCGGCCCGCGGCCAGCTGGTGATGGACTTCCTCCGCGGCAGCCGCCAGAAGGAGGGCGAAAAGGTCGGCCAACTCCGGGTGCGCACGGGGCCGCTGGGAGACATCGTCGACTCATCGCCGGTGTATATCGGCCCGCCCAACGCGCCCTATGTCGACTCGACCGATGCGGGTTACTCCGGCTTCAAGAGCGCACAATCCGGACGCTTGCCGCGGCTCTACGTCGGCGCCAACGACGGCATGCTGCACGTGTTCGATGATGCGACCGGCAACGAGACGTGGGCATACGTCCCGACGCCATTGTTCCGCGGCGGAACAGCAACAACGCTGCCTCCGGTTCCCAACGACCCGAGGTCAGGCCTCGGCGCTCTGGCATATCAGGACGGCGCGCTCCCGCCGTTCCGCCACCACTACTATGTCGACTTGACGCCAAAGATCGTCGACGTCGACCTTGGCTCGCCTCCGACCGGCGCCCAGTGGCGAACATTGCTCGTCGGAGGTCTCGGCAAGGGTGGCAACCGTTACTTCGCCCTTGACGCTACCAATCCGTCGGCCGTGACGAACGAGGCAACCGCGGCCAACCAGGTGCTGTGGGAGTTCCCGCCTGTCGGCGACACCGACCCCGTCAGGGAAATGGGTTACACCTATGGCAAGCCCATTATTGCGAAGACGCGGGTGTTCGGTGGCGAATGGCTGGTGATTGTCGGTTCCGGCTACAACAGCCCCACCGGCCTGGGCAAGCTCTACTTCCTGAAGGCGAGCACCGGGGCAGTGGAAAAGATGATGTCGACGGGCGTGGGCACCCCCGGAACGCCCGCGGGCCTGACGCACCCAGCCGGCTACACGCAAGACTTCCACAATCAACTCGCCGAACAGATCTACGCCGGTGACCTTCTGGGCAACTTCTGGCGCTTCGACGTCTCGGATGCGAGCAGCGACAGCGCCTGGACCGTGGGTCAATACGCGAAGCTGACGTCTCCCGGCGATGGAAGCGCACAGCCAGTGACGACGCCGCCCGAGATCAAGATCGACGCCAACAACGGTATCGACCGGTGGGTTTTCGTCGGGACTGGCAAGTTGTACGACGATACGGATCTTGCCGATACTCAGTTGCAGACGATGTATGCCTTGCGGGACGGTACCGCATCGGCGCCTTGGGCCCTGCCCGCGACGCCGATCGATCGCACCACCACGGGTTGCACACCCGACCCATGTCTGGTTCCGCTGCCGGCGTTGGATCCCACGAACAAATTCGGTCTGGCGACGGTACCTGCCAAAGGTTGGTATCACGACCTGCCGGTGGGCTCCCGTATCGTCGTAGCGCCGCAGGCGGCGTTCGGTGTTATCGCCTATATCGCAACCAAGCCGCAGACCGATCCGTGCTTGACGGGATTGCCGGTGACGATTTACGCACGGGATTACGGGACCGGACAGTCGCTGCTGACCGCGAACGCCGACGGAACCGGGGCGATCGTTTCGGGCATCGATGTGGCCGAAGGCGGCGTCGGATTGCAGATCGTCTCCTTCCAGGCGCCCGATAACGCCAGCGCGCCGGACGTCAGACTGGCGATCACAATGCCCGACGGCACCGTTCGCTACTTCAAGCCGAACCTACCGCTAGCGTTCTTCCAGCACCGCATGTCGTGGCGTTTGCTGGGCCAGTAGAGAAGCAGCACTTTGCATGGCAAGCGGCCGCCCCGCATTACGCGGGGCGGCCGCTTGCATTCAGGAAGGTACACTTCGAAGCCATGACCACCGTCACGGCTTTCATGTCCGATTCGCGCATGCCACGCGATACGGGTCAGCGCCTCACCGTGTCGCTTGCGTTGTCTATCACCGTGCACGTAATCGTGATCACGCTCTTTGCCGGATTGCTCAAGCCGATGCTGACGCCGGTTGCTGGCCGGGTCGGACAGGCGCTGCCGATCGAAGTCGCACTCGTCGGTGTCCGGCCGATCGCCTTTACGGCGCCGCCCGAATCGCCCGCAATGGCGACCGAGGTGCCGACCGCGCCGCAGTCGATCGGCCCCGCGCCGTCTTTGCAGCCGGTATCTCCTTCCGCGCCTCCTCGACCTGATGTGCCCGTGACTACGCCGTTCGGCGTGTCCGTGCAGGCAGACGCGAATACGGAAGCGATCAGCGCCGACGCGCCACCGCCGCCCGGCAACACTTCGGTTGGCGCGATCACCGACAGCGAGCGCCTTGGGCTTGCGCAGGCGTTGCGGCTCGCCCAGCGCTTCCCGCGCACCGCGTCCAAGCGACCTCAACTGCGCGAACCGCTGATCGTCCCCTATCCGCCGCGCGCCGCACGTGCGCATGCCGAGGCGCGCATCGCCGTGCTCCTGTTGCTCGACGCAAGCGGACGGGTCGTCGACACGACACTTTTCCCCGACGAGTCCTTGTTCGGATCTACCATTCTCGATGCGCTCAACGGCGTCAGCTTCGCGCCCGCGGAAGCGGACGCGAAACCGATTCCTTATTGGGTAATTCTGGAGTTCGTTTTCAACATGGGCACCCCTGCGGTGAAGCCGCGTCCGCCGGCATGACCTTTAGCGGGGCGGATAAACGTCGAACGTTTGGCTCGAGCGCTAGCCCAGAGTGGGCAGATGAAAGCCCGGCGCTGCGCTGCCGTCGTCGGGCCAGCGCGTGGTCACTGCCTTGCCGCGCGTGTAAAAGCGCACGCCATCCATGCCGTGCACGTGCAAGTCTCCGAACAGCGAATTGCGCCAGCCGCCAAATGAATAGAAAGCCATCGGCACCGGTATCGGAACGTTGATGCCGATCATGCCAACCTCGACGTCCTGCTGAAACCGGCGTGACGCGAACCCTGAGCGGGTGAACAGCGCCGCGCCGTTGGCGTAAGGGTTGGCGTTGATCAACGCGATCGCCGCCTCGAGCGAGTCGACGCGAACGATCGCCAGCACAGGACCGAAGATCTCCTCGCGATAGATGGCCATCTGCGCGGTCGCGTGATCGAACAGCGTCGGCCCGACAAAAAAGCCCTGCTCATGGCCAGGAACCACCGGCTTTCGGCCGTCTACCACCAGCGTCGCGCCTTCCGCCACGCCGCGGTCGATCAACCCCATGATGCGATCGCGGGCCGCGCAGGTGATCACCGGCCCCATTTCCGATTCGGGGCGGTCACCCGGGCCGACGGCAACGCGCCTCGCGCGTTCAGCCAATCTGGCGCACAAGGGCTCGGCCGCGTCACCGACGGCGACCACGACCGACACCGCCATGCAACGTTCGCCCGCCGATCCATATCCGGCACCGATCAGCGCCTCCGCGGTGAACGCAAGGTCCGCGTCCGGCATGACGACAGCGTGATTTTTCGCGCCGCCGAGGGCTTGTACCCGTTTACCGTGACGCGCGCCGGTCTCGTAGATGTATTTCGCGATCGGCGTCGAACCGACAAAGGACACCGCCTTGATGTCCGGATGCAACAGAATCGCGTCGACCGCCTCCTTGTCGCCGTGCACGACGTTGAACACGCCGTCGGGCAAGCCGGCTTCATCGAGCAATTCGGCCATGCGCATGCTCATGCTCGGGTCGCGCTCGGAAGGCTTGAGTATGAACGTGTTGCCGCAAGCCAGCGCCACCGGAAACATCCACATCGGAACCATGGCGGGAAAATTGAAAGGCGTGATACCGGCACAGACGCCCATCGGCTGGCGCAGCGAAAAACTGTCGACCTCGGTGCCGACGTTGTCGCTGAAATCTCCCTTGAGCAGATGCGGAATGCCCGTCGCGAATTCGATCACTTCGATGCCTCGCGTGATCGAGCCTTCGGCGTCGGCGGCAGTCTTCCCGTGTTCCTGCGAAACCAGCCGCGCCATGTCGGACTTGTGCGTCTGCATCAAATCGCGGAAGCGCATCAGGATCCGTGCACGTCGAAGCGCCGGAGCCGCGCGCCACGCCGGCAACGCCGCCTTGGCCGCGTCGACTGCGCTGTCGACATCGACGGCATCCGCAAGGGGCACGTGTCGGATGACCTCTCCGGTCGCCGGATTGGTGATTTCACCGTAGCGCGTCGTGTGCGCGGCAACCGCGCGGCCGCCTATCCACAGCGGAAGCCGCTCCAACGTCGTCAGATCCATGGTGCCTCCTTCACTTGCGGCAGCATTGTTGCGGTTGTTTCCTTCATTTCAACATTTCAGCCGGCCCGGCTCAGCCGCTCCACGTATCGCGCGATCAGGTCAACCTCGAGATTGACGCGCGCACCGGCGCGAAGCGCGCCCAAGGTCGTCACCGCGAGTGTATGCGGGATCAGGTTTACGGAAAAGCGGTGCCCGTTGACGGTGTTCACGGTCATGCTCACGCCGTCGATGGCAATCGAACCCTTTGGGGCAATAAAGCGGGCAAGCTCGCTCGGCGCCGCGACCTCGAGCAACAAGCTTCCACCTTCCGCCAACGGCGCCGCTCGCTCGACCACGCCAACGGCGTCGACGTGGCCGCTCATCAGGTGCCCGCCGAGGCGATCGGAAAATCGCAGCGCTTTTTCAAGGTTGACCGCGCCCATGCCATCGAGCCCGGTCGTGCAGCGCAGGGTCTCGGACGACACATCGAAGCGCATCGTGCCCGCATCGATCGCGATGACGGTGAGGCAGCAGCCATTGAGCGCAACACTGTCACCCACTGCAATGTCCTTTTCCGCGAACGTTCCCGCGTCGACGGCGATCTGTACCCCTTCCGCACGCGGCTGAACCGCGGCGATACGTCCGACCGCCTGCACGATGCCGGTAAACATCAGGCGCCCTTTCGGTCGACACGTGCGACGATGCGCCAATCGCCGCCGACGGCGTCTATGCTGCGAACGTTGAGCGACGTCCGCTCGTCCAATGCTTTCAGTGGCGCCTGCAGCGCGAACATGCCGCGGGCGGGATCGCCGAGCAAGCACGGCGCGACGTACAACAACAGTTCGTCGACGATGCCGGCCGCGAGCATCGCGCCGTTGAGCTTGGCCCCCGCTTCGACGTGCAGCTCGTTGATTTCGCGTGCGCCCAGCGCCGTCGCCATCGCGCGCAGATCGATCCGCCCATCGCGATCGGGGACGGTGATCACCTGCACGTTTCCAGGCAAACTCGCAACGGGCCTGGTCGCAGTGACCAGCAGAACTTCGCCGCCTTCGAGCGCGCGCGCAGTTGGCGGCACGTCGCCGTGACGATCGACAATGATTTTGATCGGCTGCCGCGGCGTCGCGATCGCGCGCACGGTAAGTTGTGGATCGTCGTGCCGCACCGTGCCGATGCCGGTGAGAATCGCACACGCCCTGGCGCGCCAGCGATGCCCGTCGGCGCGCGCCTCCTCGCCGGTGATCCATTGACTTGCGCCGTTTCCCAGCGCGGTGCGTCCGTCGAGGCTTGCCGCGATTTTGACGCGTATCCAGGGCCGGCCGCAGCGCAGTCGGTGCAGCCAACCGACATTGAGCTCTCGTGCCGCATCTTCGAGGAAGCCCACCTCGACCGTCAGCCCGGCCGCTTTCAGGCGCTCGGCGCCTCCGGCCGCCTCGGCATAGGGATCGTGCATTGCCGACACAACGCGCATTATCCCGGCCCCAAGCAGCGCTGCGGTGCAAGGGGGCGTCCTTCCCTGATGATTGCACGGCTCGAGCGTGACGTACACGGTTGCGCCCTGCACATCGTTGCCGCGGATTCGCGCGTCGTCCAGTGCACGGACCTCGGCATGCGCTTCGCCTGCGCGCTCGTGCCAGCCCTCGCCCAGAACCAGGCTGTCGCGTGCGATCACGCAGCCAACGCGTGGATTGGGCGTGGTCGTGAACATGCCGCGTTCCGCGAGCGCGAGCGCGCGCGTCATCATGTCGCGATCCGTTGCTGCGATCATAGTGGAGCGAAGGCGGGGTCGAGTCGCGCGGCCGCAAATCTAGCGCGGCTTGCGCCGCGGCGGCGCCGGCTCGACTTCCTGCAGCGCATCCCTGAAATCGGCGACGTCCTGAAAGCTGCGGTACACCGAGGCAAAGCGTATGTATCCAACCTTGTCGAGCTTGTAGAGCTCCTGCATGACCATTTCGCCGACCTGACGCGACGGAATCTCGCGCTCACCTAAGCCCAGCACTTGTTGCACGATACGCTCGACGGCCTGGTGCACATATTCGGTCGGCACGGGACGCTTATGGAGGGCCCGCTGGAATCCGTTACGGATGCGATCGACGTCGAAGTCCGCACGAGTGCCGTTTTGCTTGACGATCTGAGGCAGCCGCAGCTCCGCCGTTTCGTAGGTCGTAAATCGCTTCTGGCACGCAAGGCAACGCCGGCGGCGCCGGATCGAATCACCGGCTTCCGAAACCCGCGAGTCGACGACCTGGGTTTCCGCGCTTCCGCAAAAGGGGCACTTCATCGTCTGCGCCAGGCGATCGTCGCGGCGTTTCGAGGCAGACGAACCCGGGTCTGCGTTCCTGCCTGTCGCCCGCAATCGGGCTTGCGATGATGAATCACTTGTATACGGGCAATTTCGCCGTCAGCGCTTTCACGCCCGCCGTCACCCGTGCCTGCGTCTTGGAATCGGCCGGTGCATCGAGCACATCTGCGATCAAATGCGCGAGTTCTTCGCATTCGATCTCGGTGAAGCCGCGGGTGGTGACTGCCGGACTGCCGATTCGCACTCCGCTCGTGACAAAAGGCTTTTGCGGGTCGTCGGGAATTGCGTTCTTGTTCACGGTGATGTGCGAGCGCGACAGCGCGGCCTCCGCGTCCTTTCCGGTTATGTTTTTCGCCCGCAAATCGACCAGAAACATGTGTGAGTCGGTACCGCCGGAAACGATCCGGAGCCCTCGTCCCTGCAACACGGTGGCCAGCACGCGTGCATTCTCGAGTACGCGCTCCTGATAGACCTTGAACTCGTACGACAGCGCTTCCTTGAATGCAACGGCCTTCGCCGCGATCACGTGCATCAGCGGGCCGCCCTGCAGGCCCGGAAAAACCGCCGAATTGATGAGCTTCTCATGCTCCTTGGCGGCGAGGATGAAGCCCCCGCGCGGGCCGCGCAGCGTCTTGTGCGTCGTGCTGGTGACGAAATGCGCGATGCCGACCGGCGTGGGGTAGAGATCGGCCGCGATCAAGCCGGCGTAGTGCGCCATGTCGGCCATCAGGTGGGCGCCGACGGAGTCCGCGATCTCGCGAAAGCGCGCCCAATCGATGACCCGCGAGTAGGCAGACGCACCGGCAACGATAAGTTTCGGCTTGTGCTCTTTCGCCAGACGCTGCACGCTCTTGTAATCGATAAGCTCGGTTTCCGGTTCGAGGCCGTAGGGAACGACGTTGAACCACTTGCCGGACATGTTGGCGGGGGAGCCATGGGAGAGATGCCCGCCATGCGGCAAGGACATTCCGAGCACGGTGTCGCCGGGTTTGAGCGTTGCGAAAAACACCGCCTGATTCGCCTGCGCTCCCGAATGCGGCTGCACGTTGGCGAACTCGGCGTTGAAAAGCTTCTTCAAACGGTCGATTGCAAGTTGCTCGGCGACGTCGACGAACTCACAACCGCCGTAATACCGCTTCCCGGGATATCCCTCTGCGTATTTGTTGGTGAGTTGCGAGCCCTGGGCCTCCATCACCGCTCGGCTGGTATAGTTTTCCGAGGCGATCAGCTCGATGTGCTCTTCCTGGCGCCGGTTCTCGGCTTTGATCGCCGCGGCGATCTCCGGGTCGGCATCGGCTAATTTCTGCGTGCGGATTGGCATGGGAGAAGAATGGGGCAGGAAACGAATATCTTACCATTGGCCGCGCTCCGGCCGGAGCGGCGCAATGCGATTGTCGGCGCCGATTGCCAACGTTCAGATGGCAGGTTAATCTTCGCGCCAGTGCGCGCCTTGAGCCAAAAACCGCGTGGAGCCGTGCATTGCTGCGGGCACGCTTGGGGCACCAGGATCGAATCGCGCCAACCTTCTCCGGAGGCATTCCTGTGTCGTCCCTCCTGTCCCTCTCGCGACTGATCGACTGGATTACCGAGAGGATCGGTCGCGCGCTCTATTGGCTGATCCTGGTCACCGTCCTCATCAGCGCCGCTAACGCGGTGGTGCGCAAGGCCTTCAACTTCAGCTCGAACAGCTATCTCGAAATCCAATGGTATCTGTTTTCGGCGATATTTCTCGGCGCCGCCGGCTATACGCTGCTGCGCAACGAGCACGTGCGCATCGACGTCATCGCTGGCCGCCTTTCGCGGCGCGCACAGGCCTGGATTGACATATTCGGCACGATCTTCTTTTTGCTGCCGATGGCGATACTGATCGGCTGGCTGGCGTGGCCGATCTTCGTCGATGCGTATGTGCGCAACGAAGTCTCGACCAACGCCGGCGGTTTGATCATCTGGCCGGCGCGGCTGCTGGTGCCGGTCGGTTTCTTACTGCTGGCGATGCAGGGAGTCTCCGAGCTGATCAAACGCATCGCCTTTTTGATGGGGCTCATTCCTGATCCCGCCGAAAAGCGCTACGAAAAGACCGCGGAGGAAGAACTCGCCGAAGACATACTTCGCGCGCGGGGCGAGGCATCGCTGGCCGAGGAGATCGCGGCGCAGGCGGCGAAGCCCGACGGTGACGAGCGATGACCGCCTTCCTGACCGCGAACATCGCGCCGCTGATGTTCCTGACGCTGATTGTCGTGCTGCTGATCGGTTACCCGGTTGCGTTCTCGCTGGCGGCCGTCGGCATCTTCTACGCGTTGGTCGGCATCGCGCTCGGTCTGCTCACGCCAGCGCTGGTCCAGGCGCTGCCGGAGCGGGTCTGGGGAGTAATGTCGAACGACACGCTCCTGGCGGTGCCGTTTTTCACGTTCATGGGGCTTATATTGGAACGAAGCGGCATGGCCGAGGATCTGCTCGATACCATCGGGCAGGTATTCGGCCCGGTGCGCGGCGGGCTCGCCTATGCGGTCATATTCGTCGGCGCGCTGCTTGCGGCGACCACCGGCGTCGTCGCGGCGTCGGTCATATCGATGGGACTGATCTCGCTGCCGATCATGCTGCGTTACGGCTACGACCGGCGGTTTGCCAGCGGCGTCATCGCCGCCTCGGGCACGCTGGCGCAGATCATTCCGCCGTCGCTGGTGCTGATCATCATGGCCGACCAGCTCGGCAAGTCGGTCGGCGACATGTATGCGGGCGCGTTCATTCCGGGCATTTCGCTGGCGTGTCTCTACGCGGTGTACGCGATGGGCGTCTGCGTGATCAAGCCCGGCTGGGCGCCAGCGCTGCCCGCGGAAGCGCGCACGCTGCGCGAGCCCAGCGGCGCGGCCGGCACGCGATCGCTGCTTGTATTGACCATCGTCGCGGCGGCATCGGCGGTCGCGTACGCGCACTGGAAATACGGTCCCGACGATCCGACCGACGAAATGCTGGTTGTCGCGACCAGCGTCGGAACCGGCGTCGCATTTTTCGCCGCGCTGCTCAACCGCTTGTTGAAACTGGGTCTGCTGTCGCGCCTCGCCGAGCGCGTCGTATTCGTGCTGATACCGGTGCTCGCACTGATCTTCCTGGTACTGGGAACCATTTTCCTCGGCGTTGCGACTCCAACCGAGGGCGGCGCGATGGGCGCATCCGGCGCGTTGATCATGGCGCTGGTCCGCAACCGGTTGTCATGGAAGCTGCTTCGGCAAGCGATGGATACCACGGCCAAGTTGTCCACGTTCGTCGTGTTCATCCTGGTCGGCGCCCGCGTGTTCAGCTTGACGTTCTACGGCGTCAACGGACACGTGTGGGTCGAGCAGCTGTTGCTTCACCTCCCCGGAGGGCAGCTCGGCTTCCTGATCGTCGTCAACATCCTGATTTTCTTTCTCGCCTTCTTCCTCGATTTCTTCGAGCTGTCGTTCATCATCATTCCACTGGTCGGCCCGGTCGCGGACAAGCTCGGCATCGATCTGATCTGGTTCGGCGTGCTCCTCGGCGTCAACATGCAGCCCTCGTTCATGCATCCACCGTTCGGTTTCGCGCTGTTCTACCTGCGCAGCGTCGCGCCGGCGAAGGACTATCTCGACAAGCTCACCGGCAGGCTGACCAAGCGCGTGACGACCGGTCAGATCTACTGGGGCGCGGTGCCTTTCGTGCTGATCCAGGTTCTGATGATCGCGCTGGTCATCAGCTTTCCGCAGATGGTGATGGTCTACAAGGCGAAGGAGAGGACGTTCGACATCAACAAGATCCGGATCGTCGTGCCCGTCGACGAGTCGGCGCCGGGCGGCCAGTCCACGGAAGGGAGCCCGAACGCCGAGCAGGACGAGGCCGCCAAGGCGCTGGAGAAGGAGTTCGGCGGCGAAACCAACCCGCCGGGCGACAAGAGCGAGTCTGCGCCTGCAAATCAGCCCGCCGAAGCGAACCCGGGCAGCGAGCAGGACGACGCCGCCAAGGCGCTGGAGAAAGCCTTCGGCGGCGCCAACAAGTCGCCGGACGCGAAGCAATAGCGGCCGCTCGGATCGGCGCTGCGCAAAAAAACGCGCCCGGGGATTGCTCCAGCGAGCGCGTCGTGTTTCGACCCGGTGCGGCGCGAGCCTACTTCTTGCCCGACATCTTCTCGGCGGCGATCATGAAGATGTCGAAGCTGTGTTCAGTGACGGCGAACCATTGGACCTGCTCGGCACGGAATGCCTTCCACGGTTCGTAGATTTTCTTGAACTTCGCGTTCTTGGTCGCGATCTCGTCGTAGGTCTCTGTCGTCGCCTTGTAGCAAGCCGCCAAAATTTCATTCGAGAACGGCTGCAGCTTGACGCCGTTGCCGATCAGCCGCTTCAGCGCCGCGGGGTTGAGCGAATCGTACTTGGCCGTCATGTCCATATTCGCTTCATAGCACGCGGCCTCGAATATCGCCTGGTAGTCCTTGGGCAGCGCTTCCCAGGCCTTGATGTTGACGTAGCAATCGACTCCGGTGCTGCCTTCCCACCAGCCCGGATAGTAGTAGTTCTTCGCAATCTTGTAGAAGCCGAGCTTCTCGTCGTCATAGGGTCCCACCCATTCCCCCGCGTCGATGGTGCCCTTTTCGAGCGCCGGATAGATGTCTCCACCCGCAATCTGCTGCGGCACGACGCCCAGCTTCGCCAGCGGCAGCGCGCCCGTGCCCCCGATGCGGAACTTCAGGCCCTTCAAGTCTGCGACTGTCTTGATTTCCTTGCGAAACCAGCCCCCCATCTGCGCACCGGTGTTGCCGGCCGGGAAGCTGATGATGTTGTAGTCCTTGTAGAACTCGCGCATCAGGGCGAGCCCGCCGCCGTGATACATCCAGGCGTTCTGTTGGCGCGTGTTGAGACCGAACGGGATCGCTGCAGCGAATGCGAATGTCGGGTCCTTGCCGAAGAAGTAGTACGGCGCCGTGTGAGCGCATTCGACCGTGGCGTTTTGCACGGCGTCGACCACGCCGAACGGTGGCACGATCTCGCCGCCGGCGAAAACCTGGATCTGGAACTTGCCGTTGGTCGCCGCGGCGCAGCGCTTGGAAATGACATCCGCGCCGCCGAAAATCGTGTCCAGCGATTTCGGAAAGCTCGACGCCAACCGCCATTTGACCTCGGGCTGCGTGCCTTGGCCGATGACCGGCGCGGCAACGGCGCCGGCGGCGAGACCGACCCCGGCCTTTTTCAGAAATGAGCGACGTTCCATGGAACCCTCCGGTTATTGGAAAAACAGCGTGTCGATCCGCCTTGAATCGAAGCGGCGTGACCGCGACGTATCCATCCGGCAATCGGAGCCTCTCAAGGATCCGAGGTCCTGGCGCGATGCCGGCCAAGGTGTTACCGAGCGCGATTCTAACCCATTTTGCAGGAAGGCCCGCCCGTCCTACGCGGAGAGCTTGCGGACCGCGTTGAACAGCGCCCATGCCCAGCCCGCCTGACGCTCGATGGTCTCGGTAAAGCGGACCAGATAGCGGGCGTTGCCGGTGTCGAGCTCGACCATGCCGCCGGTGAGAAAGCGTTCGTCCGGGCCGATGAGGCTGCGCTGCGACGCCTGCCGATTATCCGGATGTGCTGGCAGATAAATGCCGAAGAAGGGGCGCTCGACCGCGGCGCGCGAGGCCGCTTCCAGCGGCGCGCTCCAACTGCGCAACAACACTCGGACGATGCGTTTGGCAATGACCTCGACGCCGCAAATCACCTCGTCGACCTGCTGCCGCTGCATGCGGCGAACGACCGCGAGAGACCAGCTGTCGCCTTCCCGAAACGCGATCATCTCGCCCAAACGCGTCGGCGCTTCCTTGGCCGGCGCAACCATCCGGCAGCCGGTCTCGCTGCGCTCGATCATGCGCCATTGCGTGCCTTTGACGCGCCGCGCAACGGAGTCCGGATTCGCCGTCGGATTCACCATTTGCGTGATTTCGTCGTAACTGTGCCGTGCGCCGACAGACTTCGCCTCCGACGACAGCCGCTCGACTTCGGCGACCGCGCGCGTGAGCGCCTGCAGACCGACGACGACGCGAATTTCCGTTTCGGCGACTTTGCGCGGAGCGCGTGGCGAGAAGGCGAGCGCATCGGGACCGTACAATGCGGCCAGCCGCATCAGCAACAGCTTCTGCTCACGAGGCGGCAGATCTCCCGGCGACGACGGGTCCTCGTCGCGATCCGGCAGCCAGCGCATGCGCTCGACGACACGCGCATAGACTGCGGTCGCATCGAGGAACATCAATCGGCCGCCGGCGCGCGGCCTTTCCTGCCGTTTCAAACCTTGCGTTCCCGAAAGATCGACATAGAAATTCGCACCGGTGCCGGGCGGCGGAGTCAAGGACAGCGGCGCCACCCACTTGTCGAGCGCGCGCGCCACCCAATCAACCTGGTCGGGCGTGAAGTTTCCGCTGTCGAGGCGCATCAGCAGCAGCGATCGAATGTACTCCTGCTCGATCGAGGTCGCGGAGCGGTTGAAACCGTCGACGTCGAGCGCCAGCGCCTCGAGCTGCCAGCCGCGCATACGAGCGAATTCGTAAAGTTCGTGAAATTCACGCCATTGCGCGGGGATCCAATGCCCATACCGGAACAACCGGAACTTCCCGTCGAGCCCCTTGTAGTACGCGAGGCGAACCAATATCTTCGGCAGCACCGCTTTCCACCGTCGCTGCTCGCCTGAATAGCCCGTCTTGAGTGTCACCTGGTACGCTGCGGTAAACGCCTTGACCAGGTCGAACACGCCGTGCCACAAGCGTGTCTCCACACCGCTGGAACGCTGGTAGTTGGCCGCGTATTGCGCGGTCAGCTGACCGATGACCGGTTCGAATCGCGCGTCGATACGCATCAAGGCCTCGGCCTGAGCGGGCGAGATCGCCCGGCGTCCGCCCGGATACGACGAAACGAGGTCGAGCGCCTCGCGCTGCAACTGCAATGCCTCTACCGTCGGCAGGCTGGCGATCCATCGGTTGGCGGCGTTGGCATTGCGTAAAGGATCGGCGAGCGACCTTCGCCACGACAGCAACCGATCCCGGAATCTGCGCTGCGCCATTTGCGCGCCTAGTTTCCAGCCACCGTCATGGCGCCGATCAGGATCGACCCGCAATGGCGTGAGCCACGGCTGTCGACGTCATTGCCGATGGCGACGATGTCGCGATACATATGCGAGAGATTTCCGGCGATCGTGATTTCTTCCACCGGGTAGGCGATCTCGCCATCCTCGATCCAGTACCCCGCGGCGCCGCGAGAATAGTCGCCGCTTACCGCATTGACGCCCTGTCCGAGCAATTCGGTTACCATCAGACCGCTGCCCATTCGCTTGAGCATCGCGGCCAGGTCGTCGTCGCCGTGGCTGACGACCAGATTATGATTGCCGCCGGCGTTGGCAGTGGACGCAAGACCGAGCTTGCGCGCCGAGTAGCTGCCTAGAAAATAACCCTGCACGACCCCATCGCGCACGACGTCGCGCGGCTGCGTCGCGACTCCTTCGTCGTCGAACGGCGCCGACGCCGCGCCCCGCTTCAAGTGCGGTTCCTCGCGGATCGTGATCGCCGGCGTAAAAACCTGGGCGCCAAGGCTGTCGATGAGAAAAGACGATTTGCGGTAGAGACTTCCTCCGCTGACTGCGCTGACGAAATGGCCGATCAAGCCCGAGGCGATGGGCGCCTCGTAGAGAACCGGGCAGTCCATCGTCGCCAGCTGACGTGCACCTAGGCGACGCACCGTGCGCAGACCGGCTTGCCGCCCAACTTCGCTCACGGATTCAAGGTCCGCGGGCGAGCGGGCGGTTGAATACCAGTCGTCGCGTTGCATTGCGCCGTCCTCTTCGCCGATCACCGCGCAATAGATGCCGTGACGGGAACTTGCGTATCCGCCTGTAAAGCCGTTGCTGTTCGCATAAACAAATTGCGCCTCGTGCAGCGAAATGGTGGCACCCTCGGAGTTGGTCAGACGACGGTCGACGCCAAGCGCCGCGGCCTCGCATTCGCGGCCCAGCGCGATCGCCTCTTCGACGCTCAGGTCCCAAGGGTGATACAGGTCGAGGTCGGCCCAGGCACGCGCGAGCAGCGCGGGATCGGCCAATCCCGCGCAGGCGTCGTCGGCGGTATAGCGCGCGATGGTGATCGCCTTGGTCACCGTATCCTTGAGCGCCGCCGGCGCGAAATCCGCCGTGCTTGCGTGTCCCCTTCGGGCGCCGACGTAAACCGTGACTCCAATCCCCTTGTCGCGGTTGTAGGCGATCGTCTCGACGTCTCCCTTGCGCACGGTAACGCTTTGACCGAAGCCCTGCGATACCTCCGTCTCGGCTGCCGTCGCGCCGGCTGCCTTGGCTTCGCGGAGCAGGTCGCTTGCGACGGCGGCAAGTGCGTCGCTGGCGAGCGGAAAGCGGGTTGCGGGGACGGTCATCGACGGACTCTGGAAACGAGGGCGCTGCTCGAATCGGTTATGATAACAAACCCCGCCCGCCTGGCATGCCGGCCTCATGCGACCATCCGACGAAACTCCCCGGCGACCGGGACAGGAGGAACGCAATCCCGTGCGCAAGTTCGCCAACCCAACGGACCAAGCGCACCACGCGCCGCCGAGGGATGCGGCGTCGGAGGATGCGCTCTCGCCGAGCGACCTTCTTCCATCCAAGACCCGTCGCAAGGCGGAGATGCACGCGCTGCAGGATCTGGGTGAAGCCATGGTGCGTCTGACGCCGGCACGGCTCGCCGCCCTCGCCCTGCCGGAGAGGCTCGCCGATGCGATCGCCGAAGCTCGTCACATCACCAAGTGGGAAGCTCGCCGTCGACAAATGCAGTTCATCGGGCGGCTGATGCGCGACGTCGATCCGCTACCGATCCAGGCCAGGCTCGAGCAGTGGGCGGGTGCGCCCAACGCCGAGAAGGCGCGGCTTGCCAATGTCGAACGCTGGCGCACGCGGCTGTTGAGCGATGCCGACGCGCTCGGCCAGCTCTGCGCCGAAAACGCCTCTGCGGATCGACCGCGTCTGGCGGCGCTGGTGGCCCGCGTTCGCGATGAGCGTGCGCGTGCGCAGCCGCCCCACGCATACCGGGAACTGTTCCGGATCCTCAACGCGTTATTTGCCACGGCTTAAGTGTCCTCCGCTCCTCCATCGTCGCCACCAAAGCGCGCCCCGGAAGCGCAATTGGAATCGCTGACCATCGGCCTGGTCTCGATCAGCGACCGCGCGTCGGCGGGTGTGTACGAGGACAAGGGCATCCCCGGTCTTGTCGCGTGGTTTACCGCGGCGCTGAAGTCGCCGTGGCGTACCGAGACTCGCCTGATCCCGGACGAGCAGCCAGTGATCGAGCGTACGCTGATCGAGCTGATCGACACGTTCGGCTGCGAGCTGGTGCTGACCACCGGAGGAACGGGGCCAGCGCGCCGCGATGTCACTCCTGAGGCGACCGTTGCCGTTGCGCACAAGGTTCTGCCCGGCTTCGGCGAGCAAATGCGTCAACTCAGCCTGCAATATGTACCGACGGCGATTCTCTCGCGTCAGGTGGGTGCGATTCGCGGTCGCGCGCTGATACTGAATCTGCCCGGACAACCCAAAGCCATCAAGGAAACACTCGACGGAATCTTTCCGGCAGTGCCGTATTGCATCGATCTCATTGGCGGCCCCTACATCGAAACCCATGACAGCGTCTGCAAAGTCTTTCGGCCGAAGTCGGCCCTTGCGGCGCGAAGCAAAGCTTCCGCGTAGCGAGGATGCGAGCAGACGGATCGCGGCCGCGGATATGAAACCACACGAGATGAAGGAGGCCCCGGGCAATGCGCCTTTCAGGCGCGTGAGTGCGCCGGAGTCGGACGGCACAGAGACCAATCAGCCGCCAGCGTTCGAGGGGCGCAATCTCTACCTGACCGATCGGGCGCTGCGAAGCGCCGCCGAGCGCGAAGGCGCGGCGTGGGCACAGAATCGGCTGGAGGCCTGGGGCGCGGTGATGGGCAGTGCCGAAACCTATGCGCTCGCCGCGCGCGCCAACCGTTTCGGGCCGGAGCTCAGAACGCACGATCGTTTCGGCAACCGAATCGACGAGGTCGACTTCGATCCGGCATGGCATCTGCTGATGGCCTCGGCAATGCGCGAAGGCGAGCACTGCTCGCCCTGGGCCGAGCCCCGCGCCGGTGCGCAGGTTGCGCGCGCGGCCGCGTACCTGATGCACGCCGAGGTCGAAAATGGCACGCAATGCCCATTGACGATGACCTACGCGGCGCTTCCCGTTCTTCGCCGTCACCAGCAGGCGTTGCCGTGGCTCGCGCAATTGTGGGTACCGAAAGTTCTGGCGCGCGATTACGACGCGCGGACGCTGCCGCTGGCGGACAAGACCTCTGCGCTGATCGGCATGGGCATGACCGAGCGTCAGGGCGGATCCGACGTGCGAGCCAATACGACACGCGCAAGCCCGGCAGCCAATGGCGGGGGCGAGTACCGTCTCACCGGCCACAAGTGGTTTTTTTCGGCGCCGATGTCCGATGCGCACCTGGTGCTCGCACAAGCGCCCGGCGGTCTTTCGTGTTTCCTGCTTCCCCGCATTCTGCCCGACGGCACCCGAAACGCGGTGCGCATCAACCGCCTGAAAGACAAGCTGGGCAACCGGTCGAACGCCTCGTCCGAGGTTGAATTCGATGCCGCGTCGGCGTGGTTGCTCGGCGACGAGGGACGCGGCATTCAGGTGATCATCGAAATGGTGCAGCACACGCGCCTCGATTGCATTATCGGCAGCAGCGGGCTGATGCGCGGCGCGGCGACGCGGGCCCTGCATCACGCCGCGCATCGATCCGCATTCGGCAAACGGCTCGCCGACCAGGCGCTGATGCAGAACGTGCTGGCTGACCTCGCAATCGAAACCGAGGCCGCGATTGCGCTGACGCTGCGTCTGGCCAGGACCTTCGAAGCAGATGCGAGCGACGCGGAACGGGCGCTTGCGCGCGTGGCCACGCCGGCATTGAAGTATTGGCTGTGCAAACGCGCGCCTGCCGTCGTGGCCGAGGCGATGGAAGTGCTCGGCGGCAACGGCTATGTCGAGGAAAGCGCGCTGCCACGGCTCTATCGCGAGGCTCCGCTCAATTCGATCTGGGAGGGTTCGGGCAACGTGATGTGCCTCGACGTATTGCGTGCGACAAGGCGCGAGCCCGCGGGAGTCGAGGCACTGCACGCCGAGCTCGCGCTCGCCCGCGGCGGCAATCGCCTGCTGGACGCTCACGTTGCGACATTGACCGCGGCGCTAGCCGACGCGGAAGTTGGCGAAGCTGGCGCACGCCGTCTTGCCGGCGGCGTCGCGGTAGCGCTGGCAGGTGCGCTCATGGTCCGCCATGCCACGCCAATGCTCGCCGACGCCTATTGCGCGTCGCGGCTCGATCGCTTTGGCAGCGGCGCGCTGGGCACCCTGCCGCACTCTGACGGATATGCGGAGATCATCGCGCAAGCATCGACGTGAACGCCGGTCCGGTGCCAGTATTCGCTCACTCCTCGAGCAGCAACTCGGTGCGGCTCGCCGGATCCTGCTTGTAGAACCACGCAAAGAGCTCGTAGATTTTCGGGTACTCGTGCAAGAGTAGCGTCGGATCGGCAAAGAAAACCTCGGACAGAACGGCAAAGAACTCGGCAGGGCTTTCGGCCGCGTACGGATCGATCGCGGTTTCCTCGCCTTTTTCAAGCCGCGACCTGAAGTGCTCGAACGCGGCATTCATCGCCTTCTGCCATGAACGTGGCGGCATCTCGGCAGGGAGCGGAGGACAGCCGTTGGCGTCGCCGCTTCTCATATCGAGTTTGTGCGCGAACTCGTGGATGACCAGATTCATGCCTGCGTTGGCCCAGTCGGCGCTAGCCTGGACATCGGGCCAGGAGAGAATCACCGGGCCGCCGAGGACCGCCTCGCCGGCCAGCGATTCTTTTCGCCGATGCACCACGCCCACGTCGTCCTCGAACTCGAGGTCGGCGATGAATTCGTCGGCATAGACGATGACGTTTTCCCATCCATCGAGATAGCGCGGGTCGAGATTGAGAATGAGCACGCAAGCCTGGACCGCGATCGCGACCCGCATCACAGGCGTGACTTCGAAATTGCCGCCGCCGACGATACTCTTTTCGGTGAGGAACATTACCGAGAGCTCGCGCAGACGTGCAAGCTCGGCGTCGGTATAGATCGCGACGAACGACAGCATCTCCAGGGCCTCGCGCCACAAGGGCTCGGGTATGGCCGACGATGCGAGCACACGCCTGCGTTTCCATTTGCGGATGCTATCGAGCAGGCTCATCGGTGCCGACCCGTTGACGCGATCAATCGGATGGAGACGGCGTCGCTGCTTCGCGATCAAACTCGGGATCGGCATCGAAGACCGCGCCCTCTCTGCCGATCAGGAGACGGTCCGCCTCGGCCTGGGGCAGCGTTTCGACATCGCGCAGCTTGCGGGCGATGGTGGTGCTTTTCTTGCTGGCATCGTCGAGCGTCTTTCCGACCGCATCCAGCCTCTCCTTGGTCTTGGCCAGCAACTCTCCGAATTTGCCGAACTCGGTCTTCACGGCGCCGAGCACGCGCCAGACCTCGGTCGAGCGATTTTCGATGGCCAGCGTGCGAAATCCCAACTGGAGGCTGTTCAGCAAGGCCGCGAGATTCATCGGCCCCGCCAGCATCACGCGGCAGTCCCGCTGCAAGCTTTCCGCCAACCCCGGCCTGGAGACGGCTTCTGCGTACAAACTTTCGGTTGGAATGAACAGAATCGCAAAATCAGTCGTATGCGGCGGTTCGATATACTTGTCGCGGATCTTCCGGGCCTCGAGCTTGAAGAAGTCCTCCAGCGCCTTGCGACTTTGCTCGACCATGCCGACATCAGCGCGGTCGATCGCGTCCTGAAGGCGTCGATAGTCCTCGAGCGGAAACTTGCAATCGATCGGCAGCCAGCACGGCGTGCCGTCCTCGCTGCGTCCGGGAAACTTGATCGCGTATTCGACGCTCTCTCTTCTCCCTGGCCGCGTCGCTACGTTCTTTGCGTATTGACCCGGCGAAAGCATTTCATCGAGCAGCGCGCCGAGCTGCACCTCGCCCCAGCCTCCCCTGGACTTGACGTTGGTCAACACCTTTTTCAGATCGCCAACGCCAGTCGCGAGCGACTGCATCTCTCCCAGGCCCTTGTGCACCTGCTCGAGACGGTCCGACACCATCTTGAACGATTCACCGAGGCGCAATTCAAGCGTTGCATGCAGTTTTTCATCGACGGTCGTACGCATTTGCTCGAGCTTCTGAGCATTGTCGGTCCGCAACAGCTCCAGCCTGCCTTCGACCGTTGCGCGGACCGCCTCCAGTCGCTGCTCGTTGCTCTGGGTGAGTGTGGAGAGTCTCTCGTTCTGCAGACTTGCAATGCTCGCGAGCTGGTTCTGGAGTGTCTGCGTGAACTGCGCGAGATTGCTCGCGAGCTCGTCGCGCGCGCTCTTGGCGTTTTGCGTCGTCTCCGCGCGGGCGTTGGTAAGCTCGATTCGCAGCTCGCGCTCCAGGCGCTCGTTCTGAGCGCGGATCGTCTCAAGCTGGCTCCTGGTTTCAGCGCCGTTGGCCGTGCTGCGCGCCACCGCGGCGAGGCGCGTCAGGACCACCGCCAGAAGTACTGCGAGCATCGCAATGCCCACCGCAAGTGCCGCCAATAACCAGGTGGATTCCACGCGGGAAGTCTACGTTGTCAGTGCAAGGACTGCAAAAGTCGCGAGCCAATGATCGCCCTCGTACTCACCGCTGGCGACCCCCTCGAGCCCGGCACTCAAATGTGCGCTTGCCGCCTCGGCGGCGATACCCGAACGGGGGTCGCCGGCCGGAAGCGCGATTGCGATCGCGCGCCAGCACCACGCGCGCGACAGATTGAGACCATCGAGATGCACGATATACGGGTCGGTGCGATCGCTGACGATTGCAGGCGTGAACAAGGTCGCCGGCTCACGCCGTTCGATATCCGGCAGGAAGCCGCCAAACCACACCGCGAAGGCATCCGCGTCGAGCACCCGGCGCATCAGATCGGCCTCGATCAGGCACGGAGAAAGAAAATCCGCGCCGGAGGGTTCCCAGTGCGCCGCCGCGTCGCGATCGGGCAGATACCATTGCCGCGCCTTCGCCAGACACAAGTCGACGAGCGAACCCGCATCGCAGGCGCGCGCGAAGTCGAGCGCAAACGCGAGCCCGAATGCGCTGTTCGAATGCACGCCGTGGCGGATCGGGTAAGTTGCATCCGGAAGATACGAGCCGTAACGCTTCACGAACCCCGATGCCAGCGGCGCGAGGTCGCGTGACCATCGGTGCGCGTCGGCGTCGCTCCAGCACGCGAGCTCCTCGGCCAGCTTCAAGAGCCACGCCCAGCCGTACGTTCGCTCGAACGAACGGCTTTCCGGCCGATCGAGATAGGCCCGCTCTCCATCGATGTTTACCGCAGCGAGACGCGCATCGAACAGGCTACGAATGGCTGCTGCCTCCGGCAGCCGCGGATAGAGCTTCATCACGCGCGCCAGCAACCAGTGCGCGTGCACGCACGAATGCCAATCGAAACTGCCGAAGAACGCCGGGTGCAGCGCACGCGGCAACGCTGACGCTGCGGCATCGGCAATGACGTGGTCGAGCTTGGCCGGAAACTCGCGCTCGATGTTCGCCAGCGCGATCCGCGCATAGCGGCTGGCGTCAGTGGGTGAAAGCGTGGCCGGCATGATTTGCATCGGATGGCTCAAAGGGCGGTGTTCGTGCGAGAGATCCGGGAGCGCGTTTACCATCGCCGGATACGCGCGTATTGTAACGATCGCATGCGCGCGCGCGAAAGACATTGAGGACCGATGAACGGGGACACATTCCCCTTCGTTGCCGGATGCATTTTTGTCGGCTTCGGCGGATTGCTGATCCTGAGCCTGCTTCAATACCTGTGGCAGCGAACGCGCTTGCGCGGACGGGCAACGGGCAGCATCGTCGCGATCGAGACCGTCTCCGCCGCCGGAGCGCCGCAGTCGATTGCCAAGCTAGCCGACGCCCCTGCCGACGACGCTGCGGCGGCGCAACGCTATTACCGTCCCGTCGTCGCGTATAGCGTCGACGGTCAACAGTATCGGGTGCAGGGACCTTATGCGCTGCGGTCCTCGACCACGCGCACGACGTATGTTGGAGACACGGCAACGTCCGAAATTCAGATCGACCGGTTGCCGTACGACACGGGACAATCGATGAGCGTCGGATACGATCGGACGAATCCCGCCAATGCAATCGTCATCGACCGTCGGCGCGAGCTGACGGTCATTGCGCTGCAAATCTTCTGCGGCGGGATGTCGATGGTTCTCGGTCTGCTGGCGTTCTATTGGAATGGCAACCTGGCCTGGCTGGGCCGGGAGTGGCACAACTGACGCCGTCCGCAGGCGCCGCCCCATCACGCTTTCAGGCCGCCTCGCGGCTCGCCCGCTTTCGTTCGTGGGCGATAAGATGGCGCTTGCGAATGCGGATGGACTTGGGCGTGATCTCCACCAGCTCGTCGTCGGCAATGAATTCGACCGCATATTCGAGCGTGAGCTGGATCGGTGGCGTAAGCGCGATGGCTTCATCCTTGCCGGAGGCACGCACGTTGGTGAGCTGCTTGCCTTTGATGGGATTGACGACCAAATCGTTGTCGCGACTGTGAATGCCGATGACCATGCCTTCGTACAGCTTGTCACCGGGCGACACGAACATTCGTCCTCGCTCCTGAAGCTTCCAAAGCGCATAGGCCACCGCCTCGCCGCCCTCGGCCGAGATGAGCACACCATTGCGCCGTTCGGGAATGTCGCCGGAAACCGGTGAAAAGCCGTCGAACACGTGGCTCGCGAGTCCGGTGCCGCGGGTCAGGTTCATGAACTCGCCCTGAAAGCCGATGAGGCCGCGCGCGGGGATTCGATATTCGAGCCGAGTGCGCCCTCGGCTGTCGGATTCCATGTGCACAAGGTCGCCGCGGCGCACGCCGAGCGACTCCATCACAGCGCCCTGATGCGCATCTTCGACGTCGACCGAGAGCTGCTCGAACGGCTCGCATTGCACGCCGTCGATCTGGCGGACGACCACGCGAGGGCGCGACACCGCCATCTCGTAGCCTTCGCGCCGCATATTTTCGAGCAGGATGGTCAGGTGGAGCTCGCCGCGCCCGAAGACCACGAACACATCGGTGTCGATGGTGTCCTCGACCCGAAGCGCAACATTGGTCAGCAGCTCCTTGACCAGGCGTTCGCGCAGGTTGCGGCTGGTGA
The DNA here is from genome assembly GCA_017880805.1 of Burkholderiales bacterium. Taxonomy (GTDB): domain Bacteria; phylum Pseudomonadota; class Gammaproteobacteria; order Burkholderiales; family Casimicrobiaceae; genus PALSA-1003. Next base: position 22,642 of record JADGRP010000119.1, read on the forward strand.
CGTACTTGCCTTCCCTGCCCGCGAGCGGCGAAGTGTTGACCTGGAATTGCATCGACAGGGTCGGTTCGTCGACAGAGATCATCGGCAGCGCATCGGGCGCATCGACCGCGGTGATCGTGGTGCCGATGTTCAAGTCGTCGACGCCGGTGATGAGAACGATGTCGCCGGCCGCGGCCGACTCGACCGGCACGCGATCCAGGCCGGAAAAGCCAAGCACCTGGCCAATCTTGGACCGGGTTCCGACTTCGCTGCCGTGAAGAACCATCACTTCCTGCCCAGGCACCAGCCGGCCCCGGCGGATGCGGCCGATGCCCAGCCTGCCGACGTAGCTCGAATGGTCCAGGGCGCTGATCTGCAATTGCAGCGGTGCGTCAGGATCGCCTCCCGGGGCAGGAACCCGCGACAAAATCGTCTCGAACAGCGGGCGCATGTCGGTGCCAGGCGTGTTTGGATCGAGCGACGCATAGCCGTTCAACGCCGAGGCATACACGACGGGGAAATCGAGCTGATCCTCGCTCGCCCCGAGTTTGTCGAACAACTCGAAAGTCTGGTTGACGACCCACTGCGAACGCGCGCCGTCACGATCGACCTTGTTGACGACCACGATCGGCTTGAGCCCCTGCGCCAGCGCTTTGCGGGTGACAAAGCGGGTCTGCGGCATCGGCCCTTCGACCGCATCGACCAGCAACAGGACGCCGTCGACCATCGAAAGCACGCGCTCGACTTCGCCGCCGAAATCGGCGTGCCCAGGCGTGTCGACGATGTTGATATGCGTATTGCCGTACTCGATAGCGCAGTTCTTGGCGACGATGGTGATGCCGCGCTCGCGCTCGATGTCATTGCTGTCCATCACCCGCTCGGTAATGTGCTGGTGTGCCGCGAACGTCCCCGCCTGGCGCAGCAGCTTGTCGACCAGGGTGGTCTTCCCATGGTCGACGTGGGCGATGATCGCGATGTTGCGGAGCTGGCGGACGGCAGTCATGGTGCATTGCAAGACCAAAACCATTAATTGTACCAAACCCAAGGCCCGAAATCCGGAATTAATTTGCAAAATCCGGTATTTAGCTCTATAATGCACAGCACTCGGCGGCCGCTCCGGTCACCGCCGACTCCCCCTCGGGGAGCGCCGCTTTCGCGGCCCGCCCCGTCGATCAACCAGCATGTCCGCAGCCTGGACCGGAACTCACAGTACGTGCGAGTGGGCCGCGCCAGGAGCATAAATACAGATGAGCAGTACCCCGAGTTTTGACGAGCTCGGCTTGCGGCCGGAATTGCTCCGCGCCGTCGCCGAAGCTGGCTACACCACGCCCACGCCGATTCAGGTACAGGCGATTCCAACGATACTTCGAGGCCTGGACGTCATGGGCGGCGCCCAGACCGGCACCGGCAAGACCGCCGGCTTTGCGCTGCCGATTCTGCAAAAGCTCCTGCCGATGGCCAATAGCAGCCCTTCACCCGCCCGACATCCCGTACGTGCGCTGATACTCACACCCACGCGCGAGTTGGCGATCCAGGTCGAGGAAGCGGTAAAAGCCTACGGCAAATATACCGGCATTCGTTCGACCGTCGTCTATGGCGGGGTCGACATCCGGCAGCAACTGCCCATCGTCCGCGCCGGTATCGAGATCCTGGTCGCGACACCCGGCCGCCTGCTGGACCACGTCGAACAAAAATCCGTGAACCTGAGCCAGGTCGAGATCTTCGTTCTCGACGAGGCCGACCGCATGCTCGACATGGGCTTTATTCCTGACATCAAGCGGATCATGGCGCTGCTGCCGGCCACGGCCAAGCGCCAGAACCTGCTCTTTTCGGCGACGATCTCAAACGAGATCAAGAAGCTCGCCGATCAACTGCTCAATGCGCCGACGCTGATCGAGGTCGCGCTTCGCAATACCGCCGCCGAGACGGTGGCGCAGAGCGTCTACAAAGTAGCAACGGATCAAAAGCGCGCACTACTCACGCATATCGTGAGCTCGCGCAATCTGTGGCAGGTGCTCTGCTTCGTGCGCACCAAGCATGGCGCATCGCGGTTGGCGCGCCAACTGGAGAAGGATGGCCTCAAGACCACCGCTATCCATGGCGACAGGAGCCAGGCCGCGCGACTGGAAGCGCTCGATGACTTCAAGGCGGCGAAGGTTCAAGTCATGGTCGCAACCGACGTCGCCGCGCGTGGCCTCGACATCGATGACCTGCCTCTGGTCGTCAACTACGAGCTGCCTTATGTTCCCGAAGACTACATCCATCGCATCGGCCGCACCGGCCGTGCTGGCGCAACCGGCCAGGCAATTTCATTGTGCTCTCCCGACGAGGAAAAGCTGCTGGCGGAGATCGAGCGGATGCTGAAGCGAACGATCCCGGTGGCGACCCTCGACGGGCTTACTCCGCGTAGCCCTGATCTGTTCACGCAGCGGCCGTCCGCACAGCGCGCGACGCGCGAGGTGAGGGAAACCCGTGGCACGAAGCGTCCACCGCACGCCGCGACGCCTGCGTCGCATTCCAACTCGCCCGCGTCGCATTCCAAGTCGCACGCTGCGCATGCCGATTCGCACGCACCGCGACGCGAGCGCGCCGCTGACGCCGACGACCGCAATCCCGATCAGGCACCCATTTCGCGCGACGCGGATCGCACCGGCAATCCGTCAGCGCTGGTCTTGACGGGCGCGGCAGGACGGCCGTCGCTGCATCGCAAGCGTCCGATCCCCGCGCTGTTGATGAAGCGCGCCACGCGCGAGCCGGAAAAGGTCTGACGCGCCACATCTCCGGCCGAGGGTCGTACACGTCTCGGCCCAAGCCCCGGAATCAGGTCTCGGGATCTAGCGTCTTGCTGGGCCCTGGCCGCGCGTCGATCCGCAAGCCGGGCAGCGCTTTCCAGAACACCAGAAGCCCCGCCAGACATACGCAGGCGTTGAGAGTGAATGCGGTCGCTTCGCCGGCATAGCGAGCCACCGCGCCAGCGGTGAGATTGCCGAACGGGAGCGTGCCTAGAAACGCCATCGTGTACAGGCTCATGACGCGGCCGCGCTTATCGTCGTCGACCAGCGTCTGCACCAGCGTTTGAATCGAGGCCTGCGCCGCGATCAACCCGGCCCCGAGCGTCACGAGCAACGGCAGCGCCAGTGCGTAGCGGGTCGAATGCGCGAAGGCGAGCATCGACAGCGCGGCCGTTGTTCCTGCAATCAGGATGACGCGGTCCAGGCCATGCGTCGTGTGTCGACTTGCCAGGTAGAGCGCTGAAAGCAGCGCACCGCTGCCGGCCGCGGACAGGAGCGCTCCGAGCGTGTGCGCGTCGCCGCCAAAGACATCCTTGGCAAAGACCGGCATGAGCGTCGAATAGGTCCCGACCGTACCGCTGATCAACGCGATGAGCAGCAAGGCCGCCCGGATCGGGCGAAATCCGAACGCAGACTTCGCCCCTTCCAGCCAGCTCGCGAACCATCCTGCGGCTGGCGAGGGCGCGCTCGCAGCGCCCCATCGCATCTGCGTCAGGGCGTAAAGCACCGCGCCGAAAGACAAGGTGTTAAGGCCGAAGCAAATTGATTCGCCGACGGAGGCAATCAGAATTCCGGCAAGCGCGGGTCCGACAACGCGAGCGCAATTGATCAACAGCGAATTGAGCGCGATCGCGTTCGGCAAATGCGCGCGATCGGCGACGAGGCGTGCAATCATGGCGTGACGCAATGGAATGTCGAACGCCGACGCGCAGCCGAGCACCATCGCGAGCGCCGCGATATGCCACACCGCAACGCTTCCTGTCGCGGTAAGCACCGTCAGCGTAAGCGCCTGCGCCAGCATCATTGACTGGGTGATCAACAGCGCCCTGCGACGATCGACCCGGTCGGCAAGCACACCCGCGACGGGCGCCAGCAACAGCACCGCGATGTACTGACAGAACGTGACGAAGCCCAGCAGCAGCGCCGAGCCCGAAAGGCGATAGGTGAGCCATGACATCGCCACTTGCTGCAGCCAGGTTCCGATCAGCGACAAGCCCTGTCCGAAGAAAAACAGGCGGAAGTTCCGGTGCGCGAGCGCGCGGAAGAGCGGAAAGGTCGGCATGGATGGCGCGGACGTGCAGCGGACGAACCGCACATGTCCAAGCTGCGGCTTTACGCGGAATCCGACAGCCGATCGAGTTGCATCCTCACCTTGTCCAGCGTGGCCTCGTTCGCTTGCAGCCGCGCACGCTCCTCAGCCACCACCGCGGCCGGCGCCCGGCCGACAAACGACGCGTTGGCGAGCTTTTCCCCGGCTCTGGCGATATCATTCTGAAGCCGCGCGAGCTCCTTGGTAAGACGTGCTCGCTCGGCAACGAGGTCGACCTCGATATGGAGCATGAGCCTGTCGCTGCCGACGACTTCGACTGGCGCGTCGTGCCTCGGAAGCTCGTCGACGATTTCCAACCCAGACAGCTTGGCAAGCGACACCACGTAAGCGGACGTGGCGCTCAGCGACGCCTTGTCACCCGAGGCAAACGCCGCAACGCGCTGCGCCGGGGATACGCCCATATTGCTTCGCAGCGTCCTCAATGCCACCGTTCGATCCTTGATGCGCGTTACTTCGCGCTCTGCTTCGGAATCGAGAGCTGAGTTGAGCAGTGAGGCATCCGAAGCAGGATACGGCTGGATAGATATCGATTCGCCGCTCATGCCGGCAAGGGGCGCTATCTTCTGCCACAGCTCTTCGGTGATGAACGGGATGAAAGGATGCGCGAGGCGCAGCATGGTCTCGAGCACGCGAACGAGCGTCTGACGGGTGGCGCGCTGCTCGGCTTCATCGCCGTGTTGCAACTGTACCTTGGCGAGCTCGACGTACCAGTCGCAGTACTCGTCCCACACCAACTCGTAGATCGATTTCGCGGCCAGGTCGAAGCGATAGGCGGCGAGATGGTTTGCAATTTCGGCTTCCGCTCGCTGCACGCGACGCTTGATCCATCGATCGGCGACCGAGAATCGCACCGGTTGGGACGCTTCGAGGCCGACGTCCTTGCCCTCGACGTTCATCAGCACGAAGCGCGTCGCGTTCCACAGCTTGTTGCAGAAATTGCGATAGCCTTCGCAGCGCGAGAGATCGAAGTTGAGCGTCCGGCCAAAGGTCGCGAGGCTGGCAAATGTGAAACGCACGGCATCGGCGCCGAAGCCCGCAATGCCGTTTGGAAACTGTCTCCGGGTCCGCTTCTCGATCGCTGCGCGCTGCTTCTCCAGCAACAGCCCCTGGGTCTGCTTCGCGACAAGGTCCTCGAGGCTGGTGCCGCCGATCAAGTCCAGTGGGTCGAGCACATTGCCCTTCGACTTGGACATTTTCTGGCCTTCCTCGTCGCGCACGATCGAATTGATGTACACGTCGCGGAAAGGCAGCTTTCCGGTGAAATAGGTCGTCATCATGATCATGCGCACGACCCAGAAAAAAATGATATCGAAGCCGGTGACAAGCACCGAGCTCGGCAGAAACACGTCGAGCTCGCGCGTCTTCTCCGGCCAGCCCAGCGTCGAATGGCACCACAAGGCGGACGAGAACC
>JADGRP010000120.1 GCA_017880805.1 Burkholderiales bacterium
CTATTCAATAACTTTGGCCACGACTCCGGCGCCGACGGTTCTGCCGCCTTCGCGGATGGCAAAGCGCAAGCCCTCTTCCATCGCAATCGGCGCAATCAGGGTCACCGTCATCTGGATGTTGTCGCCAGGCATCACCATCTCGGTGCCCGCCGGCAGCTCCACACTCCCCGTCACGTCCGTGGTCCGGAAGTAAAACTGCGGCCGGTAGCCGGGGAAGAACGGCGTATGCCGCCCCCCCTCTTCCTTGGACAGCACATACACCTCACAGGTGAACTTGGTGTGCGGCGTGATGCTGCCCGGCTTCGCCAGCACCTGCCCACGCTCCACCTCTTCGCGCTTGGTGCCTCTCAAGAGCACCCCAACGTTGTCTCCCGCCTGCCCCTGGTCCAACAGCTTCCTGAACATCTCCACCCCGGTGCACACCGTCTTCAAGGTCGGCTTGAGCCCCACAATCTCCAGCTCCTCGCCCACCTTCACCACCCCACGGTCCACCCGCCCCGTCACCACCGTGCCCCGACCCGAGATCGAGAACACGTCTTCCACCGGCATCAGGAACGGCCCGTCGATCAGCCGCTTCGGCTGCGGAATATAGCTGTCCAGCGCCTCGGCCAGACGGTTGATGCAAGGCTCGCCCAGCTCGCTCTTGTCGCCTTCCAGCGCCAGCTTCGCGCTGCCTATGATGATCGGGATCTTGTCCCCAGGAAACTCGTACTTGGTCAACAGCTCGCGCACTTCCAGCTCCACCAGCTCCAAGAGCTCCTTGTCATCGACCATGTCGGCCTTGTTCAGGAACACCACGATGTAGGGCACCCCTACCTGCCGCGCCAGCAGAATGTGCTCCCGCGTCTGCGGCATCGGACCATCGGCGGCACTGACCACCAGGATCGCCCCGTCCATCTGCGCCGCACCGGTAATCATGTTCTTCACATAATCGGCATGCCCCGGGCAATCCACGTGCGCGTAGTGCCGGTTCTTGGTCTCGTATTCCACGTGCGCGGTATTGATCGTGATCCCCCGCGCCTTCTCCTCCGGCGCGTTGTCGATCTGGTCGTAGGCCCTGGCCTCCCCACCAAACTGCTTCGACAGCACCAGCGTCAACGCCGCCGTCAGCGTCGTCTTGCCATGATCCACGTGCCCGATCGTCCCCACGTTCACGTGCGGCTTCGTCCGCTCAAACTTGCCTTTTGCCATGATCTTCTCCGCGGTCGAAAGTACAAACCTACTTTCGACCGATTCAGTTACCTTCGAATCGCTGGCAGAGCCGGACAATTCGAAGCAGGAAAACTACGAAAAAACCGTGCAACCGATCCGTGGTGCCCATGGAGCGGATCGAACGCTCGACCTCTCCCTTACCAAGGGAGTGCTCTACCACTGAGCTACATGGGCGCAAACTTCGTTTTTGGCCGCGATGCATCGTTGCTCGCGTCTCGGTCACAGCCAAACACTCGTTTTCGCCGCGTCTACTGCTCTCCTGTCCAGCAACCGCCAAATGCATGGAGCGGGTGAAGGGAATCGAACCCTCGTCGTAAGCTTGGAAGGCTTCTGCTCTACCATTGAGCTACACCCGCATTCAGGGATGACTCAGTGACCGCCCGATGCCGACTCAGTGACCCTTCAATGATCACCCGACCAACGTGGTTCAACGCCCCGGTGCGCCCTTGTTCTGTGCTCGATTCCCGATGTTCGTGTCCCGGTCCCTGATACGGTGGAGGGGGAAGGATTCGAACCTTCGAAGGCAGAGCCGGCAGATTTACAGTCTGCTCCCGTTGGCCACTTGGGTACCCCTCCGACGAAACCGCACATTCTAGCAATTTCCGTTCCCAAGTGTCAAACAGCGCATTGTTTCTGAACATTTGGCTATGATCCGGGCGTGCCGTGCCCAAGCCCCAAAGGCGTCCGATGAGCGCCGGAACATTCGATTACGTCATCGTCGGCGCGGGCTCGGCCGGATGCGTCTTGGCGAATCGCCTGTCCTCCGATGGCCGTCATACGGTGCTGCTGCTCGAGGCCGGACCGCCCGACTCGTACCCATGGATCCACATTCCGATCGGCTACGCGAAAACCATGTTCAACCCCAGGGTCAACTGGTGTTTCCAGACCGAACCCGAACCCGGGATGAACGGGCGCCGCATCTATTGGCCGCGAGGCAAGACGCTTGGCGGCTCGAGCTCGATCAACGGTCTCATATCCATTCGCGGCCAGCGCCAGGACTACGATCGATGGGCAGCCGAGGGCAACGCCGGATGGAGCTATGCCGATGTGTTGCCGTATTTCAGGCGTCTCGAGCACGCTCCCGCCGGCGATCCCGCATTTCACGGCATGAACGGCCCGATCTGGTGTTCGCCGATACGCCGCAAGCATGAGCTCATCGAGGCGGTCATCGCCGGCGCCGTCGAGCTCGGCATTCCGCGCAATGACGACTTCAATGGCGCGAACCAGGAGGGCGCTGGCTATTACCAATTGTCCACGAGAGGAGGCTGGCGCTGCAGCACCGCGGTCGCATACCTCAAGCCGGCGCGAAGCCGCTCCAACCTTCGCGTCGAGACCCATGCGCGCGCAACCAGGCTCGCGTTCGACGGCAAGCGCGCCGACGCGGTCATCTATCGCCATCGAGGCGAGGAGCTCACGGCACACGCCCGCCGCGAGATCCTGCTTTGTGCCGGGTCGCTGCAGAGCCCGCAGTTACTGCAATTGTCCGGCGTCGGCGCGCCGTCGCTGTTGCGCCAGTTCGCGATTCCGATGGTGCACGAGCTCAGTGGCGTCGGCGAAAACCTCCAGGACCATTTGCAGGCGCGGGTCATTTTCGAATGCACCCGGCCGATCACCACCAACGACGATCTCAAGAGCTGGTGGCGGACGATGAAGATGGGTTTGGAGTACGGACTGACTCGTGGTGGACCGATGGCGATCGGAATCAACCAGGGAGGCATTTTCGCCCGTGCGGCCGCCGGCGCCGCGACGCCCGACGTGCAGTTTCACGTCGCGACGCTGTCGTCCGACATGGCCGGCTCGCCCACGCACACGTTTTCGGGCTTCACGATGTCGGTCTGCCAATTGCGTCCCGAGTCGCGCGGTCACGTGCGCATCCGCTCGATCGACCCGCTCGAGCCGCCGGCGATGCAGCCCAATTACCTGTCGACGGCGAACGACCGCAGCACGCTGGTCGCTGGGATCCGGCTTGCGCGCAAGCTCGCCGCGACGCGAGCGCTCGCTCCCTATGTGAAGTCCGAATATCGACCCGGACCGGCAGCGCGAAGCGACGACGAGCTCATCGAGTTCGCGAAGAACACTGGCGGAACTATTTTCCATCCCAGCGGCACGTGCAAAATGGGCGACATCGGGCACGATTCCATGGCCGTAGTCGACAGCGAGCTCAGGGTTCACGGGGTGTCGGCGCTGCGCGTGGTCGACTGCAGCGTCATGCCCACGCTCGTCTCGGGGAATACCAACGTTCCCGCGGTCATGATCGCCGAAAAAGCCGCCGATCACATTCTTGCCGCGGCCGGAACGCCGCGCTGAAGATTTCCATCGAGGACTCTCTCATGACTTGCTGCCACGCCGACTTTGCATTCACCGATTCCAGCGACCGAGCGTTCACGATCGGCATGCCGACGTTCACATTCGGCGCCGGGTGTCTGACCGAGGCCGGCGAGCAGGCGCTGGAACTCGGTCTCAAGCGTGTGGCGCTGTTCACCGACAAGAACCTGCGCAGCTCGGTCCACGTCGCCGCGGTAAGCGCATCGCTGCGTGCGGCGGGCGTCGAGGCCGTGATTTACGACGAGATTTCGGTCGAGCCCACGACCGCGTCGTTCCAGGCCGCGGCGCGCTTTGCGTCGGAAGGAAAGTTCGACGGCTATGTGTCGGTCGGCGGCGGTTCGGTCATGGACACCTGCAAGGCCGCGAACCTGTACGCGACGCATCCGGCCGACTTCATGTCCTACGTCAATGCGCCGATCGGCGGCGGACAGAAGGTTCCGGGCCCCCTCAAGCCGCACATCGCCTGCCCGACGACCGCGGGAACCGGTTCCGAGACCACGGGCATCGCGATCTTCAACCTGACCGAGATCAACGCCAAAACCGGCATTATTTCCCGGCGGCTGATCCCGACGGTGGCCCTGATCGATCCGACGGTAACGCTGACGCTTCCAGGCAAGGTGATGGCTGCGAGCGGGTTCGATTGCATGAGTCACGCGCTCGAATCGCTTACGGCGCGGCCGTGGCCACGACGTCTGAATCCTGCGCGCGGCATCAACCGGCCGGTGTCGCAGGGCGCCAATCCGTTTTCCGACGCTCTCGCCGGCGAAGCGCTGAAAGCCGCCGGAAAATTCCTGGTGCGGGCGGTCAACGACGCGGGCGATATCGAAGCGCGAACCGAGATGATGTTCGCCGCGACCCAGGCCGGCATCGCGTTCAACGCGGCCGGCTGTCATCTGCCGCACGGACTGTCTTATTCGGTATCGGGCCTGACGAGGGACTTTCACCTGGACGGCTACCCGGCGGGCAAATCGCTGGTGCCGCACGGGATGGCGGTGGTGCTCAACAATCCGTCGGTGTGGCGCTACACTGCGACCTGCTCTCCGGAACGCCACCTGCACGGCGCGTCGTGCCTAGGCGCCGAAACGCGCGATGCACTACCGCAAGACGCGGGCGAAGCGTTGGCGGGACGCGTGATCGAGATGATGCGGGCCGCGGGCATGCCGAACGGGCTTTCGGAACTGGGCTTCACTCACGCCGATGTCGACGCGCTGGCAACCGGATCCGAGCCGCAGTACCGAGTGATCCGAAACGCGCCCAAGGACGTCTCGCGCGAGGACTTGAAGGATCTGTTCAGGGCCGCGATGAAATATTGGTAGCGCGGCGCGGTTGATCCGACCGGTGCCGGTCGGCAAACACGTTCTCTGGAGCGCAATCGGATCTGATTGTTGTCGCGTTACAACAGGCCGAATTCCCGAAACGCAGGCACGAAGTTTTCGTGAGGACGCCCACCCCGCGAAAGTTTTATCAGCGCGAAGCGTTGGACGGGAGCCAAGCGTCACCATTCGAGGCGCAAGGCGAATCGGGATTGACAATCCCTTTCATTTCCATTATACTAGAAACATGGAAACGACATCGGTAATCGGGGCGTTGTCCGCCTTGGCCCATCAGACCAGATTGGGAATCTTTCGTCTGCTGGTGGAGCATGGGCCGAATGGCCTGCCTGCCGGAGAGATTGCCTTGCGCCGGAAACTCGCGAATGCGAATGCATCGTTCCATTTGAAGGAACTGGCGCAGGCCGGACTTGTTAAACCGATTCCGGATGGGCGATTCATCTACTACGCCGCGAATTACAAAACGATGAATGGCCTGGTCGACTATCTGACCAAGAATTGCTGCCAAGGTGGCGTGTGCGATATCGCGTGCGCGCCAGTGATTAAGCGCAAGAGGAGAGCGTCATGAGGCTGTGGAGCAGAGCGAACGCAGGACTGGTCCGGCTATGGCAAATGTCAGCGCCGAGAATTCGAAACGTGCTGTCACGATTAACCGAGGGGCGTCGCAACCAGATCGGGCAAGCGTATCTGCTGCGCCCGCGTTGCTGCCGCACCGAACAACATCAGGAGTCCCAATGAAACGCTTTCATGTACATGTCGCAGTTAACGACCTGAGCAAGAGCATTGCCTTCTATGCCGCGATGTTCGGCGAACAGCCCAGCGTCGTTAAGCCGGATTACGCAAAGTGGATGCTGGAAGACCCGCGCATCAACTTCGCGATCTCCAATCGAGGGCAGCCTGCCGGGATCAATCATCTTGGCCTGCAAGCGGAGGACGACGCCGAGCTCGAAGCCATCCACGCGAATCTGCAAATGGCGGATACGACCGTGCTGCCCGAAAAGGGCGCGCATTGCTGCTATGCGAAGTCGGACAAATATTGGGTGACAGACCCGCAGGGCATCGCTTGGGAAAGCTTCCGCTCACTAGGTTCCATTCCGTTATTCGGTGACGCGGCGGCGGAGCCTGGGGCGGCAGAGCAGCCAGCAAGCTGCGGCAGTAGTAAAGTCTCGGCGGCATCCTGCTGTGCGCCAGCGGAGTCCAAGGCCGCAGTGCCGGCGCGCACTGCAACCGGCTGCTGTGCGCGGACTTAACCATGGCAGAGCGCGTCTTCAACGTGCTGTTCCTGTGCACCGGTAACTCGGCGCGCAGCATCATGGCCGAGTCGATTCTCCGGCATGCGGGCCACGGCCGATTCAACGCCTACAGCGCGGGGAGCTATCCGGTTGGCAAGGTCAATCCGCTCGCGCTCGAATTCCTCAGGGCGAATCGCATGTCGACCGAGGATCTTCGCAGCAAGAGCTGGTCCGAGTTCGCGCAACCCGATGCTCCTCCGCTCGACTTCGTCATCACCGTCTGCGACAACGCAGCGGGCGAGGTCTGTCCGGTGTGGCCCGGGCAGCCGGTCATCACCCACTGGGGAGTGCCGGATCCGGCGACGGTCGAAGGCAGCGACGAGGCCAAGCGCAAGGCATTCTCAGACGCGTGCCACCTGCTCACGACGCGCATCCGGCTCTTCGCAAGCCTGCCGATCGCGAAACTCGACCGACTGTCTCTGCAGAACAAGCTGCACGAGATCGGACGCGATACAGCATGAGCGACGCCGCGATTGCAACCGCGCCTGCTGCTCCTGGGCTTGGCCTGTTCGAGCGTTGGCTCACGCTGTGGGTCGCACTGTGCATCGTCGCCGGCATTGCGCTGGGGCAATTTGCACCAGTCCCCTTCCAGGTGCTCGCGCGACTCGAGATCGCGCATGTCAACGTTCCGGTGGGGCTCTTGATCTGGCTGATGATCGTGCCGATGCTCGTCAAGATCGACTTCGGCGCGCTGCATCGCGTTACCACGCATGCGCGCGGTATCGCTGTCACACTGTTCATCAACTGGGCCGTGAAGCCGTTCTCGATGGCGCTCCTTGCGTGGCTCTTCGTGCGTCACGTGTTCGCGCCGTGGCTGCCGGCGGCTCAGCAGGATAGCTACGTCGCCGGCCTGATCCTGCTCGCCGCGGCGCCGTGTACCGCGATGGTGTTCGTCTGGAGCCAGCTCTGTCGAGGTGATCCTTATTTCACGCTGTCACAAGTCGCGCTGAACGACGCCATCATGGTCGTCGCGTTCGCACCGCTCGTCGCGCTCCTGCTTGGCGTCGCGGCGATTACGGTGCCTTGGGACACGCTGCTGGTCTCCGTCGTCCTGTACATCATCGTGCCGCTCGCACTTGCACAAATGTGGCGGCACGCCCTGCTCCGGCACGGCCCGGACGCGCTTGCACGAACGTTGGCGCGGATTTCGCCGCTGTCCGTCGCCGCCCTGCTCGCCACCCTGGTGCTTCTGTTTGCGTTCCAGGGTGGGCAGATTCTCGCGCAGCCGCTCATCATCGCCATGCTGGCGGTACCGATCGTCATTCAGGTGTACTTCAATGCCGGCGCCGCCTATCTGCTCAATCGCGGGCTCGGTGTGGCGCACTGCGCGGCGGCACCGTCGGCACTGATTGGCGCGTCAAATTTCTTCGAGCTGGCCGTGGCCGCGGCAATCAGCCTGTTCGGGCTCGAATCGGGCGCGGCGTTGGCGACGGTAGTTGGCGTGCTGGTCGAGGTGCCGGTCATGCTGTCGGTCGTCGCGATCGTCAATCGCTCGCGCGATTGGTATGAACGACCAAGTCACATAGCGCGCGGTGACCGACTCTCTGCACGAAGTTGATGGCGTTGAACCGCGCACTTTAGCCGACATTCGGCGATGGACAATATCCAGGGCCGCAATGGAGCCCGCGGCAGTTCTGAACGCTCTAACTCGATCGCGCGCGTGCGAAATGAGGCAGGAATCCTGATCGCTGCCGCGCTTGCGGCCCAAGCGGTCTCCGTGGTGCTGTCGGAACTGGTTGCTCCCGACGCCAGTGCCGCGAACAAGAAAAAGCGTCATGCCAAAACCTCTTCGAGATGGTCGTTATATGTTCAGAACATATAACGGATCGCTTAACCTCGATCAAGATGGGTCGGAAAACCAGACGGCGCGCCAGGAGGCAAGGCGTTCGATGCGTGCGACGCCGCTTTCCGAATAACTTAGAGCTACCGAATCCGCGATGAAACGTAGCGCGGAATTCATCCGGCAGCCGCAAACGCAACCCTTGGCGCCCGATTCATTTGCAGCTAAGACGTGGTTGGCCTCGGATCGGACGTTTTGGTGTCCGCGAGCGCGCTTGCATGCGTTGCACTGTCAGCAACGTCACCGTCGGCAACGATTTTTATCCGGCGGAGCGGCAGCCGGACCGTAAAACGGCTGCCTAGTCCCACCTCGCTGTCGATGATCAATTCACCCTGGTGCCGGATCAACACGTGCTTCACGATCGCGAGCCCCAATCCGGTGCCCCCGGTGGCCCGGGAACGGCTGCGATCGACACGGTAGAAGCGCTCGGTTAGCCGCGGCACGTGTTCCGACGCGATGCCGATCCCGCTGTCCGCGACCGTGAATTCGCCGCCATTCCCGGTGACCCGCCATTCGAGCGCAATTCGCCCGCCATCGGGCGTATAGCGCACTGCGTTGCTGACCAGATTGCCGAACGCGCTTGCCAGCTCTTCGCGGCTGCCGAGCAGCGTCGCCGCGTCGCGGATGGTCAGCGTGACTTCGTGCCGGCCGCCAGAAAGCGCTTTCGCATCCGAGGACACCGCGAGCAGCAAGGGCACAACCGCGAACTCGCTCTCGTTGACCGGGCTCTGCTCGCTCTCGAGCGCGGAGAGCGTCAGCAGATCCTCGACGAGGCGCTGCATGCTGTTCGATTGCTCTCCCATGAGTGCCAGGCAGCGCTGGCGCTGGCGCTCGTCCATCTCGACATCGGTCAAGGTCTCGATGAATCCCGCGAGCACCGTCAGAGGCGTCTTGAGCTCGTGCGAAACGTTGGCGATGAAATCGCGCCGGACGCGCGCGACGGCCTCGAGCCGGGTGATGTCGCGGCTCATCAGCAGCTTTTCTTCGACGCCGAAGGGCACGATCTGCAGCGACAGTGTCAATGCGCTTTCACGCGTGGACTGGATGATCACCGGCTCGCTGAAGTCACCGACCGCGAGGTATTGCACGAACGCCGGGTGACGGACGAGATTGACGATAGGCGCGCCGCTGTCGTGCTTGAGGTCGAGACCCAGATGCGCTTCGGCGCGGGGATTCGCCCATTCGATGCGATCGTTGGCATCGAGCACCACCACGCCTTCCGGCAGCGCCCTGGCGCCGCTGACGAAGCGGTCGAGGGCGAGTCGCAGGTCGCGCTGTCGCGCCGAGCGCAGCCGCACGCGGTGATAAAGCGCCGCATACGCAAGCGCCCAGCTTCCGCGTCCTTCGGGCACCGGCGCTTCGATCGGGCCCGACGCCCA
>JADGRP010000121.1 GCA_017880805.1 Burkholderiales bacterium
ATCAACCTCGCATCACCGTGGAACAGGAGCGCCGGCATTGCGGCGAATGAGCACCCATGTCCCGAGCCTATGTCATCGAAGTCTATAACCGCACGGCCGGCATCGTCACCGGCGACGAACGCGGCTACAGCTTCTTCTCATCGGAGCGAACGTTCGACAGCCTCGAAGGCCGCCAGTTCGGCTCCGCACGCGATGCCGAAATCGCAGCCCGCGCACTTCTCAACGCGGGTCGCTACAGGCCGATGGCAAGCCGCCGAACCTGATGAAATGGTTGGCTATCCGGAAGGGCGCTGGGGCGACCGTGTGTCGGCCGTGACCGGGGAGGTGCCACAAGCGCGGCTCGACCGCAGCGTCGCTGCGGAATAGCGCGATTCGGCCTATTGGCGTCAGGCCGGACCAATCGTGACCCGGCCTGTTGCATTGGCGATCATCTATCCCCTGGAGAGTGGGCAACCAAAATCTGATCCGTTGCGTCGGCAAATCCGGCGACGCGATCCCGGTAGAGTGCGGCTTCCGCGTCAGTTGCGGCGCGCGTGGAAACGACCGCGGTTTCAGTCCACGCCTTACCCCGCTTCGCACAGAAATCGTCGAAAGCCCGCGCGAATCGCGGCGTCTGAACAAGCAACGCGGCGGCGCGGGCGTTCTCGGCCTCGAATGCGAAAGCCGGCTGGTCCGCAATATCCAGAACGAAGATCTGCTGTCTGCGCCGCATCATGAGCCGAGCAATCCGTTGCCCCCGTTTCTCCAGTGCTGTCGGGATAGAGCTAATTGGAATTGACGCCGGCCGTAAAACTACGATCGACGGCCTTGCCGACGTCGCGCGGCTTCCCGAGAATCCCGTAGCGCGTGGCACGATCGGACGCGGCCTGGACGTCCTTCGCGATTGCGCAGATCAGCGCGTGAGCGGGTCGCCGCATTGATCTTGGTCGTCATCCCCATTACGAGGCGCATGTGAGTGCGTCGCGCGACCCCCGGCCATAGGCGCGCATCGATAAGGCTCGACGCGCGCCTTCCCTTGCTTCGCCCGCAGGCGGCATCGCACAGCAGGCATTGCGGTGAGTCTAGAAACGGGCGCCTCGCCGTCAATGAAATGGCTGACCGAATTCGCGCTCGGACGGACAACAAACCTGTCGAGCGTTTCGTCATTTTGGAGCAGCGATGTCTCATGTGTACGACAGGAGCAAATTGAGGGCGCGTGAGTCGGAGTTGACGCGGCAGCGCTGCGTCCAAACGGAAAAAATGTTTCGTCGCGCTCCGCTGCCACCGTGGAGATTATCACTTGCGTGGGCGCAACATTCGAAATTCCATTTCATTGACGATGGTGCGCTCGCGCCGCATCATTTGTTGATAAATCGTTGAGCAATCGGACGCCGCAACCATCCAGCCACCGCGCTTCCGAATGGAAGCGACGCAGAATGACATTGCGTCCCTGAATCCGTTGAGTGGCAGCGGGACGGCGACAGAGGGGTTTATTCATGAGCGGAGAGAGATCACATTCTCCATCGGTTCTTGATCGTCGACGCCTGCTTCAGGCTGGAGCGGCTGCCGCCTTTGCGGGCCCGCTCGGAGCCCTGGGTGCCCAGGCGTTGTCACTCCGCGCCGCGCCGCCGATCGACTTTTCCGAGTTTCCGATCTGCAGGACGGCGTCGGAGGCCCCGGCGCTGACCGGCGCGCCTCGCAAGCTGAAGCTGGCATGGAATGCCGGTGCGGTGTGCCTGGCTCCGGTCCCGGTTGCCATCGACAATGGGTTCTTCCAGAAGCAAAACCTCGATGTCGAACTCGTCAACTACAGCGGCTCGACGGATCAATTGCTGGAGGCCATCGCGACCGGCAAGAGCGACGCCGGCTTGGGCATGGCGCTACGGTGGTTGAAACCGCTGGAGCAGGGCTTCGACGTCAAGATCGCCGCCGGAACCCATGGCGGCTGCATGCGCGTCCTGACCAGAACCGATTCCGGCGTGAACCAGCTCGCCGATCTCAAGGGCAAGATCGTTGCCGTCGGCGATCTCGCCGGACCGGACAAGAATTTCTTCTCGATCCAGCTCGCCAAGCTCGGCATCGATCCGAACAAGGACGTCGACTGGCGCGCCTATCCCGGCAATCTTCTCAACTTGGCCGTCGAGAAGGGCGAGGTGCAGGCCTTCCTGTCGTCGGATCCGCTTGCTTACCTCTGGCTGAAGGACAGTGCCTACAAGGAAATCGCCTCCAATCTCGACGGCCCCTACCGGGACATGACCTGCTGCATTCTGGGTTTGCGCGGCACCCTGGTGCGCGAGGAACCGCTGGTGGCGCGCGCCCTGACCCAGGCGCTGCTCGATGCGGCGATGTTCACCGTACAGAACCCCGAAAAGGCGGCGCAATCGTTCCAGCCCTATGCGCCAAAGGCCGCGTCGCTGGCCGATCTCGAAGGCATGGTCCTCTATCATACCCACCATCACCATCCCGTCGGCGAGGTGCTCAAGCGAGAGCTCAAGGCCTACGCGGATGATCTGAAGACGGTCTCCGTGTTCAAGCCGAGCACCGATACGGCCAAGTTCGCGGAGCGGATCTATGTCGACATATTCGCTGTCTGACGCGATCGCAGCGGAGGCGGGGCAAGCGCGGTCGCGCGGCCGCGATGTACTCGATTGGCTGCGCACGTCCGGACCCGGAATCGTGGCTGCCCTTGCCTGGGTTGCGTTCGCTCTGTCATGCCTTCTGTGGGACGATCTCGGCGACTGGCCGCGAACCCGCTCGCTCGGTATCGCAGGCTTTGTCATCGCCGCGCTGGTGGGTTTCGGAACGCTGGGCGCAGATTTCCTGGGCAAGGCCGGTGCCGGCTTGCGCCAGCGCGTGCCGTGGCTCCTGGTGCTGGGGTTGCTCGTGACACTCTGGGAAGTGGCGACGGCCAAGTTCGCCTGGCTGCCGCTGCCGTTCTTTCCGCCGCCGCAGGCGATCATCGAAGTCTACACGGATGATCTGCCCAAGCTGCTCGACGGCGTGCTGGCGTCGGTGAAGCTTCAACTGGGGGGATATGTGATCGGCGCGGCCGTCGGTTTCCTGACCGGCGTATCGATCGGATGGTCGCGCAGCGTCGGTTACTGGGTTCATCCCGTGTTGCGTTTCATCGGGCCCCTGCCGGCGACGGCCTGGTTGCCGATCGCCTTCTTCTCCTTCCCGTCGAGCTGGAGCGCGAGCACCTTCCTGATCGCGCTGGCGACGGGCTTTCCGGTGACGGTGCTGACATGGTCCGGCGTCGCGAGCGTCAGCAGTGCTTATTATGACGTCGCAAGGACGCTCGGCGCCAAGCCCTCATTCCTGGTCCTGAAGGTCGCGATCCCTGCCGCGCTGCCACATGTCTTTGTCGGCCTGTTCATGGGCCTGGGGTCCTCCTTCGCCGTGCTGGTCGTCGCCGAAATGATCGGCGTGAAATCCGGACTCGGCTGGTATCTGCAATGGGCGCAAGGTTGGGCCGCCTACGCCAACATGTATGCCGCGCTGATCGTGATGTCGCTGTTGTGCTCTGGCGCGATCACGCTTCTCTTCAAGGTGCGCGATCATTTGCTGGTGTGGCAGAAGGGTGTCGTCAAATGGTAGCGCAGGCCATCGTAGAAGCGATCGCCTATCCGGCGGTGGGAGCCGCGCTCGATATCGAGCGCGTCTGCCATTCGTTCGACATCGACGGAGCCGAACTGCCGGTACTGGACGATGTCAGCCTCGTCGTCGAACCCGGCGAATTCGTCGCGCTGCTGGGGCCGTCCGGCTGTGGCAAGTCCACGCTGCTGCGTCTCATCGCGGGACTCGACAAGCCACGGTCGGGCACTTTGCGCGAGGACGATAGCCGCATCAAGGGACCGCATCCCTCGCGGGTTGTCGTGTTCCAGGATCCGACGCTGTTTCCGTGGCGGTCGGTGTGGGACAATGTCGCGCTCGGTCTCGAGGCGCAGGGCATCCTCAAGAGCCAGCGGCAGCGGGTCGATGCCGCGCTCGATCTCGTCGGCCTTTCGGGGTTCCGCAATGCCTATCCGCATCAATTGTCCGGCGGCATGGCCCAGCGCGTGGCGCTGGCGCGCGCGCTCGTGAATGATCCGAAGGTGATGGTGCTTGATGAGCCGCTCGGCAAACTCGACTCGTTGACCCGGATCACCATGCAGGCCGAGATCGTCGCGCTCTGGCAGCGCAAGGGATTCACGACGCTGCTTGTGACCCATGATGCGGAAGAGGCGTTGTTTCTCGCCAATCGCGTGATCGTTCTGAGCGACCGGCCGGCGCGCATCAAGGCCGACATCGCGGTGAACCGGCCCTATCCGCGCCATCGCGGCGATCCTTACCTCGCCGATCTGCGCAAGCAGATTTTGGGACTGCTGGGGTTGGACGCGATATGGTGACATCAATCGGCAGCACGGCGGTCAAGCCGGCGGCTCCCCACAGCGAGGGCGAGATCGTCGCGCGCGCGTCCGATCTGGCCGTGCGCTTTGCCGGACGCGCGGCAGAGCATGACCAGGATGCGAGCTTTCCGTTCGAGAATTTCGCGGAGCTGTCGGAAGCCGGGCTGTTGTCGCTGACCGTTCCCGCGGCACTCGGCGGCGCAGGGGCGGGCGCCCTGACCGTCGCGCGTGGGCTGCGGATCTTCGGCAAGGCCGATCCGTCGACGGCGCTAGTGCTGTCGATGCACTACATCCAGCATTTCGTCATGGCGCGAAGCGCTCATTGGCCGGCGCGGCTGGTCCGCAAGCTCGCCAGGGAATCCGTCGAGGGCGTCAGCCTGATCAACGCGCTGCGGGTCGAACCGGAATTGGGATCGCCGGCCCGGGGCGGACTGCCGGCGACGATCGCGCGTCGCACCGGGACTGGCTGGCGGCTGACCGGGCGGAAGATCTATTCGACCGGCGCGCCGATCCTGAACTGGTACGTAGTCTGGGCCAAGACCGACGAGCCTGACGCAAGGGTGGGCATGTTCTTGGTTCCGGCGGGCCTGCCGGGAACGCGCATCGTCGAGACCTGGGACCACCTGGGCTTGCGCGCGAGCGGCAGCCACGACGTGGTCTTCAACGACGTGGTATTCCCGCTCGACTACGAGATCGATGTCCGCAAGCCGGAGGAGTGGCGGACACCCGATGTCACGCAAGCCACGGTTCACGGCGTTTTTGTTGCCGCGATCTATGACGGCGTTGCCCACGCCGCGCGAGACTGGCTGATCGAGTTTCTCAAGAATCGCGTTCCGGCAAATCTCGGCGTGCCGCTTGCCACCCTGCCGCGCGCCCAGGAGATCCTTGGCGGGATCGAATCGCGGTTGATCGCAAATGCACGCCTCATCGACAGCTTTGCTGCCGATTTCGATGATGGCGTCCAGCTCAGCGCCGCCGAAGCCAACGTCGTCAAGCTGACGGTCACGAATAACGCCGTCGCCGCAGTCGAGGACGCGTTGTCTCTCTCGAGCAATCATGGGCTCAGCCGCGCCAATGCACTGCAGCGGCACTACCGAGACGTGCTGTGCGGACGGGTGCATACGCCGCAGGATGATTCCACGCGAGTGGCCCTCGGTCGCTCCGCACTCGGACTTTGAGACATTTGCGAAACCATGAGGGAAGCAGAGGAGACACTATGTCCATCGAGTTCATCGGCTTCATCAGCAACAACAACTCGTCGGAGATCATCGTTCGCGACGGGCCAGTGCTGGATCCGACCCATATCGAGACCGTGGCGAAAGCTCAAGA
Organism: Burkholderiales bacterium; assembly: GCA_017880805.1. Classification (GTDB taxonomy): domain Bacteria; phylum Pseudomonadota; class Gammaproteobacteria; order Burkholderiales; family Casimicrobiaceae; genus PALSA-1003. The sequence continues at coordinate 5,697 of JADGRP010000121.1, forward strand.
GAACGCCGGATTCGATCGCGCGCTGCTCGCCTTCCATTCGACCTCACCGGATAGCCTGCAGGTCGCCCAGCATGTCCTTGGCGTGACCGAGCGGCTCAACGTGCTGATCGCGCAGCGCCCCGGCTTCACCGCGCCGACGTTGCTAGCGCGGCAGTTCGCCGTGCTTGACCAATTCTCCCGTGGCCGGGTTGCGCTCCACGTCATAACCGGCGGCAACGCTGTGGAATTGAAGCAGGACGGCAACACCGTGGATGACAAGGACGAGCGCTATGCCAGGACCAGCGAATTCCTGGATGTGGTGCGAGCGGAATGGACCAGCGAGAAGCCGTTCACCTATGCAGGCAAGTACTACCAGGTCGAGAACGGTTTCTCCCAGGTGAAGCCCTATCGGCCAGAGGGCATCCGCATCTATTTCGGCGGTGCGTCGGATGCCGCGATCGAGGTGGCGGGAAAGCACGCCGACACCTTCGCGCTCTGGGGTGAATCCTACGCGCAGGTGCGCGAGCAGACCGCCCGCGTCCGCGCCGCTGCGGCCAGGCATGGCCGGCCGGCGCCGCGTTTCAGCCTGTCGGTACGGCCGATCATCGCCGACACCGAGGAGCATGCCTGGGCCAAGGCGCAGGCCATCCTCGACCGCGCGACCGCGCTGCAGGACAAGACGGGCTATCGCAAGCCTGCCGACGGGCACGCGACAGCAGGCGCGCGGCGTCTGTTGGCGATCGCCGAGCAGAGCAGTCGCGTCGACAAGCGGCTGTGGACCGAGATCGCGAAGCTGACCGGCGCCAACAGCAACACCACCCCGCTGGTCGGAACGCCGGAGCAGGTCGCAGAAGTGTTTGGAGATTATTACGACCTCGGCATCTCGCACTTCCTGATCCGGGGCTTCGATCCGCTGATCGATGCCATCGATTATGGCCGCGAGTTGATCCCGTTGACGCGCAAACTGATCGCCGAGCGTCAGGTGGCCAAGGGAGTGGCAGCGGAATGAAACGTCTCTTGCTCGCCGGACTTCTGCTCGGCATCGCCGGGCACGCCTTCGCGCAAACCACTTTGCGGGTC
>JADGRP010000122.1 GCA_017880805.1 Burkholderiales bacterium
CGCCGGCTTACTCTCATCCGGCCATTCGACATCGATCTCATGCTCCCGCTGGCCGGGACCGGCGCGAAGCTGGCCCACGGGTGCGCCGGATTTGGCATTGGGCGGATACGCCGCAAAGATTCCTATCAGGCGGCCGCCTTCGCTGATCACCCGAACACGTCGCATGGCGCTCATTGCCACGTTCCAATGTTGAGGTCGTATCCCATCGAGGCGGCGCCCAGATTGGTCACACGAACCGTATAGACGATGCCCGGAGCATCACCTTTGCCTTGCGCCACAACGCCGGGATACGATGTGGCGAGCTGGACGTTGATCTGGTCCTCCATCAGATTCGGCGACGCGACCGTAGCGCCGACGTCGGACAAAGGCGAAAACCAATACTCCCAATAGTGGGTTGCCCCAGGGGCGATAAAAGTCAGGCCGCCTACACCTCGCCACATGGTCATAGCGTTCTCCTAGGCTGTAATGGGAGGGAAAGTATAACAAGGGTGCGTGGGGGGACTGCGCGCGACGAGCGCGCCTGGCGACCGTGTTGTTCGCTGCGCCCACGGCGGCATAATAGTCGTGTAGGCATCGACTTTCACGGGAACACCAATGTTCAGGCTCACGCTCGCTGTTGTAATTCTTGCTTTCCTCGCATCCTGTTCGACAACACCGACGGCACCCGCCACCGACACCGAACCCGGCCTTGCCGCCGTGGTTGCGGACCTGGCGCCGACCGGCAAATTGCGGGCGGCGATCAATTTCGGCAACCCGGTTCTTGCGGTCAAGGACGCGGCGACCGGCGAGCCGCGCGGCGTGTCGGTCGATCTCGCGCGAGAGCTCGGGCGGCGCCTCGGCGTGCCCGTCGACCTGGTGACTTACGCCGCTGCAGGCAAGGTGACCGAAGCGCTCAAGTCCGGCGCGTGGGACGTCGCCTTTCTCGCGATCGACCCGGTTCGCGCGGCGGAGATCAGCTACAGCCCGCCGTATGTAGTGATCGAAGGCGCGTATCTGGTCCCGCGCGATTCGCTGATCCGCAGCAACGAGGACGTCGATCGTCCGGGCATTCGCATCGCCGTCGCCACAGGTAGCGTATACGATCTGTACTTGTCGCGCGCGCTCAAGCAGGCGACGCTGGTGCGCACGCCCATCTCCGGTGAGGTCGCGGACATGTTCATCGCGCAGAAGCTCGAGGTCCGCGCGGGCGTGAAGCAGCAACTCGAGGCCGACGCCGTGCGTATTCCGGGACTGCGCCTGCTCGAAGGCCGATTCATGGTGATCAATCAGGCTATGGGCACGCCGCGTGGCCGCGAGGCGGGCGCCAGATATCTTCGTGACTTTATCGAGAAAATGAAAACATCAGGCTTCGTTGCGTTCTCGCTCGCCCGCAACCACGTCGAAGGCGCCGCCATCGCGCCAGCGGGTGACGCTCGCTAACGGCAGCATTGTCGTGCGGACGAATTGGAATGGGTTCCCGCCGCGAGCGGCGAATTCATCGACACGCATCGGGTGGACGCGAAAAAGCGAGTCGCGCTTGCGCGCTGGTCCTTCATCCGATGGTTGCCGGATGGGCGCCGTCAGCGCATAGTGGCGCAGATTTGTCGCCGGATGCAGCTGTGCGGAGAATCGGGTCCGTCGGTGCAAAGGAACCCGGCCGCAATTTGGACTCACCTTGCGAGGGAGAATATGTCGATACGCTGGATTTTTCCTGTGCTTATGGCCGCGTTGGCTTGTGGCTGCACTTCGCTGGAGATCTATCCGAGAGACGGTGATGTGGTTAGCGGAAGCGACGCTCGGGTACCCGTAACGATTCAACTCGTCTGGCCGAGCGGCGGGCTCGGTATGGGACCCGTCGTCTGGGTGGATGGAACGAGGATTCAGCGTTCTGCGCTTACGTTCACCAGCTCGGGAGCGACTGCCATTGTCGAACTTCCGCCGGGCTCCCATCAGGTGCGGGTGCGCACCGCGCAGCTATGCTGGATATGCGTGGGAGGCGTCGGCGAGTTCGACTACACGCGCAGATTTTTTGTTCGCACTTCCGCGCCGGCGGTCTCGTTGATCGTGACGCCGACGTTGCTCGCGAAGAGCAGCTCCGCGTTGTAGGACGAAACTTATTCGGCGGCAACGGCTTCCGCCGCAGCGCGCGCCAAGGCCGTTAGCGCGTGCACATCCGCGGCGCCCGACAGCGTCGCGCATTGCTCGATCAGGCGCTCGGCGCGTGTGCTGCCCAGCACCGGGTCGACCAGGCCGTGAAACTTGCGCTGCAGATCGGCATCGCTCATCGGACGCTGCACGCTGCCGATCGCATGCTCGACGAATACGTGCAGCTTGCGGCCATCCTTGCAGGTGATGGTCACGTCCGCGGACGCCTCATCGATTTCATCGTCGACGCGTGCCTTGATGCGGTCACGAAGCGCAATCACGTCGGCCCTGGCGACGACTTCATCCGAGAACGCGTGCTCGCCGACTTCGCCGAACAGGATGCCCGCCGCGCACGCGTGATAGACGCTGAACTTTGCTTCGAGCCCGGTACGCGGCGCGGTCTTGCCGGTAAGCTCGAGTACCAGCGAATGTACCTTGAGGTCGACGCGCTCGATGTCGTCGACGGGCAGGCGGTTCGCGCTGCGAAGCTGCACGCAACCGTCGATGCTGGGATGAATCACGATGCCGCAGGCGAACGGCTTGTAGGTATTGAACGAAATCTCGAAGCGTTTGCCAAGCTCGTCGGTGATCTCGCTCCAGTCGCATTTGGTCGAGTACGTCTGCGCCAGTCCGCGCGGCGCCTCGATCGCACGACTGGACGCGGTATAGCCGTGCTTCGCCATCAACGCCGACATCAATCCGGCCCGCGCGGCGCCACCGATGTGAAAAGCCTTGGTCATCGATCCGAACTGCTCGCGCACACCGATGGGCTGCGACGCGGCGATGCCGAGCGCCATCGCGGTCTTGCCCGCGTCGAGCGCGAGAAGTCGCGCGCACGCGGCGGCCGCGCCGAGCATTCCGGTCGAGCCGGTGATGTGCCAGCCCCGATCGTAATGCTCAGGGTAGATCGTGTTGCCGACGCGGCACTCGACGTCGACGCCGAGAACCAGCGCGTCGATGAACTGCCTGCCCGTCGCCCCATCGTGTTCCGCGAGCGCCAGCACCGCGGAAGCGACCGGCCCGGCGGGATGGATGATGGTCCTGAGATGCGTGTCGTCGAAATCGAAGGTGTGCGAGGTGATGCCGTTCAGTAGCGCCGCGCTGGCGACG
>JADGRP010000123.1 GCA_017880805.1 Burkholderiales bacterium
CCGACGATCCGCTGCCCGACAGTTTTCAGTTGCGTGTACTGTTGTCTCAAGATCTTGACAAAATCCCGCCGTATACGTAATTGAGGTTAGCTTCTCGCCCGGCACGTGGTCTAATCTGCGCCCAACGGCGCTAGCGTTACCGGTTGGATCGAGAAGCGATATCCTTGGAGGAAACAACGTCGTGGAACTCAAATTCAGCGGACTTTCGCCCTATGTCCGCAAAGTCAACATAGTTGCTCATGAACATGGACTGGCCGACCGTCTGCGCCTCACTTCCGTGAACACGCATTCCGAGCCGGAGAAGATCGCGCCGCATAATCCGCTCGGCAAGATACCGGTGCTCATTACCGATGCCGGCGAGACCATCTACGACTCGCCGGTGATTTGCGAATATCTCGATGCCGAATTCGGAAACCACCGGCTGCTGCCCGCCAGCGGACCGCGACGCTGGCAGATCATGACCCTGGTCGCGCTTGCCGACGGGCTCCTCGACGCGGCGCTCCTTGTGCGCCATGAGCGCGCCAGGCCCGTCGTGGAGCAATCGTCCGAGTGGACCGATCTGCAGCTTGGCAAGGTACACCGGGCGCTCGGATATTTCGAACGCGAGGTCGACACTTTCAGTTCCGACCTCGATATGGCGCAGGTCGCCGTAGGTGCCGCAGTTGGTTACATACCGCTGCGCCTGCTGGATCTCGAAGGACTGCCCAAGTGGCCGAAACTCAAAGCGTGGTACGACAAACAATCTCTCCGACATTCGTTCAGGAATACGATGCCTGTTCTTTGAGGAGTTAGGCAATGGAAATGAGAAATCTCGGGCGTTCGGGCCTGCGCGTATCGCTGGTCGGCCTGGGTTGCAACAACTTCGGTGGCCGCATCGATCTGGAAGCGACCCGTCGCGTCGTTCACCGTGCGCTCGATGCAGGCATCACCTTGTTCGATACCGCCGATAGCTATGGCAACCGCGGTGGTTCGGAGACCATGCTCGGTGAAACGCTTGGCGACCGGCGCAAGGATATCGTGCTGGCGACCAAATTCTCGCAACCGATGGACGATGCGCAGACGCTCAAGGGCGCGTCGCGCCGCTATATCATGTCCGCGGTCGAGGCGAGCCTGCGGCGGCTCAAGACCGACTGGATCGATCTGTACCAACAGCATTTGCCGGACCCGCTTACTCCCATGGAAGAGACGCTTCGCGTGCTGGACGATCTGACGCGCCAGGGCAAAATTCGATATATCGGCTGCTCGAATCTGGCGGCCTGGGCGGTCACGGACGCGGTGTGGACCTCGCGCTCCCATGACCTGAACACGTTTGTCTCCGCCCAGGACGAGTACAGCCTGTTGGCGCGCGGCGCCGAACGCGAATTGCTGCCCGCGCTCAACGCATTCGGACTGGGATTGCTGCCGTTTTATCCCCTTGCGGGCGGATTGCTGACGGGCAAGTACCGGCGCGGCCGACCGCTTCCCGACAAATCGCGGCTGACCAATGTCAAGGCATCTGCGGACCGGTTCCTGACCGAACGCAACTGGACGCAGCTCGAGCAGCTCGAAATATTTTGCTCCAAGCGCGGTCGCGGCCTGCTGGAACTCGCGTTCAGCTGGCTCGCGTCGCGTGCGCCGGTGTCGAGCATCATCGCCGGTGCGACCAAACCCGAGCAGATCGACGCCAATGTCAAGGCAGTCGGATGGAAATTGCAGCAGGATGAAATCACCGAAGTCGATGAAATAACGAAGTCGGTCGCTTAAGCTCGTATCCCAGGAGGGAATGCCATGTCCGAAAGCCCGCCGCGGCAGTGGAAAAGCGTCGCCAAATCCGCCAACATCGCAATTGAATGATATCGAGGCTATACAATGAACACGGATAAAACAGCCACCCCGGTTTGGTTCATCACCGGTTGTTCGACGGGACTCGGGAAGGCGCTCGCAGAGCGCGTTCTGCGACACGGCCACCGTTGCGTAGCGACCGCGCGCGATCCCGCGCAGCTCGCGGACATCGTGAGCGCCCACCCAAACACCTCGTTGGCCCTTGCATTGGACGTCACCGACAACAAGCAACGGCAAGACGCCATTTCACGGGCTGAGGAAGCGTTCGGCGGCATTGACGTGCTGGTCAACAACGCGGGACACGGCTACTCTGCTGCGGTTGAGGAAGGCGAGGAGGGCGACATCCGCCAGATGTTCGAAACCAATTTTTTCGCGCTCGCTGCGATGACCCGCCTGGTTCTGCCCAGGATGCGCTCTCGTGGAAAAGGACACATCGTCAATATCTCGTCGATCGGCGGCCTGGTGGGCAACCCGGTTTCTGGTTATTACAACGCGACCAAGTTCGCGGTCGAGGGCATGTCGCAGGCGCTCGCCAAAGAGGTTGCTCCGCTCGGAATTCACGTCAGCCTCATCGAGCCCGGGCCATTGCGCACCGACTTCCAGGGCAGGTCGATGACATCGGTGGCCAAGCCGATCGACGCCTATGCGCAAACCGCGGGTGCGCGCCGGATGCAGCTTCGAGCGAGCAGCGGCAAGCAGGCGGGCGATCCGGAGCGCGCGGCCGATGCGATCATCAAGATCGTCGAATCCGCCGACCCGCCGCTCCACCTGGTGCTAGGCAGCAATGGAGTCCAACGCGTGCGCGAGGCATTGCGCGGTGTGCTCCGCTCGGTAGATGAGTGGGAAGCGGTTTCGCTCGCGACCGACTTTCCGGCAAGCTAACGCATGAAAGATGAAATGAAGCAGCGAATCCGCGTGGGTATCGTGGGGGCCAGCGCCTCGGGACAAGGGTGGGCGCCGCTGTCGCACCTGCCGGCGCTCGAGTTGCTCCCCGAGTACGAACTCGTGGCGGTCTGTACCGCCCATGCCGACACGGCAGCTGCGGCCGCCGCGAAATATGGCGTCAGCCGCGCGTTTCACGAATACCACGCGATGGTGCGGGAACCTGACATCGACCTGGTCTCCGTCGTCGTGAAAGTGCCGTCTCACCGCGAGGTCGTCGTCGCGGCGCTGAACGCGGGCAAGCACGTCTATTGCGAATGGCCGCTTGGCGCGAATCTGGCCGAAGCCGAGGCGATGGCGGAACTTGCGCGACGGAAAGGTGTTCGCGCCATGGTGGGCTTGCAGGCGCGCGGAGATCCCACGGTCCGCTATCTGCATCAACTCATCGGCGAAGGATATGTCGGTGAAGTTCTGGCGGTGAACATGACGATGTTCACCGGCGGCGTGCTCGAGCGTCCTAAATCGCGCCTGTGGGACCGTGATCGGACGAAAGGTGTGTCCGCGCTTACGGTTCGAGGCATCCACACCATGGATATTCTTTGCTGGTGCCTGGGCGATTTCGTCGAGGTGTCCGGCAAGGTGTCGACGCAGGTGAAACAATGGCGCGTGACGGGAACCGACGAATTTGTCGACGTCGACTCCTCCGACAATGTCATGGTCAACGGCGTGCTCGCGAGCGGCGCGATCGCGTCGGTTCATGTCGCGACGGTTCCCTACAACGCGACAGGCTGGCGGATGGAAATATACGGCCGCAAGGGGACGATACGCGTGACCTCGAAAGGCTCGCCGCAACGCGATGCGAACACCTTGCTCGGGTCGCGCGACGGCGGGCCCATGGAACCTTTGCCGGTTCCCGCTTCGTTCACGGAGGTTGCCGAAGCGATGCCCATCGGGCCGCCGCGCAACGTCGGTCACCTCTACCTTCGCATGGCGAGAGCGATCCGGACTGGCGCGCCGGTCGAGCCGGACTTCGACTTGGCGGTGAAGCGGCATCGCCTGATCGATGCGATACAGCGTTCGTCCGATGAAGGCCGGACGATATCGCTTTCGGCCTGAATGGAACGTCGATGGAAATGTGCCAGCCGCCGCGCGCGGTCATCAACAGGCCCAAGCTTCGCGTGCCGCCGTTGTCGTGCGATTGCCACGCCCACATACTGGGGCCGCCGTCGCGGTTTCCGTATCTGCCGGATCGAAGCTACACGCCGCCCGACGCGTTGCCCGAGGATTATCTGCGGATGCTGGGCACGCTGGGCATCGAGCGCATGGTCGTGGTGCAGGCGAGCTGCTACGGCGAGGACAATCGTCGGGCCGTCGCGGCGGTCGAGGAGCTCGGCGTGCATCGGGCGCGCGGTGTCGCGATGGTCGGCGCCTCGATCACCGAAACCGAGCTGCAGGCGCTCGATGACGCCGGTATTCGCGCGACGCGCTTCATCACCACGGCCAAGGGAGGCCCGTCGCTTGAGCAACTGCCGGAGGTCGCGGCGAAGGTCGCACCCTTTCGCTGGCACATCGAAATGTACGTGCCGCCCGCGGTCTGGCCGGACATCCTGCCGGTCGTCGAGCGTCTGCCGGTCCCGGTGGTGTTCGATCACATGGGCGGCATGATGGCCGACACTGCGTTCGACAATCCGGTCTTCCGCCGCATCCTGCGTCTCCTCGAGGGCGGCCGCTGCTGGACCAAGCTGACGGGGTATCGGCCATCGGTGGCGGGCCCGCCTTACGCAGACGTCATGCCGCTCGCGCGCCACTTTATCGATCACGCGTTGGACCGATGCGTCTGGGGCACCGACTGGCCGCACACCAACATCGAAGGCCACATGCCCGACGACGGCGATCTGCTCGACCAGCTCGGTGAATGGGCGCTTGATCCCGGCGTGCGCAGGAAGATACTGGTCGACAATCCTGCAACGCTTTACCGTTTCACCACCTAGCGTCGTCCGGCCGCGCGTGCTGCGCGGATGTCGTACGCTTCCGGGTTGTAGACGTGCTTCGGCCGGCGGCCGGCGAGTTCGTCGAGAATCGCCTGAGCCGCGGATCTTGCCACCCGGACAAGCGCGGCGCTGGTCTGACCAGCGACGTGCGGTGAGAGCACGACGTTGGACAATTGGCGCAGCGGCGAATCGGCCGGCAACGGCTCCCGCTCGTAGGTGTCGAGCGCTGCGCCGCCCAATGCGCCCGACAACAGTGCCTCTGTCAATGCTGCCTCGTCGACGACTTCACCGCGCGCCGTATTGACCACAAACGCGCCGGGCCTCATCCGGGCAAGTGCTCGCGCATCGATCAGGCGCGTTGTTTCCGCGGTCAGCCGCGTGTGCAGCGTGACGATGTCGGATCGCTCGAGAAGATCCTCGAGCGTGGTCAGCGCGACGTTCGGATCTTCCGCAGCGCCGATATTCGGATCGAACGCCAGCACGCGCATGCCGAAGCCAACGCCCTGCCGGGCAACGCGCCGACCGATCGCCCCGAGGCCCACGATGCCGAGCGTTCGGCCCTCGAGCTCCATGCCGACCAAGGTCTCGCGCGACCATTCTCCATTGCGCATTGCGCCGTCGGCAACGACGACGTTGCGGACGAGCGCGAGCAGCAGCGCGAACGTGTACTCCGCGACCGCAGCGGCATTCTCGCTGCCGGTGGTCGTCACGGCGATGCCGCGCCGGGTGGCAGCCGCGAGATCGACCGCGTCGACGCCGACGCCGTGGCGGGCGATGATACGCAGATGGGGCGAGTTGTCGATGACGCGCGCGCTTATCGTGCCCAGGCGGGCGAGGATCGCGCTCGCGTCTGCGCAGGCCTTAACCAGTTCGTGCTCGGACGGATATGCAGTCAGAACGTTGACATCGCAGGTGGGAGCGAGCATGTCGAGTGCTTCGCTGCGTATCGTGTCATCGGTGAACACTACGCGCGGACGCCGCGTTGTGGCGCCGTCGCTCAACGTGCTGCCCGCAACAGAAGCACCGCGGCAAGCATGCCGGGATCGTCGGAGCCTGCGGACTTTTCGCCGTACATGCGCGCGCGGCCGATGCGCGATGTGCGCTCGCGAAACTCGGTAACAGCCTCTTCCGTGGCGCTCATGGCAACCGCGTACAGGTCGGCTTCATCGACGGCGGTTGTGAGCGCCCGCTCGATGTGTGCGATCGAATCGAGGATCGTCTTGTCGCCGATCACTGCGCCCGAGCGCGCGACGATGCTCGCGCGCGCCGCCGCCAGCGCGGTGATCATGCCCGCCCGATCGAGCGAAGCGCGGCCGCGCACGGCGCGGCCAGCGGCGCCAAGTCCGATGGCGAGCACCGAGCCGAGGCTCGACCCGGTGGCCCGCGCCGTCTCGCGTCCCAGCGTGACCATTGCCACGCCGATGTCCTCCATGGCGTCCGCTTCAACGGATTGCCACGCGGCGACGACTTGTTCGATCGTCATGCCCGTGTCGCCGTCACCCAGGCGGCGATCGGCGGCGTTGAGCGTGTCTCGAATGCCGGCGATGTCCGCGTGGATGCGGTTCACGGCGCGCAGCAGATGCTCCGTCGCAAGCACGAAGTTACCGCGGCCAGAACGGGCAGCCCGTCGGCGCGGCGAGCAGCTCGTCGATGTCGTGATCGAGATCCAGCAGCGAGATCGAGCAACCGGCCATTTCCATCGACGTCGCGTAGTGACCGACGTAGCGGCGCGCGATCTCGATATCCTTCTCGCGCAAGAGCCGCCGCACGTGGCGATAGACGATCAGCAGCTCCTCGAGCGGCGTGGCGCCCAGGCTGTTGACGAGTACGGCAACGCGTCGCGAACCTTTCGCCGCACCGTCGGCCAGCAATCGCTCGATCATCGCCGCGGTGACTTCGTCGGCGGCTGCAAGCGTGCGCTCCTCGACGCCCGGCTCGCCGTGTATCCCCATGCCGATTTCGATCTTGCCGTCGGGCACCGAAAATCCGGGTTCGTCCGCACCGGGAATCAGACAAGGCGAGAGCGCAACGCCGATCGTGCGCGTTCGCTCCACCGTCCTGCGCGTGAACGCCGCCACCGTGTCGAGATCATCGCCGCGCGCCGCGCTTGCGCCCGCGACCTTGAATGCGAACACCATGCCCGCGACACCGCGCCGTTTCGCCGATTCCGCCGGCGGAGCACTGGCGACGTCGTCCGCAACGATCACGGTTGCGGTGCTGCCGCCTTCGTCCGCGAATTCGTCGCACGCGTGCGCAAAGCTCATGCGGTCGCCGCCGTAATTGCCGAGCACGCAAAGCACGCCGGACTTGCCATCCGCGGCCCGAATCGCGTCCGCGCAGATGTCGGTCGGCGGCCCCGCGAACACGTTGCCGACCGCGCACGCATCGAGCATCCCGGAACCGACGTAGCCTGCGAAGACGGGCAGGTGGCCGAAGCCGCCGCCCGTGACGACGCCCACTTTGCCATGCAGCGGGGCATCGCCGCGCGCGATGACGCGACCCGCGCGGCCCGTTCTGCGATAGCCGTCGAATGCCTCGCACAGTCCGTCGAGCGCTTCGTCGACGTAGTCGGCCGGATTGTTCATCAGTTTTTTCATGCACATTCCTGTAAATGATTTATTGCGTGGGGATCGCGCAAGGCGTCAGGTGGTCAGATGCACTTCGGCGGATCCGAAACCCTCGAATCTTGCGCTGACGCGCTGTCCCGGCTTGGCGAAGTTGAGTCCTGTGTACGTGCCTGTGGTCATGATCTGCCCCGCGCGCACGCCCGTCGCTTGACGAAGGTCGTTCACCAGGTCGATTGCCGGCAGCAGGGGATCGCCGGCCGGATGTCCGCCGATGCGCTGAACGACGACCTTGCCGTCGATCTCGAGGCGCGCGTCGAGCCTGGAAAGATCGAACTTGGTCCACAGGAGCTGCGCAGCGCCCTCGACGAAGGCGCCGTTGGACACGCAGTCGGCGATGCGCTCGATCAGCGACGTGCCGCGATAGTCGCGAAAGCGCGAATCCACGATTTCGATGGCCGGAAAAGCGGTGACGGCCGCGGCGACTTCGGCGTACTTGTAAGCAAGCTCTCGCGGCTCGAGGTCGCGATCGAACCTGAACGCGACTTCGGCTTCGACGCCCAGCAGCGGCACATTGGCCGCCGCGATCGCCCCGCCGCTCGGGATGATGCGCGAACGCAGAAGGGCGCCGCGCACGATCCTGCCATCGATAGGCGCGCCAACCTTCCAGCCGGCAACGTCCTCGCCCAGCGCGGCCACGGTCGCATCCTGTATGGCCAGCGCATCGTCGAGGTCTTGCGGGCGGCACGAAGACGGCAGGCCGTCGAGGAGAACGCCGGTGCGCCGCGCCTCGATCAGCAGCGCTGCGGCTTGACGTATCGCTTCCTCATCCATGGAATGGCTTTCCGTTCGAGAAAGGATTATTTGGCGAGGTGCAGCAATCGTGGAAGCAGCAAGGTGAACCACGGGATGAATGCGACCACCAGCAGGCCTACGACCAGAATGGTGAAGTAGGGTGCCATGGCGCGCGTTGCCCGGTCGGCGTTCGCGCGCACCACCGAGCAGGCGATGTAGAACCCGACACCGAGTGGCGGAAGGAAAGCTCCGATGCCCATCGCAACAAGCAGCACGATTCCATAGTGCAGCGGATCGACTCCTGCCTGCGGCGCGAGCGGCACTAGCAGCGGCGCCAGGATCAGGATCGCCGGCAAGCCCTCGAGCAGAGAGCCGAGCACGATCAGTGCAACGATAGACACGAGCAGGAACAGGGAGGGTCCCGTGGCGTATACCGTCACAAGCTCGGCCAGACGATGAGGCAACTCGGCCGCCGAAAGCACCCAGGAGAACGATTGCGCGGCGGCAAGGGTGAACAACACCATGCCCGCGGATGTCGAGGCCTCGGCGACCATGCGCGAAAAATCGCGCCGATGCAGCTCGCGGTAGACGACCACGGCGATAGACAGTCCGTATGCGACCGCAAATGCCGAGACTTCGGTAGGCGTGGCGAAGCCGAGCAGGATCCCGGCGAACAGCATCACCGGCATCGAGAACGGAAGCACCGCTCCGAGCGCGAGACGGCGCATGCCCGGGCCGCGAGCGAGGCTCGCCGAACGGCGCGGGGTCAGCAGCCAGATCAGCGCCATCAGGCAGAGGGCGATCACCGCCGCAGGTATGATGCCGGCCGCAAACAATGCGGCAACGGAGAGCGAGGTCACCGACCCGAGCACGAGCATTGCAAGACTGGGCGGTATGCATTCACCCATCGCAGCCGACGCCGCCAGCAGCGCGGCGGACTGATCGACATCATATTTTTCCTTCTCCAGCATGTCGCGCATCACCAGGCCGACGGCGGCAACGTCGGCGGCTTTCGAGCCCGAAATGCCCGACACGACATACATGCTGACCACCATGACCTGCTGCAGCCCGCCACGCATGCCGCCCACCAACGCGGCGACAAACGCAACGAGGCGGCGCGATATGCCACCGCGCTCCATCACGATCCCGGCGAAGATGAAGAACGGCAGCGCGAGCAAGACGAAACGCCCGGTTCCATCGACCATGTTCTGGGGCAGCGCAACCATCGCCACCATTCCGCCAAGGTAGAGAAACAGCATCGTGCCGAGCATGAGGGAGAATGCGATCGGCAGCCCGATCAGCACCGTCACCAGCACTACACCGATGGCGATCGTAACGTTCCAGTTCGACGCCACAGGCAGATCTGTCGCGTGCCGAAACACGACCACCAGTATCGTTGCGGCGACCAGCAAGGCGCCGCTCGCAACCACGGCACCACGGGGCTGCTGCAGCAATCGCGCGAGCGCGTAGACGGCCAGCACGAGCATCGAGACGGTCAGCGGAACCGCGATCCACGTGGCGCTTATCCCGAGAATGGGCGTGACTTGATCCCAGCGGAACGAGAGAAGGGCCAGCGACTGGTACCCCGTGACCAGCGCGATCGCCAGGACAAGCCAATCGACCAGGGCATAGCTCGCGGCACGCGACGGCGGCGGCAGCAGGTCGACCAGCGTCCGGACGAGCACGTGTTGCTCGCGCCGATAGGCAATCGCACCGCCGAGAAAAGCGATCACCGAGAGCGCGAAACCGGACACTTCGTCCGCCCACAATAGCGGCGTGTCGAAAAACACGCGCCCGACGACGTTCGCGATCACGACCAGGAGTTCACCGACCAACGCGACGCCGACGATGACATCCACGACGCCATCGAGTGGGGCGAGGCGATCCGCCCGGATGGCGATCGGGTTGTGCGCTGTCGTCATCGTGGAGGCGAAACTACGCCCTGAAGGCAACAGTGCGCTGCGCTACTTCGATTTGGGAAATGCACCCGGCGCCTGGCGTGTGTAGGGGACGTAGGTGTTCACGAGGTCGACGTGCAGGGCTGCGTTGCCGAGCAACGCGAGGTCAGGTGCGGGCGTGGGACACCGAAGTTCGATTAATCCAAGATAGTCGGTCGGCTCGGCCTGCGGCACGCGAAACAAGCGCAATTGCGCGGTTTCGGGCCGCCCGCCATAGAGCTTGCGCAGGCCTTCGGCAAGCTGCGATTCGAGCGTCGCGGGCACGCTTCTAAAGCGCCAAAGGACCAGCCGGGCGCACGGCCCGCTCTGGCCTAGCAGGGCATCGCCGGGAAATACCTGCACGCCTTCCGCGCGGTATTGTCCCCAGACCTTCGACATGATGCGATGCGTCCAGGGCGAGTAACGGCTGATCGCGATTGCCGAGTACGCGGGGCCGTGCAGCACGTCGACGTCCGTGAGGTCGTAGAGCGCGAGGTAGCGCGGCCAGCCGTCGACGCACACGAAGCGTCTCGACGTCTCGAAACCGGCGCAATTCAGGCGCTCGGGAAAATGCTCGCTGTCGTACCAGTCCTGGAATTCCTCCTCGATGTTCGCCGGCGGCTCCATGGTCGCCAGCAGCAAGCCCTTGTTCGACCTTCCGGTATTAGCCATTCCGCTTGTTCCTCCGCTACGCGCGCTATTGCTGCGCCATGATCATGTTGAAAAGTTCCGCATATTTCGGCTTGAACTCGGTATAAACGGGTTCCATCTTCGCCTGGAACGACTTGAAGTTCGTCTCCGTGATCTGCATGCCGTGCTCCTTGCAGAACTGCGCCGCGCGCTCGGAACCGGCGGCGATTTCATTGCGCCAATACGGTTGCACCGCGGTGGCGGCCGCCTGGAAGGCTTCACGGTCCGCCGGCGTCATCTGGTTCCAGCGCGCCTTGCTGACGAGCAGCGCGCCGGCGTTGTACACGTGATTGGTCAGCGCGAGGTACTTGTTGACTTCGTACATCTTGAATGTGACGACGGTGGGCAACGGAAACTCGACGCCGTCGACCGTCTTCTGCGACAGCGCGAGATATACCTCGCTGCCATCCATGACAATCGGCACTGCACCTACCGCCTTGAACATGGCCGCGAACACGGGCGAGGGTTGGATCCTCATCTTCAGACCGCGAAGATCGTCCGGCTCCGTGACGGGCTTTTCGCGCGTCTCGACTTGTCGCCAGCCGTACCAGCCCCAGGTCAGGCCCACCATGTTGTGGGCATCCGAATCCGCGAAGATCTTGCGGCCGACCTCGCCATCGAGGATACGTTCCGCGGTGGCGCGGTCCTTGAACAGAAACGGCAGGTCGACCACTTGAATCGACGGAACGAAAGTGGCAAGAAACCCCGAGGTCACGATCGCACAGTCGATGATACCCGTCTGCAGGCTGCTGACGACATTCACGCCACTGCCGAGCGAGCCGCCGATGAAGACCTGCACGCGATACTTGTCGTTGGTTCGCTTGGCAATGTCCGCGCCGAAGCGTTGTGCGACGGTGTAGGACGTGTCCTGGGTCGTGTCGTTTGTGGCAAATTTCAGCGTGATCGGGTCGGCAGCGGCGCTGCGGCCTGCGTTCAAGCTCAACGCAGCGCCCGCACCCAGTCCTGCCACAAAGCGCCTGCGCGTTATCGTGTTGCGGTTGTCCATGTCAATTCTCCTCGGTGGCTGAAAGCTTGCTGCGCAGCAAAGGCTGCAATTACGGTTTTCCGGAAGGCATGCGCGTGGCCTGTCGAAAGTCGAGCCGCCATGCACCGTTTTGTCGCACCCAGACCAGACAGAAAAGCAGGTGAATGAGCTGTTTCGCCGCTCCGTGCGCGCTCACCGTCATGTCGACGATGCCGTTCATGATGGCAAGATC
Source organism: Burkholderiales bacterium (assembly GCA_017880805.1). Lineage (GTDB taxonomy): Bacteria > Pseudomonadota > Gammaproteobacteria > Burkholderiales > Casimicrobiaceae > PALSA-1003. The sequence continues at coordinate 11,898 of JADGRP010000123.1, forward strand.
GGCGAAGGCTTGCAGGCGCGTGTCATGGCTTTCGATCGACCCGTACTCGTACAGCCCGTCCGCCACGCCGGCGAGATACTCCTCCTTCGACTCGGCTACGCCGGTGGAATGGATGTAGACGAGATCCGCGCCGAGCATCGGCTTCAGCTCGTCGACGCTGCCGGCGACCTGCGCGCTGTAAAGCGCGCGTTCGCGTTCCAGGATCTGCTGGCGCAAAGTAGTTCGTTTCGCGTCCATAGATGGCGGCTCGATCATGATGGCGCCGCGTTTAGCTCAGCTCCTTGATCGCGAGCTCGAGGAATTCGCGGCCGATGGAAGGTTCGAACTGCTTGTAGATCGGACGCGTTGCATCGACAAATAGCTTCTTGTTCTCCGGTGAGATGTCATTGACGGTCATCAGCGTCTTGAGTTTCGCCAATGCAGTCGCAATTTCCACCGGTTGCGACTTCCATTGCCAGTCCATCGCCGTCTTCATCGATTGGACGAGGACGCCCTGGTCCTCCGCTGGCAGCCCTTCCCAGATGCTCTTGTTGATCGAGATGATGAAGAAGTCCGTGGTGTGAGCATCGAGCGAAAGAAACTTCGACACTTCGTAAAGCTTGACCGAGACAAGATCGGGCAACGGATATTCGAAACCATCCACCACGCCTTGCTGCAACGCGACATAGAGCTCGGAAGGATCCAGCGCCACGGTACTGGCACCGAGCGCGCGAAATGCCTGGATATAGACCTGACTGTTGATGACGCGGACCTTGAGTCCCTGGCAATCGGCGGGTTTGTTGATCGGCCGTACCTTGTTCACGATGTGCCGGCCGCCGATGAGCCAATAGCCCAGGACGTGGAAGCCGGCCGCTTCGCCGAGACGTGTGATCTCCTTGCCCAGCGTGCCGTCGAGACTGGTTTTCAGGCGATCCGCCGAACTGACGATGTAGGGCAGAGTGAACGCGTCGATGGGCTTCATGAAATTCGAGTACCACGCCGGCACCGCCATCGTGAGCGTCAGCGACCCCACCTGAGTTGCCGAAAGCATCTCCGGAATGGTGCCCAGTTGTGAGCTTGGGTAAATATCGATCTTGATCTTGCCGGACGATAGCTTGGCCGCTTCGTCGGCGAACATTTGAATCGCCTTATGATAGAGCGTGTCGTTGGGAAGCATGTGGCCGAAGCGGAACACGCGCGCGCGCTGGGCCATGGCAGACGGTGCGAGTCCCAGCGAAGCCGCGCTTGTGGCGGCGGCAGCCAGTTTCAGAAAATTTCGTCTTCCAGCACCCGAAGTGCCGGTCAGTTGCTTCGTCTCCATTATTCTCTCCTTTGCAATGCTGGTTTTCTGATGCCTGGGGGCAACCGGCGCGCGACACCGCCAGATGCCCGTTATCGTGCTACTACAGTACTCAAATGCCTCGACACATTGCGCAAGTAGTTTCTTTCCCGTATCGAATCCAGGTCGGACACGCCGTCGATCAATTCATGCCGAAGCGATGCGGAAGCCACACGGTAAGTTGCGGAAACAGAATGACGACCATCAGTCCGAGAACGATAAACAGGTTGTAGATAAGACTCGGACGCATCGTCGCATTGACCGGCGCATTGCCGATGGCGCACGCCACGTAATAACCGATACCCACCGGCGGCATGAAAACGCCGATCCCCATCGCGATGCACAGGACAATGCCATATTGGAGGGGCTCGATGCCGAAACGGATCGCCACAGGCAGCAGGATCGGGGCCGCGATCAGGATCGCCGGAAGGCCTTCGAGCACGACGCCAATCACGATCATCACCAGCATGCTGACGAACAGGAACAGGATCGGACTCTTCAGCGCGCCGAACTCCATGGCCAAGGTACGCCCGAGACCGTCCGTCACGATGGCCTGAGACAGCAGGTTCGACGCAGCGATCATGAACAGAATCATTCCCGCGATCAGCGTTGCGTCTCGCAGGGCGGTCCAGCAAGTGCGCCATCCGATCGCGTGGTAGACGAACAGCGCCACGGCGAATGCGTAGACGACGGCAAGGGAAGCAGACTCGGTGGGAGAGGCAATGCCACCGACGATGCCACCGACGACGATGACAGGCACCAGCAGCGCCGGGATCGCAAGCGGCACACTGCGAAGCGCTCGCACGAGGCTGAACGACGGCCCCTTGTGAAATCCCTTGATCCGGCTGCGGATGACGACCGCGACGATCAGCGCGATGGCCAGAACTGTTGCGGGAATGATGCCGGCAACGAACAGCGAGCCCACCGAGAGCGTCGTGATCGACCCGAGCACCAGGAGTGCGAGTGATGGCGGTATCGTTTCGCCCATGGCCGCGGCAGCGGCGAGAACGGCGACCGATTCCGTCGGCGGGTAACCGTATTGGCGCAGCGGTGCCTTCATGACACTTCCGACCGTTGCGACATCCGCCGCCTTCGAGCCGCTGACGCCGGAGAAAATGTACATGCCGATGATTTGCGCGATAAGAAGTCCACCGGTCCAATGGCCGACCCATTCCTGGACCATGTCTACCATACGCTTCGCCATCCCGGTGACCTCCATCAAGGTACCGGCCAGCATGAAAAACGGAATCGCCAGGAGAATGTAGCTCCCGATTCCGTACTGCATCGCGGACGGGAACGTCACCATCGGCGCATCGCCTGTAATGAGAAAAAACAGCATCCCGCCAAGCGCGAGGATGGCGCCGATCGGCACGCCCGCGATGAAAGCGAGAACAAGCGCCGGAATGATCGGGATGAACGGATCCATCTCGATGTGACCCTCCGCGTACGCCCAGCGTAGTGCAATGGTGGCCACGACGATCAGTGTAGGAACGACGGCGCCAATCATGACGGGTTGAAGGTTCAACGCCAGCAATTTTTCGATCGTGAACACCGACATGAGGAGGAGCCCGATGCCGAGCCAGACGGCAACGAATCCGGAATTGATCCCGAGAATAGGCAGTGTTTGGGCTTTCTGGCTGACTAGGAAGATCGGAAAGGGGGCCAATGCCGTAAGGCAGACACACAAGAGCATTAGCAGACCGGACGCCTCCAGGGTTTGCCGCCGCGAACCCTTCATGGCGTCGAGGAGCGCGGTATACGCCATTCCGTTCGTGCGGCGAAAATAGGCGGGAGCGCCGAGGAAGGTGATGATCGAGATGAGTATCCGCCACGTGTCCGCCGCCCAAGGAAAGTCCTGCTGGAAAACAAAACGAACGAGCGCATTGCCAAACGTCACAACGATGTTGACGATGATGGCTGCGACGGCGATCGATTCGACGCAGAGTGCGAGAGGGTCGAGGACGCGCGTGCGGGTTGGCGCGCCACTTTCGTGATCGATACCGATCGCGGCGGTGGTGCAACTCTCTGTGTTGGCGACGGCGCGTGACATCGGTCGTCGCCATCTCACAGGAGTTGTTCAGCTACGGGAATCGAAATGCCCATCAGTGCTCCGCGTTCACGCACTGGCGATGTACTTGCTGTACGACGGTCTTTCGCACAGGCGCGTATACCATCCTTGCAGGCGCTGCAGCGCCGGCCGCTCGATCGGCAAGCGGTACCAGCGATGGATCGCATTGCCGAGCGCAATGTCCCCGAGGGCGAGTTCCGCGTCCGCGACGTAGGTCCGATCCGCCAGCGCACGATCGAGAATAGCCCAACTCGCGGACGCCTTGCCTCGCGCCGCCTCGAGCGCCGCTAAGTCGCCTTGGTCCGCAGGCTTGCGCAGCATCGCTCGGGAAAGGATGCCCCTGGGCGCGTTTTTCAATTGATTTCTATTTGATATCTGAGTGCGTCGCATCGGGTAGCGTGAACGACCGGTCCATCGTCACACTGCGTTGAACGAAGCGCCAGGCGCCGTTCGTCTTCCTCAGCTCACACGCGTATTCGCCCGGCGAGAGCAGCTCGGTCCTGCCGTCGCGGGTCAGGAAGTCGAGCAGGTAGCACCACGCCCGTGCGCGCGCGCCTTCGACTTCCGCGCGCAGATTGGAAACAA
>JADGRP010000124.1 GCA_017880805.1 Burkholderiales bacterium
CGCAAAAGAGCGGCAACCGCTACGCAGACCTGAAAAAGCGTCTGCTGTTTCTGCTCGGCGCGCTCGTCGTCTATCGCATCGGAACGCACATCCCCGTGCCGGGGATCAACGCGTCGGTGCTGGACGAATTGTTCAAGTCGCAGCAGGGCGGCATTCTCGGGTTGTTCAATGTATTTTCCGGCGGCGCGCTGTCCCGGTTTTCGATCTTCGCGCTGGGGATCATGCCCTACATCTCGGCGTCGATCATCATGCAGTTGTGCACGGTGGTCGTCCCCACCCTGGAAGCGCTCAAGAAAGAGGGCGAGTCCGGCCGCCGCAAGATCACGCAGTACACGCGCTACGCGACGCTGGGGCTCGCATTCTTCCAGGGACTCGGGATCTCAATTGCGCTGGAAGCGCAGGCCGGATTGGTCGTCGACCCGGGCCTCGCCTTCCGCTTCCTGTCGGCGATCACACTGGTCACCGGGACGATGTTCCTGATGTGGCTGGGCGAGCAGATCACCGAGCGGGGCTTGGGCAATGGGATCTCGCTGATCATCTTTGCCGGCATCGCCGCCGGGTTGCCGCGCGCGATCGGGCAGACGCTGGAGCAGCTCAACACGGGCGCGTATTCCATTCCCCTGGTGCTGGGCATCGTCGTGCTGGTCGTCGCCGTGACGGCGTTCGTGGTGTATGTCGAGCGCGCGCTGCGCAAGATCCAGGTGAACTATGCCAAGCGCCAAGTCGGCAACAAGGTCTATGCCGGTCAGCAATCGTTTCTTCCGCTCAAGCTCAACATGGCCGGCGTGATTCCGCCGATCTTTGCGTCGTCGATCATTCTTTTTCCTGCGACCCTGGCGCAGTGGTTTGGATCAGGTGAGAACACGATCTGGCTGCGCGACCTGGCGGCGACCCTTTCCCCGGGCCAGCCGGTGCACGAGATACTGTATGCAGCCGCGATCATATTTTTCTGTTTCTTCTATACGGCGCTGCAATACAACCCGAAAGAGACCGCCGAGAATCTCAAGAAGAGCGGCGCGTTCATTCCCGGGTACCGTCCCGGCGAGCAGACCGCGAAGTACATCGAGAAAATAACCTTGCGTTTGACGCTGCTCGGCTCGATATATCTGGTGGTGGTCTGCTTCGTGCCGAACTTTCTCATCGCCTGGAAGAATGTGCCGTTCTACTTCGGTGGGACATCGCTCCTGATCATCGTGGTTGTGACCATGGACTTCATGACCCAGGTGCAGGCGTATGTGATGTCACAGCAGTACGAGAGCCTGCTCAAGAAGGCGAACTTCAAGGGCGGATTACCGACGCGCTGATGGCGAAAGAAGAAACGATACAGATGCAGGGAGAGGTCCTGGAGACACTGCCCAACGCGACGTTCCGGGTGAAGCTGGAGAACGGGCACGTAGTGCTTGGCCACATCTCCGGGAAGATGCGAATGCACTACATCAAGATTTTGCCGGGCGACAAGGTGACGGTGGACCTGACGCCGTACGACCTGTCCAGGGCGCGGATCATCTTCCGCGCGAAGTAGGCCGAGGACGGAAATGAGGTTGCAGCGAGAGGAAGAGCGATGAAAGTATTGGCTTCAGTCAAGAAGATTTGCCGCAACTGCAAGATCATCCGGCGCAATGGGGTCGTGCGAGTGATTTGCACGGATCCGCGTCACAAGCAGCGGCAAGGCTAACGGAAACGAACGATAAGGTAAGCAAATGGCCCGTATTGCAGGCGTCAACATTCCGAATCACCAGCATGCCGAGATCGCGCTGACCGCGATTTACGGCATCGGGCGCGCACGCGCGCGCATGATCTGCAAGGCCTCGGGCGTTGGCCATGCGACCAAGATCAAGGACTTGACCGATGCGCAGATGGACAAGCTGCGCGAGCTCGTCGGCAGGTACACGGTCGAGGGCGACCTGCGCCGCGAGGTGACCATGAGCATCAAGCGGCTCATGGACCTCGGCTGCTACCGGGGTGTGCGACATCGCAAGGGATTGCCGGTTCGCGGTCAGCGCACACGCACGAACGCGCGGACACGCAAGGGACCGAAGAAGGCACGGCAGGCGTCAGCGTCGCGCGGCACCAAGCCGGCCAGCAGCCCCGCCGCCGCCAAGCCGGCGGCGAAGTAGCCCAAGTAAAGTGAAGCCGCCGATCAAGGATTGAGGACATAGGGAACTAGCGAATGGCACAGGCACCGACAAAGACTGTCACGCGGACGCGCAAGAAGGTCAAGAAGAACATCTCCGAAGGCATTGCGCATATCCACGCGTCGTTCAACAACACGATTATCACCATCACCGATCGCCAGGGCAACGCGTTGTCCTGGGCGACGTCGGGTGGCGCCGGCTTCAAGGGCTCGCGCAAGTCGACGCCGTTCGCGGCGCAGGTTGCCGCCGAATCGGCGGGCAAGGCGGCGCAGGAATGCGGCGTCAAGAACCTCGAGGTGCGGATCAAGGGCCCAGGCCCCGGCCGCGAGTCGGCGGTGCGCGCATTGAACGCGCTCGGACTCAAGATCACCAGCATTTCGGACGTGACGCCGGTGCCGCACAACGGCTGCCGCCCGCCGAAGCGCCGGAGAATCTAGCGCTGGTTTTTAGTGGCAGTTATTGCTGAAAATCGTCGGGCTCCGCCTGCGATTTTCAGGTAATCAGAACCGGACAAAAGTAGGTTTTTACTTTTGTCCGACAAAGGATACAGATGGCTCGATACACCGGACCAAAATGCAAGCTGGCGCGACGGGAAGGGACAGACCTTTTCCTGAAGAGCGCGCGTCGGTCGCTCGACTCCAAGTGCAAGCTCGATTCCAAGCCGGGGCAACACGGCGTGAAATCGGGCATGCGCCAGTCGGACTACGGCAATCAGCTTCGCGAGAAGCAAAAGCTGCGCAGGACTTACGGCATTCTCGAGCGTCAGTTCCGCCGCTATTTCACGATGGCCGCGCAGCACAAGGGCTCGACCGGCTCGAACCTGCTGCAGCTCCTGGAATCGCGGCTGGACAACGTCGTCTATCGCATGGGCTTCGGCTCGACGCGTGCCGAAGCGCGGCAACTCGTCTCGCATCGGGCGGTCACGATCAACGGCAAGGTGGTGAACATTCCGTCGGCGCTGGTGAAGGCCGGCGACGTAATCGCGGTCAAGGATGGCGCAAGGACCCAGTTGCGCATCGTCGACGCGCTGCAGCTCGCGGACAAGATTGGCTTTCCGTCGTGGGTCCAGGTCGACATCGCCAAGATGACGGGCACGTTCAAGGGTGCGCCCGACCGCTCGGAATTCGGGCAGGACATCAACGAAAGCCTCGTCGTCGAGCTCTACTCCAAGTAACTGGCGCGCTTTTTCCCAGGGCGTCGCCAGAGTTTTCACCGGGTTTCGCTTTAAGGACTCCGTATGCAGAGCAACGCTTTCTTGAAACCGCGCATCATCGATGTGCAAAGCACGTCGCCGTTCCACGCCAAAGTGGTGATGGAGCCGTTCGAGCGGGGCTACGGCCACACGCTCGGCAACGCGCTTCGCCGTGTTCTTCTTTCGTCGATGCCCGGCTATGCGCCGACCGAAGTGAAGATCACTGGCGTGCTGCACGAGTATTCCGCGCTCGATGGCGTGCAGGAGGACGTCGTCGACGTGCTGCTCAATCTCAAGGGTGTGGTGCTCAAGCTGCACAATCGCGACCACGTCACGCTGAAGCTCGCCAAGACCGGCGAGGGCCCGGTGACGGCCGCCGACATCGAGCCCAATCACGATGTCGAGATCATCAATCCCGAGCATCTGATCGCCCACCTGACCGCGGGCGGCAAGATCGAAATGGAAATCAAGGTCGAAAAGGGACGCGGCTATCAGCCGGCGACGGTGCGCATCAAGCCGGACGGCGGCCGCAGCATCGGCAACATCCTGCTCGACGCGTCTTTCTCGCCGGTGCGCCGCGTCAGCTATTCGGTCGAGAGCGCCCGTGTCGAGCAGAGAACCGACTTGGACAAGCTGGTGATGGACATCGAAACCAACGGCGTGATCGAGCCCGAACAGGCGATCCGCTACGCGGCGAGCATTCTGGTCGAACAGCTCGGCGTTTTCGCCGATTTGAAGGGCACCGAAGCGCCCATCGAGCAACGCTCGATGCCGCAGGTCGATCCGATCCTGCTGCGCCCGGTCGATGACCTCGAGCTGACGGTACGCTCGGCCAATTGTCTCAAGGCGGAGAACATTTATTACATCGGCGACCTGATCCAGCGCACCGAGACGGAATTGCTCAAGACGCCCAATCTCGGCCGCAAGTCGCTCAACGAAATCAAGGAAGTGCTGGCCACGCGCGGACTGTCGCTGGGGATGAAGCTGGAAAACTGGCCACCGGCCAATCTGGATCGGCCGTAAGGAAAAATCATGCGTCACCGCCACGGATTGCGTAAGCTCAACCGCACCAGCAGCCATCGTCTGGCGATGCTGCGGAACATGACCAACTCGCTGTTGACGCACGAGGTCATCAAGACAACGCTGCCGAAGGCGAAGGAGCTGCGGCGCGTCGCCGAGCCGATGATCACGCTCGGCAAGACGCCGACGCTCGCCAACCGCAGGCTCGCGTTCGACCGCCTGCGCGACCGCGACGTCGTCACCAAGCTGTTCGACGAGCTCGGACCCCGCTACAGCGCGCGGCCCGGCGGCTACCTGCGGATCCTGAAGTTCGGATTTCGTATCGGCGACAACGCGCCGATGGCGCTGGTCGAGCTGATGGATCGGCCGGAACCCGGTGCTTCGACGGACGACGGTAAAGGCGAAGGCAAGGACGCGGCAGGCGCGAAACCCGCGAAGGCCGCGAAACCTGCCAAGGTCGCCAAAGCCGCCAAGGCACCCAAGGCCGCCAAGCCGCCCAAAACGGCGACGGCCGACAAGAAAACGAAGTCCGCGAAAGGCTCGAAAAGCGCCAAGGCTGCGGCCTAGGACGACTGGCTCCGAGCAATCGACCGGGCCCGGGAGGCCCGGTTTTTTTTCGGGAGCGCGCGGACGCTCGCGTAACATTACGTCATGGCGGATACGATTCTGGTCACGGGTGGCGCGGGATACATCGGCTCGCATATCGTCGTCGAGCTTGCCGGCGCGGGCTACATCCCGATGATCGTCGACAATTTCGCGACCAGCTCGCCGTCGGTCCTGCCGCGGTTGCGTCGCATCACCGACCAGCCGATACCGTGCACTGCTGGGGACGTTCGAGACCGTGCGGTAATGAAGCGATTATTCGCCGAGCACGCGATCTCGGCCGTCATTCATTGCGCGGGCCTGAAGGCCGTGGGCGTTGGCGAGGCACAACCGGTTGCGTACTACGATAACAATGTCGGCGGCGCGATTACGCTCGTCGAAGCGATGACGGGCGCGGGCGTGAAGACGCTGGTGTTCAGCTCATCCGCCGCCGTTTACGGCCAGCCGGAAAAGAATCCTGTTCCTGAGAACGCGCTCTTGCGCCCTGCGAGCGTGTACGGCCGCACCAAGCGGATGGTCGAGCAGATGCTCGAGGACGTGGCATCGTTGGACGCGCAGTGGAGCATCGGCTTGCTGCGCTATTTTAATCCGGCAGGCGCACATTCGTCGGCGCAGATCGGAGAGGCTCCGTCCGCGACGCCGAACAATCTCGTCCCCGTGCTCGCGCAAGTGGCCGATTCCGACGCGCCCGAGATCGCGGTCTACGGGAATGATTGGAATACTCCTGACGGCACCGGCGTTCGCGATTACGTGCACGTGATGGATCTGGCCGCCGGACACGTCGCCGCGATGGCCTATCTGAAGCGCGCGGGCGGAGTGACGACGCTCAATCTCGGCACCGGCAGCGGTCATTCCGTGATCGAGGTTGTTGCCGCATTCGAGCGGGCATGCGGACGACCGATTGCGCGCCGCATTGCGCCGCGCCGGCCGGGAGATGTCGCGATCTGTTACGCCGATCCGTCGCGCGCACAACAGTTACTCGGGTGGCGCGCCACGCGCGATCTCGATGCCATATGCGCCGACGCGTGGCGCTGGCAGGTAAATCGGCATCGCTAGCTCAAGGTACTTCACGCAACCCGCTCATCGATGGAACGCTTCTACACCGCGCACAACCGCTTCGACGCCTATCTCGTTCTGCATCGCCTGCAGCAGGTGGGCATCGCGGCGCACATCTTCAACGAGCACATGTCGAGCATCGTCGGCGAGGTGCCTCCCGACGTGGCACAACCGCAGGTGTGGCTCGAGGATGCGCGCGACCGGCCGCGCGCCAACGCCGCGCTTGCGGCACTGCGATTCGATCGGGCGCAGACCGGCAGCGTCTTCTGCCGCGCCTGCAAGGAGGAGAATCCGGCGAGCTTCGATTTGTGCTGGCATTGCGGAGCGGACTTGTCGCCGCGCTGATCGGCCCGCAGAAGCAAGTATCGCCGGCGGAATGCATCCCGCGCGGCAGCAGTCACTTTGCGGCAGGTGGCTCGTCGCGATCGTCGAGCAGTGCCTGGCCCCGCGCTTCCGCGTCGGGATCCGCAGCCGGCATCGCATTGGCGGCGCGTTCACGGCGCCGAAGAATGACCCACCACAGCGCGCCGCCGCCCGCGAGCAGCGCAAAGGGCCCTAGCCACAGCACCCACGTCGTGCGCTTGAGCGGCGGATCGTAAAGCACGAAATCTCCGTAACGCGCGACGAGATAGGCGCGAATCTCGCCATCGTTCTTGCCCGCAAGCGCGAGCTCGCGCACTTCGCCGCGCAAATCTTCCGCCAGCGATGCGTTGGAGTCGGCGAGCGTCTGATTCTGGCAGACCAGGCACCGAAGCTCGCTTTCGAGTTTTTTGAGACGATTGTCGAACGTCGCGTCTGGAGGGGCGTCCATCTTGGTTGCAGCCGCATCCAAGGCAAATGCGGCCAGCGCGGCAAACGCGACCAGCGCGATGCCGCACGCGAATCTCGCGCGGGTCCTCACTTCTGCAGCTCGCGGACCAGCGGCAGGATCTTTTCCTGCAGCGCTTCGACGCTTAAGGGTCCGATCTGCTTATAGCGGACGATGCCCGATCGATCGATGACAAAGGTCTCCGGAACGCCATAGACACCGTAATCGATGCCGACGCGGCCGTCTTCGTCGACGATCGATGCGGTGTAGGGATCGCCGTTCTGCGAAAGCCAGGCACGCCCGTCGTCGGGCTTGTCCTTGTAGTCGAGGCCGTAGACCGGAACGAGATTCGCCTTCGCAAGCTGCAGCAGTAACGGGTGCTCCACCCGGCACGAAACGCACCACGACGCCCAGACATTGAGCAGCCAGACCTTGCCCTTGAGCTCGGCGGTCGACAACGGTTTATCGCCGTGGATCTGGGGCAGCGTAAAGGAAGGCGCGGGCTTGTCGATCAGCGGCGATGGAACTTCGCGCGGATCGCGACCCAGTCCGATCCAGAGGAATGCGACCAGGACCGCGAAAATGGCCAGCGGGATCGACCAGCGCACCGTTTTCATCGCCGGGATCGCCTTCAGTCCGCGCCGGCGTTGCCGATGGCGCCGCCGAATACGCGGGCGGCATGGGTCTTGAGCGCGAGGCGATAACGGCGATCCGACACCGCGATGAATCCGCCAAGCGCCATCAGGAAGGCGCCTATCCAGATCCAGTCCACGAAGGGTTTGAGGTAGATGCGTATACCCCACGGTCCGTCGATGTTGGACGTGTCCGCACTGACCGGCTCACCGAGCGACACGTAGCGGTCGCCAAAAATGCCGGTGTCGATCGCAGCGATGGTCATCGCCTGTCCCGACGCGTTGTAGATACGCTTTTCCGGCGCCAGTGTCTCGATCAGCCGCCCGTCCTTGCGCACCTCGACGGCGCCCGTGATCGCGCGGTAGTTGGGCCCCGGATGCGGCGTCACGCCGACGAATTTGAAATCATAGCCGCCGAGCGCGACGCTTTCGCCGACGTCGAGACGCACGTCTTTCTCGACCTCGTAGCCCTTGACCAGTGTCACGCCGATGACGAAAACACCCACGCCCATATGCGCGAGCACCATCCCGTAATAAGACGGAGAGTTGGCGCGAAGCTTCGCCAGCATTCCGTGTCGTGGCGACGCCGACAGCCGTTGCCGCAGATTGACGATGGTGCTCGCGAATATCCAGAACGCGAGAAAGAGACCGAAGGCGACGAGCAGCGACCAGCGCCCCAGCAGGAACGGCGCGACGAGCGCCGTGGCGGCCGCGACGCCCAGCGCCCAGCGCAGCCGCGTGGCAAGCTCGGGCAGCGGCGTACGCGTCCAGCGCGCGATCGGGCCGACACCCATCAGGAACGCCGCCGGCGCCATCAGCGGATAGAACACAGTGTCGAAATACGGCGGGCCGACCGAAATCTTGCCCAGGTTCAATGCGTCGAGAAACAGCGGATACAGCGTGCCGAGCAGCACGCTAGCCAGCGCCACGATGAGCAGGATGTTGTTGGCCAGCAGCATCGACTCGCGCGAGACCAGATCGAACGAGCCTCCCAATCCGACCTTTCCCGCGCGATAGGCAAACAACGCCAGCGAGCCGCCGATCACGATCGCCAGGAAGATCAGGATGAAAACGCCGCGCGCCGGGTCGGTCGCGAACGCGTGCACCGAGGTCAACACGCCCGAACGAACCAGGAAGGTTCCCAGCAGCGACAGTGAAAACGCGACGATCGCGAGCAGCACGGTCCAGCTCTTGAACGCGCCGCGCTTTTCGGTGACCGCGAGCGAATGAATCAGCGCGGTGCCGGTGAGCCACGGCATGAACGACGCATTCTCGACCGGATCCCAGAACCACCATCCGCCCCAGCCCAGCGTGTAGTACGCCCAGGCGCTGCCCAGGGCGATGCCGACGGTCAGGAACGACCACGCGACCGTCGTCCAGGGACGCGACCAGCGCGCCCACGTGGCGTCGAGGCGGCCGCCGAGCAAGGCCGCGATGGCAAAAGAGAAGGCGACCGAGAACCCGACGTAGCCCATGTAGAGCAGGGGAGGATGGAACACCATGCCAGGATCCTGCAGCAGCGGGTTCAGGTCGCGGCCCTCGGCCGCCGCCGGCACCAGGCGCTCGAACGGGTTCGAGGTGAAGAGCAGGAACAACAAGAAGCCGGCGCTGACGAGCCCCATCACGGAAATCACTCGCGCGAGCATCGGCGCCGGCAGGTTGCGCGAGAACAGCGTCACCGCGAAGCTCCAGCCGCCGAGCATCAGCGTCCACAGCAGCAGCGAGCCCTCGTGCGAGCCCCATGTCGCGGCCACGCGATAGTGGAGCGGCAGCTCGGAATTGGAGTTGGTGGCCACGTTCTGCACCGAAAAATCGTTGGCCACGAACGACCACGCGAGACATCCGAAGGCCAGCGCGACAAGCAAGAACTGCGCGCGCGCCGCCGGCCGGGCGAGCGCCATCAGTCGCGGCTTGCGCATCGCCGCGCCGAGCATCGGCAAGGTGCCCTGCACGAGCGACGTGAGCAGGGCGAGGATCAATGCGAAATGGCCGAGTTCCGGAATCATCGCTCGGCCCTTGTGTCCTGGTGCAGGCTTTTCATGGTCATTCCCTTTCGCGCCGTGTCGATGGCATCCTTGGCTTGCGGCGGCATGTAGTTTTCATCGTGTTTGGCGAGCACTTCGCTGGCATGAAAGACGCCGTCGGGCCCGAGCATACCTTGCGCGACGACACCTTTGCCTTCCTTGAACAAATCGGGAAGAAGCCCGGTATAGGAAACCGGTATCGTCTGCGCGGTGTCGGTCACGCGAAAGCGCACCGTCAGGCTGTTGGGCTCGCGGACGAGACTACCGGTTTCAACCATTCCGCCGACGCGAAACGGCCGTCCCTGCGGTGCCTCCTTGGCCGCAATCTGGCTCGGCGTGAAAAAGAACACCAGGTTCGACTGGAATGCCGAGAGCACCAGTGCCGCCGCGATGCCGAGAATGCAAAGGCCGGCAGCGATCCACGCGAAGCGACGGGTGCGCGGCTTCATTGCGTGTCGTCGGGCAACGCGATCGCACGATCCGACCCCGACGCGGATTTGATCGCGGCGCGCACCCGGGCGCGGACGGCGACGAATTCCGCCGCGACGGCGATCGCAGCGATGACGTACGACGTCCACACATAGAAGCCGTAGCCGCCCATGGCCAGGAACGCGACCAATCCGCCTTCCTTCATCGTGTCCTCGGCACCAGCTCGCCGATCCAGCGGGCGTTTTTTTCGCGTTCGACGATGATCGCCTGCACCCGCATCAACGTGATCGCAATGGCATAGAACCAAGCGGCGAATGCCATGACCAGCATGCCGGCCAACATCGTGGCCGCCATAGTCGGAGCGGACGTCAGGCTCACCGACGCGCCCTGATGCAGCGTGTTCCACCAATTGACGGAGAAATAGATGATCGGGACATTGATGGCGCCGACCAGCGCGAGCACCGCGCTCGCGCGATCGGCGCGCCTCGGGTCGTCAATGGCGTTGCGCAGCGCCATGTATCCGAAATAAAGGAACAGCAGGATGAGCTCGGACGTCATCCGCGCATCCCACGCCCAGTACGTACCCCATGCGGGCTTGCCCCACATCGCACCCGTGACCAGCGCGAGAAAAGTGAACATCGCGCCGGTCGGCGCCAGGGCCTGCGCCAGCATCGCCGCAAGCCGCGTGTTGAAGGTGAGCGATACCGCACACCAGAACGCCATAACGATGTAGATGAACATCGACATCCACGCCGCAGCCACGTGTATGAAAATAATCCGGTAGGCATCGCCTTGTTGCGCGTCGGTCGGGGCGACCAGGAGACCCAGCCACAGTCCTGCCGCGGCGAACACCGCCGCAGCCACGCCGAACAACGGGACGAGCCGGCGCGCCACCGGAAAGAACGACGCCGGCGATGCCAGCTTGAACCAAGTGATCGAGCTCATAGGCACCTCAATCCAGAGCGATGCGCACCGCAGCAGCCGCCGCGAGCGGTGCCCCGACCAATGCTGCCAGCAGCGCCGCGGCGAGCAGAGAAAGTTGTGGGCCCGCCCCCAGCCCGGCGCGTACCGCGTCGATCGAACCTGCGCCGAAGATCAGGATGGGAACGTAAAGAGGCAGGATCAGCAGCGCTAACAGACCACCGCCGGCGCGCAGGCCTAGCGTCAGCGCGGCGCCGATCGCACCAAGCAGCGACAGCGTCGGCGTGCCCATCAGCAATCCGAGCGCCAGCAACCACCCCTCGTCGCTCGTAAGCCCGAACTGCGCACCCAGAAGCGGGGAGGCAAGCGCGAGCGGGAGGCCGGTGGAAATCCAATGCGCCGCTATTTTACCGGAGATCAGGGCCGGCAGTGGCTGCGTAGACAGCGCGATTTGCTCCAGGCTGCCGTCGGCGAAGTCGGTCGCAAAGATGCGCGGCAGTGACAACAGCGACGCGAGCAACGCCGCAACCCACAGCACGCCGGGGCCCAGCGCGCGCAGCAGCGCGGGCTCGGCCCCCACCGCCAAGGGAAAAAGCGTCACCACGATCACGTAGAACAAAAGCTGAACGCCGAGTTCCGCTCTGGAACGAATTGCCAGCCGGAGGTCGCGGGTCATCGACCATGCGAAGCCTTGCCAGGCGCTTGATTCGCGCCTGTCGTCGGCGATTTCTTCGACTTCGGTCAAGGCGGCGCCCGTCAGAGCTCGAGCCTGCGCATTGCGCCAGCCGCCAGCGCGAGCGGCTGATGGGTCGCGATCACCGCGACGCCTCGTTCAGCCAGGTGTGCGTTGACGCGCTTCTCCAGCGTCGCAATGCCCGATGCATCGAGTGCCGTCGCCGGCTCATCGAGCACCCACAAGCGCCGCCGCGCGAGGCTCGTGCGCGCAAGCGCGATACGCCTTCTTTGACCCTGCGACAGCACGCGCGCGGGGATGCCGCCGTGACGGCCGAGCGACCATTCGTCGAGTGCGTCGCGCACCGTCTCGCGGTCCGGTGCGGCACCGTGCAACGCGGCGAGCGAAAAAAGATTCTCCTCGGCCGTGAATTCGTCTTTGAGAGCCGCGGCGTGGCCGATATACAGTGCTGCCGCTCTGAGAGCGTGGTCGAACGCGGCGACTGGCGCGCCCCGCCACGACAGTTGGCCGAGGTATGGCTGCGTCAGCCCTGCCACCATGCGCAACAAGGTCGTCTTGCCGCTGCCGTTGGCGCCCGTGACGACCAGCGCCTCTCCGGCACCCAACGCAAATTCGACGTTCGCGAACAACGTGACGCCGCCGCGCTGTGCGGCGAGCCGTTCAGCTCTCAACATTGGACGAGATGCACCCGGAATGCGAACTCGCGATTATAGCGTCCGGACGCGGGCAGGCCCGGGCTAATACTGCCTCGAGACGCGCTCTCCCGGCCTTTCGCCAGCGCCCGACGAATGTGCTAAGGTTGCGAGGGCTTCCCCTGACCCGCGCCACTTAAACTTCCCCGATGCGACCGCTCTCTTCCGCCGCTGGCGCTCCGGCTGGGCAACGCGGTATCGCGATGATGAAGGGAGCGCGGTCGCTGCTGTTCGTCGTCCTCTCCGGCGCCGCATCGCTCGCGCATGGGGTCAGCGATATCGTTTTTCCCACGCCGCTGCCGCCGGCTCAGGTCGATCGGCCGTACAGCTTTACTTTTGTTGCGGTTAACGTTGCGGGGGTCTTGACCTGGTCCATCGGTCCCGCCGGCGCGAACTGCCTGCCTGCGAGCTCGGGTCTGCAACTCGACAGCCAGACGGGCGTGTTGAGCGGCACACCGACGGTCGCCACGGTCTACAACTGCACAGTCACGGCGAGGGATCAACTCTTCGGCGTACCGTTCTTTACTACCGTGACGAAGGATTTCACCCTGGTAGTCGACAAAGGCTCGTCCCCGCCACCGCCAGGCTGTGTCCCGCCGACGATCACCTCGGGTGCGTTCCCTTCGGGGACGGTAGGCGTGCCCTACGCATTCACAGTTACCGCGAGCGGCGATTCGCCCTTGACGTTTTCGGTCTTGGGCCTGCCGCCGGGACTTGCGTTCGATCCGGCGCCTGGTGGCGTTAGCGGGGCTCCGGCCGAGGCGGGGACGTTCGCCCTGACCGTCGGTGCCAGCAACGGCTGCGCGCCCGATGCGGCTCAGACGCAAACGCTGACCGTGGTTCGCTCCCCCTCGACGCTGTCCATTTCGGCGAGCCCCAACCCGGCCTATTTCGGTCAGGCAGTGATCGCTATCGTGCGCGCCGCGGGAGGCCCGTTCCCACCGCAAGGCGTCGTAATGCTTTGCGCGCGAGAGGCGAGCGCGTTTTGTCCGCCACCGTTCGACGTCGCGCCGCCGGGGACGCCGGCGAGCAGCATTCGCGCGCTGCTTTCCGCGCCGCTGGATGCGAGCGGCCAGGCAAGCTTTACGTTGAACGGGCTGTCCATCGACAACTACGTATTCAAGGCGAGCTACAGCGGCGATGCGGCTCACGATGGCGCCAGCGCAGGTCCGATCGACGAGTTCGTTATCAAGGGAATACTGCTTGCGCCGCCGAAGGTCGCTCTGGTGGCGCCGTTGCGTGCCGCCAGCGGTGCGCCGCTGGCCATCGGCGTGCGGGTGATGCCAAGCGCGCCGGCGCCGATGCCTACCGGCACGGTGCGCCTATACGCGGGCACCGATCTCGTCGGATCGGCAGCGCTGGACGCGAGCGGATCGACGCAGTTCAGCATCGCGGTCGCTGTGCCCGGAACGCTTCCCCTGCACGCCGACTATTCCGGCGACGCGCTGTTCCCGCCTGCGGTTTCGCCGGAGAGCATGGTCATCATCGCCGCGGATGCAACCGTCGAGGTGCCCGCGGTCGGGCCCATCGGTCTGGCGCTGCTGGCACTGGCGCTCGCGGCGCTAGCCATCCGTCCCCTTTACCGACGCACGCGCCGGCTCTAGGCGCGCTCCGCCCGCGACGTGGAATTCGCGCCGCGCGGGCTTGGTGCGCAACTTATCGCGGCGCGGCGATGGCTGGTCGCGCTGATCATCATCGGCATTTTCCTGCTACATCCCTTGACCGAATTCGGCAAGAGCAGCTTTCTCAGCAAACTCGAGGCGATCGCGTACGACACGCGCCTGAAGTTCACGCTTCCGAACCAGGGCGACCCGCAGGTCGTCATTATCGACGTCGACGAAGCGAGCATTGCGCGCGAAGGCCGCTGGCCGTGGCCGCGCGACAAGCTCGCGCGTCTCACCCGGCAATTGTTCGATCGCTACCAGGCGCGCGCGGTTGGCTTCGACGTGCTCTTCGCCGAAGCCGATCGCTCGTCTGGAATCGATGTCCTCGACAGCCTCGCGCAGAGTGACCTTAAAGGTGACCGGCGCTATGCCGAAGCGCTCGTGAGGCGGCGTCCGGAGCTGGATTTCGACGCACAGTTCGCGGATGCGCTGCGCGGCAAACCGGTCGTGCTCGGGTTCGGCTTCACGGATCAGGCACAGGAAAAGGGCGCGTTGCCCCCACCCGTGTTTCGTTCCCAGGATCTCGGCCATGGCAAGATCAAAATCCTCGCCGAAGTCGGATACGCCGCGAATTTCGCACCGTTGGAGCAGGCCGCCGCCGGAAGCGGGCACTTCGACCCGGTGTTCGATGCCGACAACGTCGTCCGACGGGTGCCCATGGTCAAGCTCTATCGCGGCGGATACTACCCGGCGCTCTCGCTTGCGATCGCCCGCGTGGTGCTGGAAGCCAAAGCAGTAACGCCACGGTTCGGCCCCGACGACACCCTGGAAGCCTTCGACGTCGGCGGTCTGGCCATTCCGGTCGCCGAAGACGGCACCGCGTTGATACCGTTTCGCGGCCCGGAAAAAACATTCAAGTATCGCAGCGCAACCGACGTGCTGGCGGGCACCGCCACGGTCGATTTCGCGGGCGCCATCGTGCTCGTGGGAACGACGGCCAAGGGACTGCAGGATCTGCGGCCCACGCCGCTGGCCCCCGATTTTCCGGGTGTGGAAATTCATGCCAACCTGATCGCGGGAATGCTCAACGGCGACTTCAAGTCCGTTCCTCCCAACGCCAATGCAGTCGAGGCGCTTATCATGGTGGTCACGGGACTGATCCTGGTGTTCGCGATACCCTATCGCCGTCCGCTGGTGAATGTGCTCGGCGTCACGCTTATCATCGCGGCGGTCGTCGGCTCCAATCTGTGGCTGTGGGCCAGGCACAACGACGCGATCCCTCTTGCCGCGACCTTGACCATGCTCGTCGTCCTTTTCGGCTGGAACATGCTGGCCGGGTTCATGCGCGAGGAACGCAAGATTCGTCGGGTGTCGGCCATGTTCGGCGAATACGTGCCGCCGCAACGCGTAGCGCAAATGGTCGAAAGCGGCGAGCGCTACAGCATGGCGGGCGAAAGTCGCGAGCTCACGGTCCTGTTCTGCGACGTGCGGGAATTTACCGCGCTGTCGGAAAATCTGACGCCGCAAGATTTGTCGGCGATGATGAACGCATACTTGACGCCGATGACTTCGGTGATTCATACCTATCACGGCACGGTCGACAAATACATCGGCGATTCGATCATGGCGTTCTGGGGCGCGCCGGTGCCGAACGAGAACCACGCACGCGACGGCGTCGACGCAGCGCTGACGATGCAGGAAAAAATTCCGGCCCTGACCCGGGAATTCAGAGATCGCGGATGGCCGGAATTGGCGATTGGCATCGGCATCAACAGCGGCACCATGAACGTCGGCGACATGGGCTCGGAGTTCCGCAAGGCCTACACGGTGCTGGGCGACGCGGTCAATCTGGCATCCCGGCTCGAAGGCCTGACCAAGGAATACGGCGTGCCGCTGATCATCGGCGAGGACACAAGGCGCGCCATTCCCGAAATGACCTGCCGCGAGCTCGACCGGGTGCGTGTCAAGGGCAAGGTCCACGCGGTGACCATCTATGAGCCGCTCGGACGGACGCTCGCTGCCGAGCTTGCGGGCGAGCTCGGCGAGTGGGATGCGGCTCTCGGAAAGTATCGCGAAGGCAAATTCACCGAGGCCGAAATCGCATTTGCGGCGCTTGCCGGCGCGCATCCGGCGAAAAAGCTGTACGCGCTCTATCGCGCTCGCTGCGCGGCATTCCGAAATGAACCGCCGGCGCCGGATTGGGATGGCGCGACGACGTTTGTCGCCAAGTAATGTCGCGATGACCGGACCGGGCAAACGAGCGCGAAGCTCAAAAAAGAAAAAGCGCATCTCGCTCGCGCTTCAGGGAGGCGGCTCGCACGGCGCGTTCACGTGGGGCGTGCTCGAGGCGCTGCTGGAGGACGGCCGCTTCGAGTTCGCCGGACTTTCCGGCACCAGCGCGGGAGGGATGAACGCGGCCGCGGTGGTACACGGTTTGATTCAGGGCGGCGAGGCGGGCGCGATACGCGCACTGGAAGACTTCTGGCGGCGCACGCACGAGCTCGCCCGGCGCGTGGCGCCGATGTTCGCCGATCCCGCGGGCAAGATGCGCGGCGATCATAACCTCACGACAGCGCCGGGGATGATCCTGCGGGCATTCTTCGAGCAGATGGTCGGCAATGTCTCGCCCTACGCCGCGAACCCGCTCAACTACAACCCGTTTCGATCGCTGGTCGAAGAATTTTTCGATTTCGACGCCATCCGGAAGTGGGACGGATGCAAGCTCTTTCTTGCGGCGACCCACGTGCAGACGGGGAAAATACGAATCTTTCAAAACCGCGAGATCAGCGCCGAAACACTGATGGCGACCAGTTGCGTGCCGACGATGTTTCAGGCGGTCGAGGTCGACGGCGAACACTACTGGGACGGAGGCTACGTCGCCAATCCGGCAATTTTTCCGCTGATCGACGAATGCGAGGCCGCGGACATCGTGCTGGTCCCGCTGACCAGCAGCCGCGTGCCGCGGCTGCCGCGACACTCCGCCGAGATCAAGGAGCGGTTTCGCGAAATTACGCTTAACGCGTGCCTGATCCGCGAGATTCGGGCGATTCGTCTCATCACACAATTGATCGACGATGGAAAGATCGACGATCCCTCGATGCGCCGCATCAACATGCACGTGATCAAGGATCCGGCGGCATTTGCCGGGCTCGAAGCGGGCAGCGCGCTCAACACCGACTGGGACTTCCTGAACGCGCTGCGGCGCGCCGGCAACCATGCCGCGAAGCAATGGATAGCCGCGGCGTATCGAAAGCTGGGAACCAGCATCGCCTTCGACGAAACGATCCTCGACGACTACCTCTAGAGCAGAGGTCGGACATTCCTGCAGGCGCTTGCCCCGATCAGCCCAAATAATTCAGCATTTTCCGGCGCCCGCGCACTTGCGATACCCCGCCACGCCTTCGATAACGCTTCCAGTGCGGGTATTGAAATAATAATCGAGGCCGATGCCCGCGGCGCCGGGCCCGGCAAAGAAGCCGGCGAAGTTGCCGGCAATGAGCGATTGGCAGCCGCCACCGGCGCAGCCGGCATTGGCGCCAACGGGAGCCGTCGAAAACTGGCCGTTGAGAATACTCGTCGAGCCGGCCATGGTGTAGGTTGCGTTGGCGAACCCGACGGCGAGTCCGGTTAGCGCGAGCTGGGCGGTGGTGAAGTTGACATTGATGGCGCCGGCGGAAATCAAGGTGCCGACTGCGCCGGTGCCCGAGTCCGTGGGCCGGGTCCCGCCGATGGACGCGTACGAGACCTGGCCCGAGGTCGGCATCGACGTCGCAATGTTGCCGTAGATGTAATGCAGGTTGCCGCCGTCGTTGTGCACAACCTGATTGCCGAGCGTCTGCGAAACGGTCGAGCCCGGTCCTTGCCAGCGTCCCCAGTTCAAGCCGCTGCCGGTAGGAATGCCGCTTCCCGCGCCCTCGCTGCCGACGTCGACGATGGACGCGGTCCCGACGCCGGCGACCAGGCTTCCGTTGTTGAACGAGGTCATCTGTCCGCCGCCGCCGATGCCGAGCTGAAGGTTGGCATTCGTGGTCGAGTCCAGCTCCAGGGTGTAGCGATCGGAGCCGACGATCACGCTCTTTGCGGTGCTGACCAGCCCCGGCGTCGCAAGATCTTCTGTGGCAGAAAACGTAAACGACAGCGCTCCCTCGGTGGCAGAAAACGTGAACGACGGCGCGCCGAGCGCAAGCGGGATCTCGATGTCCCCTATCTTTGCTAAACGCAATTGCTCCGGCGCCAAGCTTGCCGTAAGCCGACGGCCGCCGAGCTGATCCGAAAGGAAATCAGGTTGGGACAACCAGCGCTGCGGCGCCTCGCCATCCGGGACGTAGAAGAATTCCTCGGCGCCGTATTCGTCCGCGCCGAGTGAGTTCGAGACGGCGACGCGGCCTTCGTAAACGCCGCCGTACATGCCCGAGCGCACCGGCGCTCCGCCGGTCGTGCACTGTCCGGCCAGGCAGATCTGGACCTGATAATGCGTGCCGCGAATGCCGATCGTCGCCTGCGTCGTCAGCAATTGATACTGATCGCGATTGAGCTTGCCGATCTGTCCGGTCAGCGTCCGGAAGCCGCCTTTCACCAGCCGGAAGACTGCGACTTCGCTGCCGTCCGAGGCGCCGGTAAAATTGAAGCGCTCGATGCGGAACTCGGAATCCGGCTTGAGCGCCAGCAGCGCGTCGTCGGCGAAGCGAAGTTGCGCGTGACTCTGCGCGCCGGTCAGAACGGTGTCGCCGACATTGACCGCCGCGCCGGCCGTCAGGCGCACCCGCTCCGTCCCGCGGAGCGCCGCAACGTCGCCGACCGCGAGCAGCACCTTCCCGGCAGCCTGCGCGAACGCCACGCTGGCGGCGAGCAGACATAGCGTGAGCGTCCAGACTTGCAGCAGCGACCGCGTACGCAAGCTCATCGTGCGCTCCTATTTGAATTCATAGCGCACCTTCAACGCGCCCACTTGCCGCGTATATTCATAGAGCTCGAGATTGGAGTTGTTGCGCGCGTATTGGTATTCCGCGCGTACGCTCCAGTTGGCGTCGATCAGGTAGAGCGCGCCGAGATTCGCGCTGACATTGTGATCGCGCCGCGTGACATCGAGCAGTGGCACGGCGGCTTCGTAGTCGCTGTTGCCATAGCCGACGCCGGCGTTCAGCGCCCACGACGGCGATGGCGAAACGGTGACGTTGGCGCTCGCACCCCAAAGGTGGCGTCCGAGATCGCCGCGATCTTCACGATTGCGCTCGTCGCCGTAAAAGACCGACGCATTGAGCACGGGCTGCCAGGTCATGAGCCAGACCTGCCGGTAACTGGCGGAGAGCGCGGTCAGATCGGCGTCGCGCGCGCTATTTTCGCCCGCGTAGGCGAGGCGCGCGAACTGCGGCGCGAGCGAGAACGAAGATCGCTCGTTGATCTCCCGGCGCCACTCGAGAGACACGCCATCGGTCCAGCGATAACGCGAGCCGTCGAGCGTGATCTCGCCGTGAGCGTAGCTTCCGGTATAAGTGTTGCGGTCGGCTTGGTAGCTGGCGCCGATCGATGCGCCGTAGTTGGACAGATCGAATTCCGAGGCACTGCGATAAAACGTGCCGTTGCCCGAGACGCTGGCGTTGAGCGTCCAGCCCGGCGTGACCGGTTTGCTGATCTCGCCGCCTGCCGCAAGCCAGGCGAAACCGGAGCCTTTGCGAAGTCCGAAGTCGCTGATGGTTACTTGGCCCAGCACCGGCAGCCCGAGTTCGGCCTGGGCCACGCCGGCGTTGGCGTTGCTGTCATAGCCTCCGCCCGTTTCGACGTAGAACAGCTTGCGCCCGAGATAGCGCCCCTCGCGCGCCGACAGCGCGGCCAAAAAGCGGTCGATGCCTCCCTGCACCTCGGCAGGCGGCTTGAGCGCCGCGACTGCTTCGAATTCCTGCCGCGCCCGAACATCGTCGCGCGCGTAGAAATAGGCGCGCGCGAGTTCGAGACGCGCGCGCGCGTTGTCGGGGAACTGCAGCACATAGCGCTCGAGCGCGAGTACGCCTTCGCCCGGTCGTCCGACATCGACGGCGGCGACGCCGCACCAGAGGTCGAACTCGCCCGGCCGCTCGGCCACATCGGCGCAAAAAGCAGCATAAGCCGCAGCGGAGCGACCAGCCTCGACCTGTGCGCGCAAATCGTCGACGGGTGCTGCGGAAGCAGGGAGTGCAACGTTGGCCGCAGCCATTGCCGCAAGCACCCGAAGCGTGTTGCGGCTGGGCCGGGAGGCGGGAGGTTGCGTCAGGCGCATGCGCGGTGCGCGTTTCGATACGGCGAATTCGTTCTCAAATGATGATAGCACGCTCGACTGGCCATCCGTGCCGCGCTCTGCGACAACGCTAAGGGACGACTTGATCGATGGTAATGCGCACACCGGTCGCGCCCGGCTTGAGCGGTGCGCTCCGTCCGAACAGGTCGCCGGATTGCGGCAAGGCGTTGCCGCTCTTCGAGATTCGAGCCTCGACGATGACGCTGGTCGCCGCCGAAATCTTGACGCCTGGAGCCATGCTCATGCTGTCGTCGAGCGAAAAATCCCGAGGCAGGTCCTTCGCCGGGATGCGCAGCACGGCAAGCGGCATGCGCGGACCCTCGGACGCGCGCGCAAAGATGAACACGGTGTCATTGAGCGCAACTTTGGAGACAAGCGCGGTACTCAAGTCGACGCGACCCGCGATCGCCGAGCCCGCGGCTCCAGTGCCGCCCCGCGATGCGGACGGCGCCAATGCTGGCGGCTCGGCGGCCGCGCGCTTCGACGGCTCGATGGTCCCGCGCTTCGACGGCGCGACGGGATTGCCCTTGCCTTCGCGCTTGGCGGCGTCGACTTCGGCGATGACATCGGTGACCTGTCGCGCTTCATCCGATCCGGCCGGCAGCTCGGCCTCCAGTCGTCGCCAGTAGGCAAGCGACAAATCGAGTTCGCGCGCTTCGAGCGCGACCGTCGCGGCCAGCGCCAGAGCCTTCTTATGTTTGGGATCGATGGCGAGCGCGCGCTGAATCAGCGCTGCCGGGGCGCCGGCAAGCCTGCGGCCCTGTGCCATGGCCAGCGTATCCGCATAATCGGCGAGCAGGCTCGCATCGTTCGGCATGATCGCGTCGGCGTGCGCATACGCGTCGGCGGACTCGGCGAAGCGTTCGAGCGCCTGATAGGAATGCGCCAGCAGTACCCACCCATCGGCGTCCTCCGGATGCTGCTTGAGGCGCTGTGCGAGACCGTCGACCATCGCCGCGATCTGCCGCTCCGAGAGCTCGTGGCCCGTACCGCCTCCCGTGGCCGTGGCGGCGATCGCGGCGACCGGACTGCCGAGCCGCTGATAGAGCGTAAACGACGCCGCGGGTAGCAGCAGCAATAGCGCGATGGCCAGCGGCCACGCGCGCTTTGGCGCAGGCGACGCGGTGCTTGCCACTGCCACCAGCGACGATGCTGGGGCTGGGACAGGGGCCGCGACATCTTCGGAAATTCGTCGCGCGAGCTCGGCGAGCGTCGCGTCGCGCTCCGCCGTCGTGATCGATCCTGCCGCGCACTCGGCGTCGAGCGCACGCTTCTGGTCCCGGTACACGGCGATTGCCGCGGCGTCATCGTCGGGTGCGGCACCGACGTGGCGCGCGCGCAGCAACGGCCACAGCAGCATGCCGAGCGTTAACGCGACCAGCAATGTGGCAATGGACCAGAAGAGCAGCATCGGAGCGTCGGACCAGCGATCAAGGAACGCGCGGCCGCAGCATGCGTCGCGAGGATCGCGCATTATACCGGCGCGAGAGCCGCGACGCTGATCGAATGCTGCGCCGACGGAGCAGCCAGTGCCGCGAGGCGGGGGTTACAAAACTCGGCGCGGTCTATAAACTCTACGCTGACCGAACGCGCCAAAGGGCGCGAGAAGATGTCGAATCCGCGCCAGGGGGCGCGGGTGGCGTGGAGTCGTCGCGCTTTACGCCGCGGTGAACCGGGGAGCCTATCGTTGGCGCACGAGTCGATCCTGGCGTACGCGCGTTACCGCTATCTCAAGCTCGCGACGGCCGCCGTCGTCGTCGCGATCGCGGCGTACGTCTGGGATCGGCCTCCCAATGGTCGCTATGGAGGAACCTGGCTCGGATATACGCTGGGCACGGTCGCCGCGCTGCTGATCGGCTGGCTGCTGTGGTTCGGCGTTCGCAAGCGCCGCTATGCGTCGAACGCAGGAATGGTGCAGGGCTGGCTCTCGGCACATTGCTACCTCGGCACGACCCTGATCATCATCGTCACGCTTCACGCAGCATTCAAGGTCGGCTGGAA
Organism: Burkholderiales bacterium; assembly: GCA_017880805.1. Classification (GTDB taxonomy): domain Bacteria; phylum Pseudomonadota; class Gammaproteobacteria; order Burkholderiales; family Casimicrobiaceae; genus PALSA-1003. The sequence goes on from JADGRP010000124.1 coordinate 22,083, forward strand.
CGTGCACACGCTGGCGTACGTGCTGATGCTGGTGGTGATCTTCAGCGGCTTCTACGGCGTGTACGCCTACCTGCGGTTCCCGCGGGTAATGACCGACAATCTGGGCGACGATACTTTGCAGATGCTGCTCATACGCATCGCCGATCTCGACCGCCAGTCGCGCCAGCTTGCGCTGTCGCTGCCCGACAGCATCAACCGCCTCGTGCTCGCGTCGGCGCAAGGCACGAGAATCGGCGGGCCCTGGTGGCAGCAGCTGCGGGGACGCGACCCGCATTGTCCGACCACCTTGGCGTCGAACGGCGTGCAGATCATCGGCCGCAAGCTGGCCGGCGAGCAGGCGAAGAGCAATCATCAGCTCTACGCGCTGCTGCTCAAGAAGCAGGAGCTCGTCGCGCGGGCACGCCGTGACGTCCAGCTCAAGTCGTGGCTCGACGTGTGGCTGTATATCCACGTGCCGCTGTCGATTGCGCTGATGGTCACCTTGACCATCCATATCGTCTCGGTATTTTTCTACTGGTAGCCGATGCGCATACTGGTCATCAGCGTCACCCGCAGCCGCAAGGGACAGCCGGTCCGCGCGGAGCGCATCGTCGAAGGCGAAATGATTCGCCTTGGGCGCGGCACGCAATGCGAAATCCATTTGCCGGACCCGCGGGTCGCGCTTTTCCACGCGGCAATCTATCGCCAGGGCGACAGCATTTTCATTCACGCCCCGGAAGCGGAGCTGGCGGTCGATGGTGGTCCCGAACGCGAAGCCCGGCTGACGCCGCGGGTGCACATTGCGCTCGGTCCCTACGAAATGACCGTCGAGCCGCCTCCTTCCGGATGCGACCTGGCGCTGGCGATCGAGCTGGTACGCCCGCTGCCCGACGACCTCGCGGAGATCCGGGCCAAGTCGCGGACTTCGCTCGAGGAGACCGCGCTATCGAAGCGCGGCCCGGCGTGGATGCTGGCGATCGTTCTCGGTATCGTCTTCCTGCTGGCGCCGGCCCTCAACGCGGTTCTTCCTCTGCTTCGCCAGGCAACGGTGAAGCTGCCGGTGACGCCCGACCAGTCATGGAACCCGGGCCAGCTTTCCGCCGGCCATCAGGCGTTCGGACGTCAGTGCGGCAGCTGTCACGAGACGCCGTTCGTGCACGTGCGCGATCACGTCTGCATCGATTGCCATGTCAAGACGCCCGGCCACGTGCAGACGGTCGGGCTGCAAACGAAGCTCTTTGGCGGAACGCGCTGCGCGAATTGCCACGCCGACCATAAGGGCGCGGATGCATTGGTGCGGCGCGATCCGGATTTGTGCGTGACCTGCCACGGCGACCTAAAATACTTTAAGGCCGACACGACCCTGAACAATGCGACGGACTTCGCGGTGAACCATCCGCCGTTCAAACTGACGCTTTGGAAGGGGCCGAACCGCGCCGATGTGATGCGTGTCTCGCAGACCGAGAAGTCGAAACTCGTCGAGCAATCGCATTTGAAATTTCCGCACGATCTGCATCTGAAGACCAGCGTTCGCGGACCGAAGGGACGCAAGACGCTCGAGTGTCGAAGCTGCCACATTCCGGATGCCAGCGGCAAGGGCTTCGAACCGATCTCCATGAACAAGTCATGCCTCGAGTGCCACACGCTCGAATTCGAGCCCGCGGTCACGACTCGGCAGGTCCCGCATGGTTCGGTCGACAATGTCATGTTGACCATGCAGGAGTTCTATGCAAACATCGCCTTGAACAATATTCCCGTGGATGTCGTCGATATTGGCGAGATCCAGCGCGGCCTTCCGAGGCTGGGCAACGGAGTGATCACAGAAGAACAGCGGCAACGCGCGCTGACGTGGGCGAAGTTCAAGGCGCAGCAAGTTTCTGCGGACCTGTTCGAAGCGCGCGTTTGCATCGTTTGTCACGAGGTCACCAAAGCCGTGATTCGAGGGGAATCTGGCAAAGAGATCGCCTGGGGGGTTGTTCCGGTCTTTGTTGCGTCCACGTGGATGCCGAAGGCCCGCTTTGACCACGTCAAGCATCGCACCAATAAATGCGCTGACTGCCATTCGGTGGAAAAGTCGCATTCGAGCGCAGATATCGCGATTCCCGACATCGTCAAATGCCGAGAGTGCCACGCCGGCAACAAGCCGGCGGCAAACAAGGTTGTCTCGACCTGCGTGGCGTGCCACGGTTTTCATCTTCCCAACCATCCGCCGTTTACCGTGCGCGGCAGCATGGCGCTGGATGCGCCCGCCGGCGCGGCGCTTCCGGTGATCGGAAAATTGCAATGAGTGTGGCGACACGCGCGTCTGCTTGGCGTGTCGCGCAGATCGTTGCATCGGCTGTCGTATCGGCGACACTGCTCGCCGCCTGCGGCGGCGGCGCCGGAAGCGGCAACAGCAACGCCGTAATTCCGCCCTCGAATTTTCTCACAGCGGCCGATGTAGCGACGGTGATCGCGCAGGCGGTGGCGGAAGCCAAGGCGCGCAACGCACCGGCGACGATTGCGGTCGTCGATCGCGTCGGCAACGTCCTGGGCGTTTTTGCGATGATCGGCGCCATGCCCACGTTTACGATCACCAGCCGCACCGGCGCGGTCGGCGGGCTCGAGGGCATCAAGGTGCTGCCCTCGACCGCGGCGGCGGTCGCGAAAGCGATCACCGGCGCCTACCTGTCGTCGTCTGGGAATGCCTTCTCGACGCGGACCGCGAATCAGATCGTGCAGTCGCATTTCAATCCGCTCGAGTCAAACCAGCCAGGCGGCCCGCTGTTCGGCGTGCAGTTCTCATCGTTGGTGTGCTCCGACGTGGTGCAGAAGGCGAGCGCAGCCCAACTCGGGCCGAAGGGGTCGCCTCTTGGCCTCTCCGCGGATCCCGGAGGCTTGCCCCTGTACAAGAACGGGACCGTCGTCGGCGGCATCGGCGTAATTTCCGACGGCTTGTACTCGGTCGACCTGAATATCATCGATATCGACACCGATGCCGACGAATTGATCGCTGTCGCGGGCACTTTCGGGTTCGCGGCGCCGACCGATATCCGTGCCGAGCGCATCACGGTCGATGGCAGGACCCTGCGCTACGTCGACTCCGAGGCGATCGTGAGCAATCCGGCCACGGCGCCCCCGTTGGGCGCTTCCCCGCCAGGAATGTGGCTCGATGCTTCCGGAATGCCCGGGAGCACGCCCGTGCCGGGTATCGCATTCGGCAACCCGCTGTCCGGCTACGCTCCCGACCCCGAAGCGGCGTTTGCGAACAAGAACGCGTTTACGCTCGTCGACGGGTCAGGGCCGCGCTTCAAGTCGCACGGTGGTATCGGCGGCCTTTCCCGCGATGAAGTTCTGGCGATTCTCGGCAACGGCCTGGATATCGCCAATCGCGCACGCGCGCAAATTCGGCGTCCGGTCGGATCCGCGGCGCAGGTCTCGATCGTGGTCGTCGACACCAACGGCGACATCCTCGGGCTCACACGCACGCCCGACGCGCCGGTCTTCGGCACCGACGTTGCCGTGCAGAAGGCCCGCACCGCCAATTTCTTCTCGAGCATCGATGCGGCGAGCGCTCTCGCAAAGGAGCTTGACGCGAACGAAACGCCACCGCTTGTGCCCGGCGGGTCGGCCGTGACAATCGGGTCGTATGTCGCAACGATGCGCAGCCTTTTCGGCGATCAGACCGCGTTTTCAAACGGCATCGCGTACAGCAACCGCGCCATCGGCAATCTGGCGCGCCCGTTCTTTCCCGACGGCATCGAGGGAACGCAGAATGGGCCGCTGTCGAAACCGCGCGGGCAGTGGAGCCCGTTCAACGACGGCCTGCAGCTTGACCTGGTTTTCAACGCCGTCGTGGGTGGCGTCGACGGATCGGTGGGCTGCACCACCGATAAGCGTATTCGAAACGGAATCCAGATTTTCCCAGGCAGCTTTCCGATCTACCGTGGGGCGACCCTAATCGGCGCCGTTGGTGTCTCCGGTGACGGTATCGATCAAGACGACATGGTCTCGTTTCTCGGGCTCGCCAACGCCGCCAAGGCAATGAACACTGGATTCGGCAATGCGCCCCCGGCCATGCGCGCGGACACCCTCGCGCCGCAAGGCGAGGGCACGCGTTTGCGCTACGTGAATTGTCCGCAGGCGCCCTTCAACGACAGTACCGAGCAGAATGTCTGCGCCGGCCTGTAGCCGCCGCTGGCTGGCACCGATCACAGCGCTTGCGCTGTCAGGCAGTCTGTATGCGGTGGCGCAAGTGCCGCAGGTCTCAAAACCCGCCGCGCCCGCCGTCATACGCGGGGAACCCGCGCCGCCGGCACGCTCAGCCGACGGCCGCTACGGCATTCAGGTGATGGCCCCCACCGTCAATGTTCACGCCGACGCGACGTCCGGTTCGGCGGTGCTGGCGCAACTGCAGCAGGGTACGCGGCTGGAAGCCGATCAGAGACGCGGCAGTTGGTTCCGTATCCATCTCGCCGACGGTCGCAGCGGCTGGATCGACTACGCTGTCGGCAAAAGCAACCCGAACTTTTCGGTCGACGCCACTCCCGGCATCGCGCGAGGAGTCCCCGGCAGTGAGGCCGGCGCGCCGCCGCCGACGGGTAATGCGCAACCGGAAGCGGTCACCGCCGTTCCCGCACCCGAGGCGCTGCCCGACGATCGGGTCCTGCAGCAGCGGCCCATGGGCCGGCCGCTCGAAGCGGTCATCCCCGCGATCGATCCCAACAAGGTGCCGCCGCCGTCGCCGCTGCTGCCGCGGGAAACGGTGCCGGTGCCCGATCGCTGGCGGTTGATCGATCAACTGGGCATCGTGAACCAACACTTGTTCGACCCGTACAACCCGAACACGCTCAAGGGCGACCGTCCGGTCTTTGGCGAGGACTGGTTTTTCAATCTCGGCGTGATCTCGGACACGCTCCTCGAGGCGCGCAAGCTGCCGACGCCGATCGGCGCGCAATCTTCGCAGGATGCGCAAGCGAACGATCAGTTCGGCCGCGGAAGGCAGTCGACTTTCGCGCAAAATCTCATCATCAGTTTGTCGCTGTTGAAGGGTGACACGACGTTCAGGCCGCCGGAGCTGGAGTTCCGCTTCGTTCCGGTGGTCAACTACAACGTCAGCAGGGCCGAGGAAGTCCGTGTGCTCAATATCGATCCTCGCGGCGGCACCCGCCGCACCGATCAATTCGTCGGGATCCAGGAAGCGTTCGTCGACTACGAATACCACGTTGCGTCGGATAACTTCGACTTCGACGACATCCGCGTCGGCATTCAGCCGTTCATTTCGGACTTTCGCGGCTTCTTGTTTCAGGATCAGCCGATCGGCGTTCGATTTTTCGGCACGCGCGAGAGCAATCGGTGGCAGTACAACGTCGCCTACTTTCGCAGGATCGACAAGGACACCAACAGCGGCTTGAACGATGTCGGCAAGTCACTTCGAAAAGACGACGTGTTCGTCGCGAATCTCTTCCGGCAGGATTTTCTGGTGCCGGGTTTTACGCTGCAGGGAACGGTCATTCACAACGTGAACCGGGAAACCGCCGACGCGTTTCTCGACAACAACGGCTTTCAGGTCCGGCCCGCCATTTTCGGCGATGCCCGGCCGCACAAGTACGAAGTGACGTATCTCGGCGCCTCGGGCGACGGCCATTTCGGCCGCTGGAATGCGACCGCGTCTCTGTACTACGCGGTCGGGCGCGACGATCGCAATCCCTTCTCGGAGCAGAAGGCGGATATCAGCGCTTTTTACGGTGTGGGCGAGGTGTCGCGCGACTTCGACTGGTTCCGCGTTCGCGGCACCGCGCTTTATGCGAGCGGCGACCGCAATCCGTTCGACGGCAAGGAAAACGGCTTCGACGCGATCCTCGAGAATCCGCAGATCGCCGGCGCCGATACCAGCTTCTGGATTCGCCAGGCGGTGCCGCTGATCGGCGGTGGCGGCGTCGCGCTCTCGGGGCGTAACGGCGTCCTCGCGAGCCTCCGCTCGTCGAAGGATCAGGGCCAGTCGAATTTCACGAATCCGGGAGTGGCGCTGATCGGAATCGGCGCCGACTTCGATGTTTCGCCGCGATGGCGCGTCATCGGCAACTTGAATCAGCTCTGGTTCTCCAACACCACCGTGCTGTCGGTGCTTCGCAACCAGGGCAATATCGACCGCAACCTGGGCACGGATGTATCGGCAGCGCTACAGTACCGGCCACTGTTCACGCAAAACATCGTGCTCAATGCGTCGGCTGCTGCGCTGATTCCGGGCAAGGGTTTGAAACAGCTCTACGAGACTGACAGCGGCAAGACGCAATACTCGATACTGTTCAACGTTCTGCTAACGTACTGATCGTGCCGACCTCAATTGTCATGAACGCGCGCCACGACACTCCGGTCCGGTCGATACTCATGATGATGGGCGCGCTCGTGATGCTGACGTCATCGTGCGCGTTCGGCATGGACAACGAGAGGCCTGTTGGACGGACGTATGCGGCGACGCCGCCCGCGCCGGAACGGCAGACCGCGCAGGACGCGCTGGCCAAATCCCTCGGCTGCGTCAGTTGTCACACAGCGACCGATCACACCACGATGCACGTCAACACCGGCGTGATTCTCGGCTGCACCGATTGCCATGGCGGCGATGCCAAGGTCGTGAAGCCGCAGACAGCGGAGCCGAAGGACACGAGTTACCGTGCCGCCACCGACAGCGCGCATGTGCTGCCGCGGTTCCCCAAGGCGTGGAATTTCCCGTCGAGCGCCAATCCCGAGCGTACGTACACGTTGCTCAACCGTGAGTCGCCGGAATTCGTGCGCTTCATCAATCCCGGCGACTACCGCGTGGCGCGGGACTCCTGCGGCGCGTGCCACCTCAACATTATTCAGGCGACCGAGCGCAGTCTGATGTCGACCTCGGCCATGCTGTGGGGCGGGGCGTCTTACAACAACGGGATCCTGCCCTTCAAGCGCTACATTCTGGGCGAAGCGTATACCACGAAGGGAGAGCCGGCGACGATGGTCAATCCCATACCGCCCACGCCGTTCATGACCGATAAGGGAATTCTGGCGAAGCTGTTCCCGCTTCCTGCGTGGGAGACGGTTCCGGTCGCTGACATTTTCCGCGTGTTCGAGCGCGGCGGCCGGGTGATCCTGAGCCAGTTTCCGGAAATCGGATTGCCGAACAACACCGGCGCGATTCAGAAGCTCGACGAGCCCGGCCGGCCCGACATCCGGCAGTCCAATCGCGGCCCCGGCACCGGCCTTCGAATCGCGGTGCCGGTAATCAACATCACCAAGACACGGTTGAACGACCCGCACATGTGGTTCCTGGGCACCAACGAGCAGCCGGGCGACTATCGCTCGTCGGGGTGTTCGGGATGTCACGCGGTCTACGCCAACGATCGCGACCCCGCGCATTCCGGGCGCTACGCGGCATTCGGCAACACCGGCAAATCGCAGAGCGCGGACCCGACGATTCCGCGCGACGAGCCGGGGCATCCGATCAAGCACGAGTTCACGCGTGCCGTACCCTCGTCGCAGTGCATGGTCTGCCACATGCACCAGCCGAACGTGTTCGTCAACAGCTACTACGGCTACATCATGTGGGACTACGAGTCCGACGCGCCGTTCATGTGGCCGGAAAAGCAGCGCTATCCGACCAGCGCCGAGATTCGCAAGATCCTCGATCGCAATCCGGAGGAGGCGTCGATCCGCGGCAAGTGGGGCGATCCGGAATTCCTGAAGGAAGTGAGCTCGCTCAATCCCAAGCTCAAGGACACGCAGTTCGCCGACTACCACGGCCATGGGTGGAATTTCCGCGCGGTATTCAAACGCGATCGTCACGGCACGCTGCTCGATGCAGCCGGCAAGGCGGTCGCCGACGACGATCCCGACAAGTTCAAAAAAGCAGTGCACTTGACGTCGATTCACATGGAGAAGGGCTTCCAGTGCGTGGATTGCCACTTCGCGCAGGACGCGCATGGCAATGGGCACCTTTACGGCGAAGTCGCGGCGGCGATCGAGATCGATTGCGCCGACTGCCACGGCACGGCCACACGCTACCCGACGCTGTTCACCAGCGGTCCCGCGTCGCAGCCTACCGGTACCGACATGTCGCTGTTGCGCACCCAGGATGGCCGCAAACGCTTCGAATGGCGCGAGGGAAAGCTGTTCCAGCGTGCCGCGCTCGACCCGGACAAGGAGTGGGAAGTCAAACTGGTCAAGGACACGGTCAATCCGGCGAGCCCCAATTACAATCCCAAGGCCGCCCGGGCCAAGCTCATGGCCACGGGCGATTCGATGCAATGGGGCCCCGGCGTCGATCCGGCCAAGTATGCACACGGCGACGACAAGATGACCTGCTACACCTGCCACCTGTCGTGGACGACGTCGTGCGCCGGCTGTCACCTGCCTATCCAGGCCAACGCCAAGACCGATCGGCTGCACTACGAGGGAGGCGAGACGCGCAACTACGCCACCTACAATCCGCAGGTGGCGCGCGACGACGCGTTCCAACTCGGCCACCATGGCCCGGTCAAGGGGAGCAAGATCGCGCCCATACGGTCGAGCTCGGCGCTGGTACTTTCGTCGACCAACATCAATCGCGAGCACATCTATATCCAGCAGGCGCCGATTGCCGCATCCGGGTTCTCGTCGCAGGCGTTCGCGCCGCACTATCCGCACACCGAGCGCACGACCGAAACCAAGACCTGCAGCGACTGCCACGTCTCGCGGCAAAACGACAACAATGCGATCATGGCGCAGCTGATGGTGCAGGGGACCAACTTCGTCAACTTCGTCGGCTACAACGCCTGGGTCGGCGAGGAAAAGCAGATTGCCGCGGTGCAGGTCACGGAATGGGAAGAGCCGCAGGCGGTGATCGGCAGCTACCTGCACCAATACGCGTATCCCGATTGGTTCGCACAGCATCAGCAGCGCGACCTCAAGCTGCCGCTCATTCAGACACACGACACCAAGGATGCTGCGCGCTGCCTGCAGCTGCGCGGCGAGTACATGTACGTCGCCGAAGGCCGCGCCGGCATGCGCGTCTACGACGTCGCCAGCATCGCCAACAAGGGAATTTCGCAAAAGATCCTCACCGCTCCATTTTCCCCATGGGGACAGGACACGCATATCGCCTCGTCGAACGCGACGTGTGTCGCGCTGCCGACCAACCAGTCGATCAACCCGCTGCGCAACGAGGGCGAGCTGATGCGGGTCACCAACCAGGAGCAGCCGTTCCATCCGATCTACAGTTACGCCGCGATCAGCGACTCGGTCGAGGGGCTGATTCTGGTCAACGTCAATACACTCGCCGACCGCGATCCGCAGAACAACTTCTTGACGCGGGCAATCACCTGGAACGAGAACAATATTCTGAGCGGCGCGCGCCATGTGATGCTCGGCGGCCACTTCGCGTACGTGTCGGCCGATGCGGGGCTGGTGATCGTCGATCTCGACGATCCGCTGAAGCCGAAGCTCGCCGC
>JADGRP010000125.1 GCA_017880805.1 Burkholderiales bacterium
ACAAGATTTATCGCAGGATGTCGGAGCTTGTCGCCGCGTACAACCCGTGGTGGCTCGGTGTTTACACCATTGAGAACACGCTGCTGCAGCCATGGGTGCAGGGCTACAAGAAGCACGCCTACTGGGAACATCCGTGGAAATATCTCGACGTCGACGCGGCGCGGCAGCGGACAGGCAAATAGTCCCGCGTCGCAATATTGCGGCGCCGAGTGGCGTAAATGCGACAAACGGATGGCTGAGCAGCGCAAATGGCGGCCAGGCATATTGCGCTCCGGCGCGGCGCTCGCGTAAGATTCAGCCATCGTCGCTCATTTTTTGAGCACACTCCAGGGAACTTGCCTGCCATGACCAGAACGCCGACCACCACCGTCACCGCGAATGCTTTCGCGGCGCGCGCGTTCGCATGGGGCTTTTTCCTCGGCGCGCATCTCTCCGACCTCGAGTCGGGGACGCCGCCGCCGTTGCGCTAGCTGCCCGAGCGGTTTCCCGCCGGGTTGGCGGGAACCGAAGTCCGGGCGTACTTTCCCCGAGCATCGTTTCCCGCCGGTGAGGCTAACCGGCGGCCGGGCGCCATGCGCTCCGGCTGGAGGAAACGAACAATGACCATGATCGATCGATTGCGAACTTATTTCCGCCGCACGTTCCGCGGGCTGTGGCGATCCAGGGATTTCCGCAAGCTCTGGGTCTCGCTCACGATCACGTCGTTTGGCGCGCAAATCACCAACCTCGCGCTGCCGCTGACTGCCGCGCTGCTGCTCAACGCGACGCCGATGCAGATGGGGATTCTGGTCGCGCTGGAGACGCTGCCGTTCGCGCTGTTCAGCCTGCACGCCGGCGTGCTGCTCGACCGCGTGCGCAAGCTGCCCGTGATCATCGTCGCCGACGTCAGCCGCGGCCTCGCCCTGCTGGCGATTCCCGTGACGGCCTGGTTCGGTTCGCTGTCGATGGAAACTCTGTTCGCGGTCGGATTTTTGTGCGGCGTGCAGAACGTCGTCGGTGGCGCGGCGTACCAGGTGCTGCTGGCGCAGATGGCCGGACGCAAGCGGCTGGTCGAGGCCAACGCCAAGATCGCGCTCGGCGAAACATCGGCGGCGCTGGTCGGTCCCGGCCTCGCCGGGGGGCTGATCCATGCGTTGACAGCACCGTTCGCGATCGCGCTCGATGCGATCTCGTTCTTCGTTTCGGCGCTGATGTTGCGCCGGATCGTCGCGCGAAACGACGTGCCGAATCCATCGGCCGGCGCCGGCATATGGAAGGAGATCGGCGAAGGCCTCAAGCTCGTTTGGGACAACCGCACGCTGTGGGGCCTCGCCTGGCTCGCGGGCACATGGCAATTTCTGCACCATATGCAGGTCGCGGTGCTGATCCTGTTCGCGACCCGCGAGCTCGGATTGTCGGCCGGCGCGATCGGTGTGGTCTACGCGTGCGGCGGCCTCGGCTGCGTGCTGGCATCGGCCTCGGCGCAACGTTTGTCGGCACGGCTCGGCATCGGCCCGGTCATCGTGCATGGCCTGATCCTGTCCGCATTCGCATGGCAGGCCTTTGGGCTGATCGGCGGACCGCCGTTGATCGCGACGCTTGCTCTCGGCGCCGCGATGCTGATCTTCGACTTCGGCGCGGTGCTATGGGGAATCAACTATCTCTCGCTGCGACAAGCCATCACCCCGGACCGGCTGCTCGGGCGGATGACGGCCACGATGCGCTTTTTCACGGTGGCGTCGGCGCCCTTGGGATCGCTCGTCGGAGGCGCGCTGGCGACGGGCATCGGCCTGCGCGGCACGCTGCTTACGGTCGGAGTCCTCGGGCTGATGCTGTCGGCCGCGGCCGTCGTCTGGTCGCCGGTGCGGCGTCATCGCACGCTGCCGGCGCCCGCTGCTGAGTAAGAGGACTCTGAATCGAGAGACAACCCAAGGTTCGTCATCCCCGCGAAAGCGCGGATCCATTTTGCGCCCGTCAAAGAACCAAATAACCAAATGGATTCCCGCTTTCGCGGGAATGGCGAATTTGTGGTCGGGCCCTTCTTTCTAAAGCCTCTGGAACGGATAGACATCGCCAATGCGCAGCAGGCGGCTGAGCTCGTCCAGCGCGCGCCTGCCCTCGTCGAGCAGCGCGGGATCCGCCAGATCGGCAGGCGTCAGGCGATCGCGGTAGTGCCGCATCACCCAGGCGGTCAGCGCGGCGTACAGCGCGTCGTCGAGCCAGACGTTGGCACCGACCGCCGCGCGCTCTGCGTCGGATAGCACCACGCGCAATCGCAAACACGCTGGGCCGCCGCCGTTTTTCATGCTCTGCCGCAGATCGAACGCCCGCAGCTCGCGAATCGGTCCTTCCCCAGAGGTGAGCTGCTGCAGATACGCGGCGACTGCCTCATCCTCGAGACATTCGGCGGGAGCGACCAGCAACATGCTGCCATCGAGGCGCGTGACGAGCTGGCTGTTGAATAGATAGGTCGCGACCGCCCGATCGAGGCTCACCTCCGCTTCGCCCACGACGATCGGGGTAAATGCCGAGCCGAGGCTCGACCGGAGCGACGCGAAAAATGTCTCGTGCGAGACGAATGCGCGCGCGTGACAGAAAAGCACCGCGCCGTTTGCGACGGCGACGACGTCGTTGTGAAACGCGCCGGCATCGATGGCCGCCGGATTTTGCTGCACGAACAGCGTGCGGCTCGGATCGAGGCCATGCCGCCGGGCAATGGCCTCCGACGCTTCCCGCGTCTGCCGCGCCGGAAAGCGCTGCGGCACCGCCGCTGCCGTGTCGAGGGCCATACGTCCGTAGACGAAAAGCTCGACCGCGGGCGCCGCACCGGCCACGAGGCGCATCTGATTCGCCGCGCCTTCGTCGCCAAACTGGGCCGCGGACGGCAGGGGCTCGTGGACGATGAATCTTCCAGCATCGTTGAATATCGCGCGCAGCACGCGCGTGGTGGTCGTCGTCTCCAGCGCGCGATGGAAGTTCGAGACCAGGTTTGCCGGAGTGAAATGCACGCGGCCGTCGGCGGTGTCGCTCGACGGGCTCACCGTCGCCGCATTGGCGGCCCACATCGCGGCAGCCGACGAACACGCCGCAAGAAGCTGCGGTGCTTCGCGCCCCGCGCGGGCGACGACGGCGGCATCGCTGCCGGCGTAGCCCAGCGCACGCAACGCGGCGACCGCGGGCCGCTCGTGGGGCGGCAGAACGGCTTGCGCATATCCGGCGTCGGCAAGCGCCTTCATCTTCGCGAGCCCCTGCAGCGCCGCCTGGCGCGGATTGGCGATCAGATTCCTGTTCCGTTCCGACGCGAGATTGCCGGCGGCGAGGCCGCTGTAGTTGTGCGTTGGGCCGGGGATGCCGTCGAAGTTGACTTCCAGGACGCCCATGAGCGCTCAGGAACGATCGCGGGGCGCGAGCGGAACCGCGCGCACGGTATCGGCCTCGGACACGCCGAGCGCCAGCGCCGCGTGCGGCAGCAGCGGAAACTGCGCGATGCGCGCGGGAGCCGGACACAGCAGCGCGCGGAACTGTGCCAGATCGCGATTGGCGACCAGCCACAGCACGTCGTCAGTCAGGCTGTCGGGGACCGGATCCTCTTCGCCGATGGTGACCGGCAAAACCTGCGATTGGCGAACGGCGCGTATGTTGTCGCGAAAGCACTCCAGCGTCGGTCCGGCGTCGAAGATATCGATATAACCCTCGTAGCGAAAACCCTCGGATTCGAGCATCGCCCTCGCCGGCAGCGTGTCGGCATGCACTTCGCCGATCGCGGCACGCGCGTCCTCGGGGAGCAGCGCCGTGTACACCGGATGTCTAGGCATCAGCTCGGCGATGAAGGCCTTCTGACCGATGCCGGTCAGATAATCCGCGCGCGAATATTCCATCGCGAAAAAATGCCGGCCCAGACCCTCCCAGAATGGGCTCTTGCCGTCTTTGTCCAGCTTGCCGCGGAGCTCGGCGATGATCTTGGGCGCGAAACGCTCCGCGAATTCGGCGATGAACAGAAGCCGCGACTTCGACAAGAGCGGTCCATTGCGGCCATGGCGATGGCGCGCGTCCAGAAAAAGTGAGCAGAGCTCGCTGTGGCCGGTGTGATCGTTGGTCAGAAACAAGGTCGGCGCCGCGGTATACAAATCGAGCTCGCGCGAGGCGTGCACCTGCGTGCCGACGTGGTAGTTGTACCAGGGCTCGGCGAGGCCTACCGCGGCCTCGATGGCGCTGATGCCGACGATATGATCGCTGGTGCCGTCAACGAGTACGAACACGAAGCACTCGTCGGATTTCCCGGCCGCGCCGGCAAACGATGCCAGTGCGCGGCCGATGCGCGCGTCGAGGCGCTCGGTGTTTGCCGGCAAGGTGGTCAATCCCGCGCCGGTGCGTTCGGACAGCGCAAGCAGCGCCTGCAGGTCGTCCCGCGCGATCGGTCTTACGTAGAACATAGTGAGCGCTGACCCGTATCATTAGAAAACGTGGTCAACCCGTCGGAGGCCCGGGCGCAATGTGAAATAGGGCGCCCCGGAGCGCCGCGCGTCAGACGAGCGCTTTACCGAGCGCCGTCTCGAGCCGCGCCAAGCCCTCGAGAATTTCATCCAGGCTGATGATGAGCGATGGCGCGATGCGCACGACATCGGGTCCGGCCATCAGCACGACGAGGCCGGCATCGCCGGCAGCCCGCACCACTTCCGCCGCCTTGCCCTGCCACGGCGCCTTGAGCTCGCAGCCGAGCCACACCCCTTCGCCGCGGATGTCGGCGAAAACCTCGCGCCGCGAGTTGATCGTGCGCAGGCCTTCCATGAACAGTGCGTGCCGGGCCCTGACGCCGTCGAGGACTTCGGTGGTGTTGATGATGTCGAATACGGCGCCGGCAACCGCGCACGCAAGCGGATTTCCGCCATAAGTTGTGCCGTGCACTCCGACCGAGAACGCGCTCGCGATTTCCGAGGTTGTCAGCATCGCGCCGATCGGAAAGCCGCCGCCCAGGCCTTTGGCGCTGGTCAGGATGTCGGGGACGACGCCTTTTTGCATGTAGGAAAACAGCGCGCCGGTGCGGCCCATGCCGCTCTGGATCTCGTCGAAGATCAGCAAGGCATCGTGCTCGTCGCAGAGCCTGCGCGCCGCGGTTAAGAATTCCGGCGTACCGGGGATCATGCCGCCTTCACCTTGCATCGGCTCGAGGATCACGGCACAAATGTCGTCGCCGCCCTCTTCTGCGAACGCGGCTTCCAGCCCCGCGACGTCGTTGTAGCGGATGTGGGTGAAGCCGGTGGGGCTGGGGCCGAATCCGCTGGCGTATTTCGCCTGCCCGCCGGCGGTGACCGTGAAAAGCGTCCGGCCATGAAATGAGTTCAGGGTCGAGACAACGCGGAATTTCTCGGCGCCGAAATGATCGTGCGCATAGCGGCGGGCCAGCTTCAGCGCGGCCTCGTTGGCCTCGGCGCCGGAGTTGCAGAAGAACACGCGCTCGGCGAACGTCGCGTCCACCAGCTTCCTGGCAAGCCGCAGCGCCGGCTCGCTGGTCATCCAGTTGGACACGTGCCAGAGGGTCTGCGCCTGCTCGGTGAGCGCCTTGACCATGGCGGGATGGCAGTGTCCGAGCGCGGTCACCGCGACGCCGCCGGCGAAATCGATATACATGCGGCCTTGCTGGTCCCACATGCGCGATCCCGAGCCGCGTACCGGCACAAAGGGTGCCGGCGCGTAACACGGCACCATGAGCTCGTCGAACATCGCCCGCGTCACCGGCAGCGGAGCGTGTTTCTCCACCGCAGGAATATGCTTCGCGGCGACCGCGAGAGGAGAGGAGGAGGGAGGAACGGACATGGCGGCGTCGCTCAGTGGCATCACTCAGTTGCGTTACTCAGTTGCGTTACTCAGTTGCGTTACTCAGTTGGGTCAATCACGCGGCGGCGATAACCTGGATCTCGATCTTGTATCCCGACGCCGCGAGCTTTGCCTGTACTGTCGCGCGCGCCGGCGTCTGCCCGGCTGGAACCCATCCTTCCCAGACGGCGTTCATTGCGCCGAAGTCGTTCATGTCCGGCAGATAGATCGTCGCCGAAAGTATTTTCGTCTTGTCGCTGCCGACCTCGCCCAACAGCCGGTCGACGTTCGCAAGCACCTGACGGGCCTGCGTCGTGACATCCGCGCTCAAATCGTCGGCAACCTGACCGGCGAGATAGATCGTGCCGTTGTGCACGACCATGTCGGCGAGCCGCTTGCCTACGTGGTAACGCTGGAGCGTCATGGTGCTATCCTTGCCCGCGAAATGGAGCGACCTCTCATAGTAGACACTCTTATACACGTTACATTGTAGACGAATGGCCGCCGCCTTCGTAGTTGCGAATTTACTCGCACGCGATCGCCCGCCGGCTTCGCGTGGATATCCCGGATGAACGCCAAATTCTGCCTGATCGCCGCCGCGCTCGCGCTTGCCGCCGCGGTTGCGCTTGGCGCGTTCGGCGCGCACGCGCTCAAAGGCCACCTCGGCGCCGAAATGCTCGCCACCTACCAGACCGCGGTTCAGTACCATTTCTGGCACGCGCTCGGCTTGCTCGGTGTCGGCGTGCTCATGACCCGATCGCCTGATGTTGTGGGGCTGGCGTGGGTCGCGTGGTTGCTGATCGCCGGGCTGCTGCTCTTTTCAGGCAGCCTCTATTTGCTCGCGCTGACCGGTGCGACGTGGCTCGGGGCGGTGACGCCGTTGGGTGGCGTGGCGTTCATTGCCGCATGGCTTGGGCTTGCGTGGTGGGCTTCGCGGCGCTAAAGCTCCGCGCACTTTAATATCGTCATTCCCGCTCATTTTGGTAACTGAGCGGGAATCCACTCGTTCTTGACGGTCGCAAAATGGATCCCCGCTTTCGCGGGGATGACGGAAGTTGGAAAGTTGCGCCCGTTTCGAATGGATCTCCGCTTTCGTGGGGGTGACGGAAGTTGGAAAGTTGCGCCCGTTTCGAATGGATCCACACTTTCGCGAGGATGACGGAAGTTGGAAGGCTGCGCCCGTTTCGAATGGATCCCCGCTTTCGCGAGGATCACGTAAATTGGAAGGTCTGCGCCCATCTCGAGAAGTCTATTCGGCCAAGCGCGGATGCGTGGGCAGCGAATCGATCAATCGACCTTCGCGCCGGAAGCCTTGACCACCTTTGCCCATTTTTCACTCTCGACACGAATGTAAGCCGCGAACTGCTCCGGCGAACCGCCGGCGGCTTCCGCGCCTTGGCCGAGAAGTTTTTCGCGGGCATCGGCACTCTCCAGCCATTTATTGACCTCGGCGTTGATCCTGGTGACGATACTCGCCGGTGTTCCCGCGGGCGCAAGCACGCCGAACCAGGAGCTTGCCTCGAAGCCGGGGAGTCCGCTTTCGTTGATGGTCGGGATGTCGGGCAGCGCGGGTGCGCGCTTCATCGAGGTCACCGCGATCGCGCGCAACTTGCCTGCCTTGATCTGCGGTAGCGAAGACGGCAGATTGTCGAACATGATCTGCACCTGGCCTCCGATCAGGTCGGTGAGCGCCGGTGAGCTGCCCTTGTACGGAATGTGCGTCATGTCGACGCCGGCCATGGTCTTGAACAATTCGCCGGAAAGATGAATCGAGGTTCCGCTTCCCGACGACGCAAAGTTGATCTGGCCCGGCTTTTCCTTGGCGAGCTTGATCAGGTCGGCGACCGAGTTCACCGGCAGCGCCGGATTGACGACCAGGACATTGGGCACGCCGGCAACCAACACTACGGGCACGAAATCCTTGTAGTGGTCGTAGGGCATTTTCGAGTAAAGGCTCGGATTGATGGCGTGCGTGCCCACTGTGCCCATCAGCAGTGTGTACCCGTCGGGTGTGCTCTTGGCGACCAGATCGGAGCCGATGTTGCCCGCGGCACCCGCTCGGTTATCCACGACTACGGCTTGCCCGAGCGCCTCGGTGAGCTTCTGCGAAACTGCGCGCGCGAGAATGTCGGTCGTTCCCCCGGCGGGAAAAGGCACTACCAGCCGGATCGTTCGGTTGGGATAGCCCTGCGCGGACGCAACCGTTGCGATACAGGCGAACAAGGCGCCGAGCGCCCATCGAAACATGCCGCGCATGATTTTTTCCTCCGTCGTTGGTTTGTCGCGTTGTTCGTTGCTGCGCTTATTGTCAATTGCCAAAGCGCGCGACGCGCGGATTCCTCATATCGTCATTCCCGCGAAAGCGGGAATCCATTGGTTTTTGAAGGTCAAAATGGATCCCCGCTTTCGCGGGGATGACGTGAATGAGAAGGTGTCACTCAATTTTGGAAGGTGTCACTCAATCTTGGGAGGTGTCACTTAATGTGACAATCCCCTGCAACCGTCAATCGACCTTCGCGCCGGATTGCTTGACGATCTTTGCGTACTTGGTGATTTCACTCTTGATCAACGCAGCGAACTGCTCGGGCGAGTCCGCCGCCGGTTCCGCGCCCTGCTGCGCGAAGAACGCCTTCATCTCCGCCGAACCGAGAATTCGCGTCACCTCGGCGTTCCACTTGGCGACGATCTCCTTCGGTGTCCCGGCAGGTGCCATGAATCCCCACCAGGTGTAAATATCGAATCCCGGCAAACCGGTTTCGGAAAGCGTGGGCAATTCGGGTATCAGCGACGAGCGCTTCGCCGTCGTGACCGCCAATGCCTTCAGTTTGCCGGCCTTGAGCTGCGCAGCGGAATTGGCGAGGTTGTCGAACATGAGCTGAGTGTCGCCGGCCAGCAGCGCTTGAAGCGCGGGTGCCCCTCCCTTGTACGGAATGTG
>JADGRP010000126.1 GCA_017880805.1 Burkholderiales bacterium
GCGCCAAATACCGTACCCAGCAGCGTATAGGTGAGGATCCGGCCTGCGTGATAGCCAATTTGCTGTCGGACAATCGCTTTGCGCGGAAGCAAAAGCGATGCGCCGCCACTTCCGCGATCGCGTGCAGCAATCGCGGCCACGAAGCCGCCGCACATGGACATGCAATGCAAACCGCCGAGCGACCCGACGAGCCATGCACTAACGAGTACGCTGAGAGCCATCAGGTCGCCCCCAGCAGAGCGGATATGCCGTCCTTGGCAGCGTCGCGTTTTGGCCCTACACTCCAACAATTATGATTGAATTTGCAGCCCGGCAATCCTTTTCCCCGATGATAATTCCCTCCCGCAAGCCGCCGCCGGCGACGCCGCAAACCGCCGCCGTCGTTTCCATCCTCGCGCTCAAATCGCACTGCACGAGCTGCACTATGCGGGAATTGTGCTTGCCCGTCGGGCTTGACCGTGACGCGTTGCGGCAACTCGACGAGCTCGTAACCACTCGCGTGCGGCTGAAAAAGGGCGAAACGCTTTATCGCCCGGGAGATGCGTTCAGCGCCCTGTACGCGCTCCGTCTGGGCTCGTGCAAAACGACGGTTCTCGCCGAGGACGGACGCGAGCAGGTGGCGGGCTATCACATGCTCGGCGATGTCATCGGCATGGACGGCATAGGTGCCGGATACCATGGCAGTCAGGCCGTGGCGCTGGAAGACAGTGAATATTGTGTGCTGCCGTTCGACGAGCTCGAAAATCTGGGCCGAAGCATCGCCCCGCTGCAGCACAACCTTCATCAGTTTCTGTCGCGCGAGATCTCCCGCAATCACAGCCTCATGCTGCAGCTCGGGAGCATGCGAGCCGAGGAGCGCCTTGCCGCATTCTTGGTCAACCTGTCGCAGCGGTATCGTGAACGCGGCTACTCGTCGATCGAGTTCGTGCTGCGCATGACGCGCGAGGAAATCGGCAGTTATCTTGGGCTGAAGCTCGAAACCGTAAGCCGGCTCTTTTCCCGCTTTCAGCAGGAGGGTTTGATCCAGGTGCAGGGGCGTTCCGTCATTTTGCTCGACGTCTCGGCGCTCAAACAGCTCCTCGGGCAGCGCTGCTGACCGCCGCTCGCCGACGCCGCGACGTCGGTGCATCCGCGTCGAATTGTTCAAGCGCGGACACCGGCATCGTGATCCGACGGTCCATCGGCGGCTTCCCTCTTCGGACAACCGTCGGGGCGCGTTGGGGCGTCGAGCGGACAGCGATCGACTTCGAACGGTGAGCGCCCGAGAAACACTGTCAGCGCTGACGACGCGATGCCAAGTCCCCAGAAGCTGAAGAAGCCGAGCGTGTAGAACGCCTCGCGCGAGATGTCCAGCGGGGCACCGAAAAGACGGAGATCGAACGGGTCGAACAACGTAAAGAAAACCGCTTCGGCTCCACCTGCAACCAGAAATGCCGGCCAGATGACCCACATCAGTCGCTGGGCAAGATTGTCGCGCATGGTTTCTCTCCTCTCCGGGACTCGTTGCGTCAACGAGCGCCTACGAATGATCCGCCGTGCCCAGCCGGATTTCCGATAGGCGGCCGGCGACAGTCGTTGTCGGCAACCGCCACCCATCGGCTTCCAGCGTCACGATCCAGCGGCCCGGCGTCTGCGCCGCGAACGCTCCGACATACACGCCATCCGAGCCGCGCTTGAGCGTGACGGCCTCCGGGTGGCTGGCCATCGCAGGATGGGCGAGAAGGAGTCGCAAGCTCTGTGGAGCATCGGCGAGTCCTTCCATATTCACCCGCACCTCGCCGCCGGCGGCGACGGTAATAACGGCACCGAGCCGGCGTTCGGGATCCGGCGCCGCATGCTTGAGCCGCTCGTTGACGAGCAGTCCTTGCTTGTAATAGTCCTGTGCGACGAGACCGTCGTCACTCTTGACCGCCATCCACGCGCTCGCCAGGGACGCGATGACAACAATGAATGGTCCAGCCGTCAGCAGCCAAGGCCACGGCTCGCGGTACCAGCGGCGAGCGTCATGCTCAACGGCCGACTCAGTGCGGAACGATGAAACTGGATTGCTCATGGCGTACTACCTGGTGGTCATCGACTGCCTCGATGATGAATTCGATCTTATGCATGCCCGGGTCGAGCAAACCATGCTCGTCATGTTGCGCATGCTCGCCCGTGCCGCCCGCTGAGTCCGTCCCTTCTCCGTCGCGTATCACTTGCAGCCGCAGCGCCAACAATCGCGTTTGCGCTGCGGCCACTGCTACCGGCTGGTCGACGCCGACGACCTTCAGGCCCGGCATGCCCTCTGCGCGAATGGTGAATTGGCGCGGTGTCTCGTCGGTGTTCATCAATTGGACGCGGTAGACGTTCTCGATCACGCCGGGAGCCGCTTCGCGCGCGAGCGCGCCGCGATCGCGGATCACGTCCACCTTCAACGGGTTTTTCATTGCCAGCGAACCCACAGTCACGCCGACGATCGCGAGCAACACGGCTGTGTAGACGAGCGTCCGTGAACGGAACACGCGTCGCCACATCGCCTTGGTGTCGTAACCGCGGGCCAGCGCATTTTCCGTCGTGTAGCGGATGAGCCCGGGCGGATAACCCATCTTGTCCATCACCCGGTTGCAGCCGTCGATACACGCGCCACAGCCGATGCATTCGTATTGCAAGCCGTTGCGGATGTCGATGCCGGTGGGGCACACCTGCACGCAGATGCTGCAATCGACGCAATCGCCAAGCCCCCGATCGCGCGGTTTGACCGCTTTGGAACGCGAACCGCGCGGCTCGCCTCGTTCACGGTCGTAGGTGATGACCAGCGTATCCTTGTCGAACATCACGCTCTGAAACCGCGCGTACGGACACATGTATTTGCAGACCTGCTCGCGCATGAAGCCGGCGTTGCCATAGGTGGCGAAGCCGTAGAAAAGGATCCAGAACGACTCCCACGGACCGAGCTCCCAGGTGATCCCGCGAATGCCGAGGTCATGGATCGGCGTGAAATAGCCGACGAACGTGTAGCCGGTCCAAAGCGCGACCGTGAACCACGCGGCGTGCTTGAGCGCCTTGATGAGGAATTTTTCGAGCGATAGCGGCGCCGCGTCGAGTCGGATACGCGCCAGCCGGTCACCCTCGATCTTGCGCTCGATCCAGGAGAAGATTTCCGTATAGACGGTCTGCGGACAGGCGTATCCGCACCATAGCCGCCCGGCAACCGCGGTGAAAAGAAACAGCGAAAGCGCGGACAGGATCAACAGGATGCTCAGGTAGATGACGTCCTGGGGCCAGAAGACGAGGCCAAAGATGTAAAACTTGCGCGCGCCCAGATCGAAGAGCACCGCCTGGCGGCCGTTCCAGCCAAGCCACGGCAGGCCGTAGAAAACCGCCTGTGTCAAAAAAATCAGCGCCCATCGCCACTTGGCAAACCAGCCATGCACGGCGCGTGGGTAGATCTTCTTGCGGATCTCGTAGAGCGCCAGCTCCTCGGGGGCGGGCTGAATCGGGATCACGGCGTGGGGCACGGGACCGTTCAATTGAGGTTGCCTGAAAATACGCCGTGCCGGGTCGCGCCCGGCGCGCCAGCGATCACTGCTACTGAGAGCCCACTGTCTTCACGTTCGACAGTCCCCAGACGTAGGCGGCCAGCAACTGGATTTTTCCGTCGTCCAGCAGCTCCTTGTGCGCCGGCATCCGGGTGACCGCGCCGGCTGCGCCGCGGCCCTTGCTGATCGTTTCGATGATCGTGGCCTCCGAACTGCCATACAGCCAGATCTGATCGGTGAGGTTGGGCGCGCCGAGCTGAGGATTGCCCTTGCCGTCCACGCCATGGCACGCCGCGCAGATCTGCAGGAACGAAGGCTTGCCGAGCTGCGCGCGCGGCGCGTCGTGAGGAAGGCCGGACAGCGAACGAACATAGTGCGCTACATTCTTGACACCTTCATCTCCGAGCACCTGCCCCATTGGTGGCATGATTCCGTTGCGGCCGTTGGTGATGGTCTCCCTGATCGTCTGCGGATCGCCGCCATAGAGCCAGTCGTTGTCGCGCAGATTGGGAAATCCCTTGCTGCCGCCCGCGTCGGACCCGTGACATTGCGAGCAGTAGTTGAGGAACAAGCGTTCGCCCATCGCGTGCGCCTGGGCGTCGGTCGCGACATCCTTGATGTCCATCGCCAGATACTTCGAATACAGCGGCTTGATTTTGTCGTCGACCTCCTTGCGCTCGTTGCCATACGCGCCGGCCGACGTCCAGCCGAGGATGCCAGGGACCTTGCCCAGGCCCGGATAGAGAACCAGATAGCCCAGGGCGAAAGCGATGGTGAGGTAGAACAACCACATCCACCAGCGCGGTACCGGGTTGTTGTATTCAGCAAGATCCTCATCCCAGACATGCCCGGTTGTGCCGACGCTCCCCACGCCGGTCCCGATCTCCCCCCGAGCCCTTGACGCAGCCTTGACGCGCATCCGACCCGTGAGATAGAGCAGCAAGCCGCACGCCCCGATCGAAACCAGGGTCAAGATCGCCACATAGAAGCTCCAGAAATCCGATACGAAGTCGCTCATTGCCGCGCCTCTTGCGAATTGCCTCGTGACACGCCGTCGACTTCGTCCGGGAGCGCAAACGGTTCCAGCGCTGCCTGATCGAACGCCTGCTTGCGCCGGCTGCTGAACGCCCAAAGCAGGATGCCGACGAAAACCGCAAACGAAATCACCGTGAACACGCTACCGAGTATCGAATAGATCTCCATGGCTACCTCACGTTGCGCAGTACCAACCCGAGGTTTTGCAGATACGCGATGACCGCGTCTTCCTCGGTCTTATCTTTCAACTCGTCCGGCGCTTTCGCAATCTCGTCGTCGGTATAGGGCACACCGACGCGGCGCAGGGCAATCATCTTGGCCCGAATGTCGTCCGTCGGAAGAGGCGTCTTCGCAAACCAGGGATAGCCCGGCATGTTCGATTCCGGCACGACGTCGCGCGGATTGTTGAAATGCACGCGATGCCAATCATCGGAATAACGGCCACCAACGCGGGCGAGATCGGGACCTGTCCGCTTGCTCCCCCATTGAAACGGATGGTCGTACACCGACTCGCCGGCAACCGAGTAGTGCCCGTAACGCTCGGTCTCGGCGCGAAACGGCCGGATCATTTGCGAGTGGCAGTTGTAGCAGCCTTCGCGCAGATACACGTCGCGGCCGGCGAGCTGCAGTGGCGGATACGGCTTGACTCCGGTCACGGGCTCGGTCGTCGACTTCTGAAAGTACAGCGGCACGATCTCGACCAGACCACCCACCGCGACCACGAGGATGATCAGCACGATCATCCAGCCGATGTTCTTTTCGATCATTTCGTGCGTGAATTTCATGGATCCAGTCTCCGTCTCACGCCGGCGCCACCAGGCTGGCAGGAAACGCAACGGGAATTGCTGCCTCGACCGCCTTGCCCCCAGCGGCCGTTCGCAGCACGTTGTAGGCCATGATCAGCATCCCGGCCAGAAACATTGTGCCGCCGAGCAATCGAATCGCGTAAAACGGATAGGTCGCCTTGACGCCTTCGACGAACGCGTAGGTCAGCGTGCCGTCGGGGTTGGTAGCGCGCCACATCAGTCCTTGCATCACACCGGCGATCCACATTGCGGCGATGTACAGCACGACACCGATGGTGGCGATCCAGAAGTGCGCCGTGATCAGCCGCACCGACCACATTTCCAACTTGCCGAACATCCGCGGGATCAGGTAGTACATGCTGCCGATCGAGATAAATGCGACCCAGCCCAGCGCGCCCGAGTGCACGTGACCTATCCCCCAGTCCGTGTAGTGCGACAGTGCATTGACGGTCTTGATCGACATCATCGGCCCCTCGAACGTCGACATGCCATAGAACGAGAGGGATACGATCAGGAACTTCAGAATCGGATCGGTGCGCAGCTTGTGCCAGGCGCCCGACAGCGTCATGATGCCGTTGATCATGCCGCCCCACGACGGCGCCAACAGGATCAGCGAGAAGACCATCCCCAGAGACTGGGTCCAATCGGGCAACGCCGTATAGTGAAGATGGTGCGGGCCGGCCCACATGTAGGTGAAGATCAACGCCCAGAAGTGGACAACGGAAAGGCGGTACGAATAAATCGGTCGACCCGCCTGCTTGGGCACGAAGTAATACATCATCCCCAGAAATCCAGCGGTCAGAAGGAAGCCGACCGCGTTATGACCGTACCACCACTGCACCATTGCGTCCTGCACGCCCGCGTATGCCGAATAGGACTTCATCGGCCACAACGAGACAGGAATCTCCGCGCTATTGACGATGTGCAGGATCGCGATCGTCAGGATGTAAGACCCAAAAAACCAGTTGGCGACGTAGATGTGCGGCGTCTTACGCTTGAAGATCGTGCCGAAGAATACGACGGCGTATGCGACCCACACGATGGTAATCAGGACGTCGATCGGCCATTCCAGCTCGGCGTATTCCTTGCCGCTGGTAAAGCCGAGCGGCAGGGTGATAGCCGCAAGTACGATAACGGCCTGCCAGCCCCAGAATACGAATGCGGCAAGTCCATCGGAGAAAAGGCGCACTTGGCAGGTGCGCTGGACGACATAGAATGAGCTTGCAAACAGCGCCGAGCCGCCGAACGCAAAGATCACGGCGTTGGTGTGCAACGGCCGAAGTCGGCCATACGAGAGCCACGGTATGCCATAAGTGAGGTCCGGCCACACGAGCTGCGCGGCGACGATCACGCCGACCAGCATGCCGACGATCCCCCAGACGATCGTCATGATCGAGAACTGGCGCACCACTTTATAGTTGAACGTCCCTGCCACGCCGGTGCTCATACGTCGGCTCTCTTCATTGCCGTTGCTCCGCTCGTCAATTGCGCGCTCGAATGCTAGCGTTGGGTACCGTACGGCGAGTTGATGCAGATCAAACCGGAGAGTCGTCGTCCGTCAAAATTCGGTGCGCGGGACCTTCCAGATCGTCGAACTGGCCGCTGGTAACCGACCACCAGAACGCCGCGCCGATCAGGAACACCAGCACAACCGACAGCGGGATGAGTAGGTAGAGGATATCCACGCGCGCCCTTAACTCGTGGCAACCTTCAATTCGCCGACCGCTGCCCGTGCTGCCGCCGTCGCAGGCGTCTCTGCATCACGCAGAAGCCGCAATGCATTGCCAACGACCAGCAGCGACGAGACGGACATGCCCAATGCGGCGGCGAGCGGAGTCAAGTGACCGGTCGCAGCCATTGGAATCGCCACCAGGTTGTACCCGAACGCCCAGACGAGGTTCTGACGGATCACCCGGAACGCCTGCCGCGCGCGGATGATCGCCTCGGCGATTCGCGGCAGATCGTCGCCCAGCACGACGATATCGGCGGTCCACTGCGTCAGCGTCGCGGCGCTCCCGAGCGACAGTGAGACGTCGGCCTGCGCCAGGCTCGGCGCGTCGTTGACGCCGTCGCCGACCATGGCGACGATTGCGCCACCGCGCTGAAGTTCGGCGATGCGCGCGCGCTTTTCCTCGGGCCGCGCATTGCCGCGATGGTCGGCGATACCTACGGTCTGCGCGACGTTCCGCACGATCTCATCGCGATCGCCTGACAAGAGCGATACCTCGATTCCCACTTCTTGCAGCATGGCGACCAGCGCTTGCGCGCCGGGCCGCAGCGAGTCGCTGAACGACAGTGACGCGACCCATCCGGCCTCGTTGCCCAGCGCCACCGCGATCGCGTCCGGCGCGACGGCACCCGCCTCCAATGGTCGGCCGTGCAGCGCAGCGACCCAATCGGGTCGACCCAATCTGTAACGTCTGCCTTCGATGACTCCTTCGATGCCGCTGCCGGGTAAAGCGACAACATCACGGGCAGCGAGCACAGTCTCTGCAGGTGGCGAAGCCGCCCGCAGCGCTCCCGCGATCGGATGTTCCGAGCCCCGCTCGAGCGCGGCCGCAATTGCAATGCACGCTGCGCGCTCGTTGCCGTGCAGCGGCTCGACTTCGGTGAGTTGCAAGCGACCGGTTGTCAGCGTGCCCGTCTTGTCAAGAACGACATGTGTCACCCGCGCCATCGTTTCCAATGCGTCGCCGCGCACGACCAGGATCTGGCGGCGACCGAGCGCGCCGGCCACGGCGGCCAGCGCGGCCGGGGTCGCCAGCGACAGCGCACACGGGCAACTCACGACCAGCACGGCGAACGTCACCGCCAACGCGCGTGCCGGATCGAGATACCACCAAGCAAGTCCGGTCGCCAGGGCAAACACCAACAACACGGCTACAAACGACGCCGCGACGCGATCCGCAAGCCTTGCCACGCGCGGTCGCTCGCTGGCCGCACGTTCGACCAGTCGGCCGAGTGCGGCTAACGTCGTCGCCTGGCCTGCCGCACTCACCCGTACGAGCAACGGGCTTTCGCGATTGATCGATCCTGCGAGCACGGTGTCGCCGGGGACCTTGCTTCGAGGCCAGCTTTCACCGGTCAACACCGCCTCCTCCACGCTGGAACGGCCTTCGATGATCTTGCCGTCAGCGGGAATGGACGCGCCTGTCCCCACGCGGATAGTATCGCCTGGACAAAGCGCCGCCGCAGCGACGGTTTCCGACGCGAATGAAGCAGGATAGCCGGGGACGCGCTCCGCGGTATCGGGAAGGTCGCGGGCGATGGACTCGATTGCGTTCCCTGCCCGCTGCCGCGCCCGCAGCTCGACGAGGCGGGCGACGAGCAGCAGCGCGACAAACATCGTGACGGAATCGTAATAGACCGCGCCGCTGCCGCTGACCGTTGCCCACACGCTGGCGACAAAAGCACCACCGACGCCGAGCGCGACAGGAACATCCATGCCCAGCCTGCCCAGGCGGATGTCACGAAGCGCGCCGGCAAAGAACGGCGTGGCGCAATACAAGATGACCGGCAGCGAAATCGTGAGACTCGCCCACTCCAGCAGTGCCCGATATTCCGGCTCGACACCGTCGCTGCTGAAATACGCCGGCACGGCGAACATCATCACCTGCATCATCGCGAGTAGCGCCAGCGCTGTTCGAAGGAGCAACGCACGGCTCTCGCGTCCTGCCAATACCTCGCGCCGCGCCGGATCGTACGGATAAGCGCGGTATCCAATCGCCGCAACCGCGCGCAACAGATCGGACAACTTGGCCCGACTCGCGTCCCAGCGCACGCGCGCCCGTCGCGTCGCGAAGTTGACGCTTACATCGACGACACCTGGCTGCCGCTGCAGATAGGTTTCGTTGAGCCAGACGCACGCGGCGCAATGGATGCCTTCGAGCAATAACGACACCTCCCGCATCTCTCCTTGGAGATGCCTGATCAAGCCCGCTGCTTCGGCTGCGGCGCCATCCCCGTCCCATGCGTCAATGCGCGGCCGCCGCGGCGGGCGAGCTGGGCTACGGCGCGAATAGAAATCGTCGAGGCGCGCCGCGTGTATCACTTGGGCGACGCCAAGGCAGCCGCCGCAGCAGAAGGAGCGCGCGACACCGTTCAGGACGAGTTGCCAGCGGACGCCGGGAGGATTCCTCTCACCGCAATGGAAACACACCACAACGGCGTCAGGGCAGTCGCTGCCGTCCGGACGGCATTCCATGGTCAGCCCCAGAGTGAACGATGACTTGAGCATAGTCGGCGCCGGGATGGCCGCTCGTGACCTAAATCAAAGAGTCCCCACTTTGCGGAACGAGGTTCAACCGCTACGAGACAATGCGCGTCGTCAGCCGCATATGCGTGCAGCGTTGCCAGAAAGTTGGAGCACGCGGCCGCCGGTCGAGAATCAGTTCGATACATGCACGCGCTACGTCTAGGGTGCTCGGACGTCGAAGTCCGGCTTGATGTCGCAATCACCAAGTTTATCGAGCAGGCGCCTGGTCTGCGATATTTGCTTGACATCAACGCGGCGCAAAAAACCGCCGCCTGTGCCTTGATCCCCTGCTAGTATCGAAGGCACGCCGTAGCACCTTATGGGGTTTCTCCATTGCTGACCGCCCTGTTGTCTGATATCCACGGCAATCTGGAAGCCTTGAACGCGTGCTTGGGCCATGCTCGGGAGCGCGGCGCGGAACGCTTTGGTTTCCTCGGCGATCTGGTTGGCTATGGCGCTGACGCGCGTGGAGTCGTCGAGATTGTCGCCCGGTACGCCGCGGCCGGCGCTGTGGTTCTCAAAGGCAACCACGACGAGGGGATCGAAGAGGGAAGCGGCTATTTCAACGATGCGGCGCGCGCGGCACTGCAATGGGCCCGTGAAACGCTCACCGAAGAGCAGAAAGTTTTCCTCGCTTCGCTACCGCTCATCGTGCGCCAGGAAACGGTCTGTTTCGTCCATGCGTCAGCGGCGGCACCGGAACGCTGGGACTACATCGACAGTCCGGCAGCCGCCAAACGCTGTACCGACGCTGCAGAAACTTGCTACACCTTCTGCGGCCACGTGCATGACCAGGTGCTTTACTTCGAGAACGCTCACGGGAGGATGAGCGAGTTCCGGCCTTTTCCTGGCACTGCGATTCCGGTGCCCAGTCACCGTCGCTGGGTCGTTATCGTCGGGTCCGTGGGCCAGCCACGTGACCGCAATCCAGCAGCCGCCTATACGCTGTTCGATCTTGCCGGACAAAAGCTTACGTTTTTCCGTGTTCCCTACGATGCAATGGCGGCCGCTGACAAGATCCGACACTGTGGCTTGCCCAGCTCGCTGGCGTATCGCGTGGAACTGGGCATCTAGCTTCTCCCTGTCGAGGACCACCTCCTCTGCCAACCCGATATTTCCGTAATGCGCGAACAATTACATCCGGGTGGCATCATCGATGGGTACCGGCTTGGCGATTGCGTCCACAAGGGCGGAACAGGCGTCATTTATCGCACGACGGCCCCCGCGCGACAGGATCCCGGCTTTCCGATCGTGCTGAAGGCCCCGTTTCTCGGTCGCGGCGAATCGGCTATCGGCATCATCGGGCTGGAGATGGAGCAGATGATCCTGGCGAAGCTCAACGGCCCCCATGTTCCGCGCTTCGTTGCAGCCGGCGATGTCAGAGCTTCGCCCTACGTCGTGATGGAATGGATCGATGGCGAGGACCTCTCGGAGATCATCGAACGTGCGCCGCTGCCGCCGGAAGATGTCGCGCGCGTAGGCGCCGCGCTCGCCGACGCGATCCACAGCATTCATCTTCAGGACGTCATTCATTTCGACATCAAGCCGGAGAACTTCCTGCTGCGGCCGACGGGGGAGGCCGTGTTGCTCGATTTTGGCTTTGCGCGCCACGCACGCTACCCCGATCTGCTTGCCGAAGAAAAAGAATTCGCCGCGGGCTCGGCGCCCTACGTTTCGCCGGAACAGTTGCAGCATGACCGGAGCGATCCGCGCAGCGATCTTTTCGCGCTCGGTGTCCTGCTCTACGAGCTCGCAACCGGCGCGCAACCGTTCGGTCAACCCGAGACTGCCGCCGGCATGCGCGACCGCCTATGGCGCCGTCCAACGCCGCCGCGCGGGCTCAATCCGGACGTGCCGCCCTGGCTGCAGGAGGTCATTCTGCGCTGCCTCGAACCCGCGGCGGGCGCACGCTATCAATCGGCAGCGCATATCGCATTCGATCTGCGTCATCCCGAACAGGTTGCTCTAAGCGAACGCGCGGGCGAAACGCAAGGTCTGGGCGTGGTGGCTCAAGCCAGACGGTGGTGGCGCGCGCAACGCCGAGCGGGCGCGCTCGCGACGTCCGCGAAGGCCGCAGGCAGGCGCGTCCCCGTGATCATGGTGGCTGTGGATACCGAACACCCCGATGACCAGCGTCACCCGGCGCTACAGGCAGCGACCCGACAGTTGGTATCGCTCTATCCCGAACTACGCTTGATGTGCATATCGGTCGTGAAAGCGGCGCCGCCGCGTGAAGGCGCCAACGACCTGGATACCACGACCGGGCGACATCTCGAACATAAAATGCGTCTGCGCCACTGGGTGGAACCGCTCGGTTTTCCACCGTCGCAGATTTCGCTGCACGTCATCGAGGGCGCCAATGCCGGCAGCACGCTTCTCGATCTCGCGCGTGTCAATAACGTCGATCTCATCATCCTCGGCGCACCGGGAGCGTCCCAGCGCGCCCTTGCGTGGTGGCGCTCGGTTGCCTCGAACGTCACCGCCAACGCGCACTGCAGCATCCACGTCGTGCGGGTTCCGGAGCGCCGTCCGGAGCCAGGATCGGAGCCGGCTTGACGTCAGGCGGGTGTCGCGCCGGCTGCGCGGATGCAACATCGTATGCGCGAGAAGCTGCAGCCCGGAGGCCAGGGATTCCTGATCCGGAATCTTCAGTGCTTGTCTTGGGACGATCGTATCTGCAGCAGCTTCGCTGCGGGCACACCAATTGAGTCTGGAGTTTCCGCGTCGGCGGCTAAGGCGCCTTCGTCAGAGGCGTGCCGCCGTTGAACATGAAGATGATCGCATTGCGTATTTCGGAATCGCTGAGATCGGCCATGCCGCCGCGCGGAGGCATGCCGCCGTGGCCATTAATCGCCGAGCGAACCACAACATCGATCCCTGGTTTGAGTCGCGGTATCCAGTCCGCCTTGTCGCCGATTTTAGGCGCGCCGTTCACGCCCGTTTGGTGGCAATGCGAGCACCGAATACTGACGATCTGCTCGCCTGTACGCTCCGTTGCTCGAGTTGTTCGGCTGACCGGCTCGGCCCAATGACCACCCGACCGATTGACCATGTAGGTGATGGCGCGCTCGATCTCGGTATCGGTCAGATTGAGATTGCCGCCATGCGACGGCATGTCCCGAATGCCGGTCAGTGCGCTCTTGCTGAGGCCGCTGAGCCCGCGTGACGCGAGCTTCGCCCATGCTTTCTTGTCGCCGATCTTCGGCGCGCCGCGCGCGCCGGACGCGTGGCAGGAAACGCACAGTGACTCGACGACTTCCTTGCCATTACGCTCTGCTTTCTGAGCCATGGCGTCTTGCGCGGTGACCGAGATCAACAGAACCGAGACAACCAGCGCGAGGAGGCGCCTTGGTCCCGCATCAAACAGAGTCTCTGCGCCCATCATCTTACCCGCTTGATCGTTTTCAGCCGACATTGGGAATATCGCCGTCCTCTCTGCGCATAACCTGCGGAGGCGTCGGCGAGAACCAGAGTTGATACATAGTCACTACCCACATGAAAGCGAAACACAGGCCCATTAGCCCGCCCGACAACAAAACTAACCAAGCAAATGGATGATACAGCTTGGTCAGGTACCACGAGCTGATATCCAGGATCACGGAGAAGAACGGAAGCGCAACGATAGTGCATTTGAACCAGACCGGCCGCACATACGCATGGCTGTACATCAGCCCCATGATGAAAAAGATAAAGGTGAGTCCGAATAGATGGATGTGGGAAACGCGTACCAGCGTAAAGACATCGGCGCCGGTATCCTGCTCCGTCACTTTCTTCAGATTATCGTATCCATTCAAGTTTGGAATGTGCGGGTTGCTGCCGTCATGACAACTCATGCAGCGCTGGTCCAGAAGTGGCTTGATGTCCGTTTCATATTTCGCGCGATCGCTACCGTCATGCACCCACGTTACGAGCCCGTTCGCTTCATCGCGAGGCAGCATCGTCGACATCGGTCCACGCAGCGCCGATTCAAGGCGCGAGCCCTTGCCGCTGCCGGTGTAGGCGGTGAGGATATCGTTGTACGACAACATCATGGGGTTACCGCCCGCACGCCCGGCATAGGTGTGAAACAGGTTGATCAACGCGAACAGGTAACCCAGCCCGAGCACGAGCAGCGTCGCCGTATACAACACGCGCTGGCTGTACGGCAGCTCCGAATAATGACGGTAAAGGCGGTGCAGCGGGATGTCACTCATCATCGGTTCCTCGCGTCATGGGGCGAACCCATTCACGAACGCTCGCCTCACCATGGCTGCATGCGTGGACGTGCGACTTGGGTTCACTTTGCCTTGAGCGATGAAAAGTAAGCAGCTACGTTCGCCATGTCCTGATCGCTGAGCTGGCCTGCGAACGTCTTCATGATCGGATTGACGCGCTTCCCGGATTTGTAGTCGTTCAGCGCTTGTACAATGTCAGCCTCCGATTTGCCCGCCAGCGCCGGGTTTGGCGCGATCCCCTGACCGTTTGCTCCGTGGCACCCGGCACACGCGCCGGCCTTGGCTTTGCCCGCCTGCACGTCCCCAGCCGCTTGCGCGGCCACAACAAAACCGATCAATGCGCAAGCCCCTGCGGTTATCAGCATCCGTTTCATTCTCAAGCTCCTTGATTGAAGTGCAATCAGCCGAATCACGAGTGAGTCAGCGCCAAATCGATTCGCCCAGATTTTCTTGTGCACGACCACAAGAACTGTGCTGTGTAGCCGCACGTCCCGGGTCGGGCAATGCTGCATATAAGACCCACTTTTCGACATCCGCCGATACTATAAGCAGACCGTGAGTCCTTGCCAAGCGCACCGGCTGCTCACTTCGCCGGCAACGCGATGTACACGACGGCGCGCGCCTTTTGCCGAGCGTAGTAAGCCGCCAGATTCTCGACGTCTGCCTCCGTCAGCACCTCCGACATTGCCGCCATCTGAGGGCTCTTGCGCTCACCGGTCCTATACGCATGCAACGTTTTTTCCAGATACTCCACACGCTGCGCGGCCAGCGCCGGCAGGCGCGGGTCCGTACTGTTGCCGTTGACGCCGTGACAGCGGTCGCATCGCTGCGCCCACTCGACTGTCGAAAGCGGCTTGCGGACATTGGTCGGCTGCGGCTGTTGATTGACGTAAAAGGCCGCCAGATTCTTGACGGCGCCCTCGCCAAGGCTCGCCGCTATGCCCTTCATCGTTTCATCGCTTCGTGCTCCGTCCTTGTAGGACCGAAGTGCCGCCGCCACGTATTGCGCGTCCTGACCGGCGAGACTCGGAATGAGGGGATTCCCGCTGACGCCCTTGTCGCCATGACATCCCGCACAGGCGGCAGCTGCGGCCTTGCCCGCGGCTTGCTCGCCGGCTGCCGGCGTCTGCGCCACGCCAGGCTTTTGCAGCGCGTAGTAAAGCGCAATGTTGCTCAAATCGGCATCCGCGACTGTGGAGATCATCGACTTCATGACATCGTTCTTGCGTTGCCCGCTCTTGTAGGCTTTCATGGCTGCGACAAGATATTTCGGATCCAGTCCGGCGAGGCTCGGCGTGCCGGGTGTCTTGCTGATGCCGGCATCGCCGTGACAGCCAGAACAGGCGGCCGCAGCAGCCTTGCCCGCTTGCGTTGGATCGACTTGGGGAGGCGCTGGCCGTGCGCCGCTTGTCGAACTCGGTTGTGCGGGATCCAGGCTTGCGTAGTAGGCAGCCGCTTTGACCAGCGCGTTATCGTTGAGATTCCTGACGACCGCGCCCATCGTGCTATCCCCGCGCGCGCCCGATTGGTACGCCCGCAATTCGAGATAAAGATATCCCGGTCGCTGTCCCGCAAGGTGAGGCACGTCCTTGATGCTGCCGATGCCGTTCGCGCCGTGGCACCCAGCGCACGAGGCATCTGCAACGCGCTTGCCTTCTGCAACGTCTGCGGCGTTCGCGTACGCCGCGCGGAGATCGTCACCTGCCACGGGCCTGCCCGCCGCGAGTTGAGCCGCCGCGCTTGGGCCATAGCCCACGCTCATCGAACCCGCAGCCAATACGAGAGCCGCAAGCAGCAAAGGTCGCGCACCTAGCTTCATCAAAGTTATTGCGACCGTCTCATCGGATGCTGATTATCCCCCATCTTCCGATCGACGACCTCGAAATTCCGCGCCGACTCCGCTGGCGAGAATAGACCATGCGTTGTTCTCTCACACGATCGGCCTCTCGCGCGATTTGTCTCTTCGCCACGGTCTCACTGCCAGTGGTAGATGTAGGAAATCGCGATTACATGCACCTTGTAATTGGGTGCCTGCTCGTTGGTCGGAATGACGCTGGTGATGGTCCCAAACTGCATGCCGTCGTAGGCGTAGTCGGTCGCTCGCAGGCGCTGGAACCAATAGAGCAGCCGCACCGAGGATGCAACGTCGATCGGGTACTGGCCCGTCAGCCGCAACTCGACGGTCTTGGTCGTGACAGTCGGCAGATCGGCTGCGGGAATGAAAAACGCCGCAGGCGAGACCGCCGGTCGACCGGCGACCGCGAAGGGACTGTTCGCATACGTCCCGCCGGTCATGCCGTTATTGGTCCGCGCTCTCGTGAAGACGAGATCGCCTCCCAGATCGAGCTTGCCGTCCATCGCCCCTTTGTACCTGGCGCCCACGCCCACCGTATCGACCTTGTCGTGCATGTCGGTAGCCCAGTTGAGGCATGGGTCGATCTTGGCGTTCTCATTTTTGTCGAGCACCGTGGTGAAGCAGCCACCGGAAACGACGGTGTTGCCCGCCACGCCTCCAACCGTTGCCGTGTTGGTAATGGCGCCGGAGCCGTACGATGCACCAGCAGTCCTCGACCGCATGTCCTCATAGGTGTAAAACGCATTGGCGGTGAAAGCTTCGCTTACCGAAAACGTGCCATCGAGATTCAAGGCCCAGCTCTCGGCGCTCTTCAAACCGAACACCGAGTGCGTGTAATCGTCCTTGTTGTAATCGAGCCCGCCCTGCAGCGAAAGCTTGTCGCTTGCCTGCCAGTTGAGCGACGCGCGTCCCTTGTTGCGATTTCGATCGGCCATGTTGAACCGTCTCATGCCGATAATTTCGTGGATGTCGTTGCGGCTGCCGTAGAGCGCTTGTATCAGCGAGCTGTTGTTGGGAAAGAAAATGCCCAGATTTCCCGGCTGCAGCGGAACCCATGGAGCAATCGGACCGAAGCCACCGAGGCCGCTCTGCGTCAGGAAGTCGAGAACGCTTAGCGTTGCGCCGCCCGACGGAATGACGTTCGCCATTGGAACCAATGCCAGCCAGCCGTTCTCGTCGTAGTCTACTTTTCGCTGCGAATAGGCGTAGCTCAACCTGCCGCTAAGGTCCTCGATCACGTTCATGCGCCATTCGGCACGCCCCGTGCTTTCTCGGGTCTCTGTGGCATCGGCGCAATTGATCCACGAGCCGGGGCAGGAGCGGTCGATCTTTTGGTAGTCGTAGCCGAACTTGAGCGCCTGTCCTTTCGCTACGGCATAGTCGGCATCCAGATTGAACTGGTTGAGCTTCTTGCTGTACGGCCGATTGGCGTAGATGTTGATATTGCTTCCAAGGGTGCCCGCAGGCAGACCGAGGGCCGAATTGAAGGGCGATGCGCCCGTCTTAGGCTCTCCGGCGTCATAGAACTCATACGTGTTGACCGGAGTGCGATTGTCGTGGTCATCGTACTTGTAGGCTGCGGCAAGGTTCAGGCCGGCCGTCGGCTTCGCTGTAAGTTTGGCGTTGAATGCTTTGGTTATAACCAGCCCGTTGAGTGACGACACCGGAAAGCCCAGTGGCGAGTTGCCGGGATCGCTGGTGAAAGTATCGTTCTGCGTATTGCGCGCATATGAAGCGAACATCACGAGCTTGGTAGTGGGTGAGAAGTGATAACCCCCCGTCAGAGAGAACTGATGAAACTCGTTGCTCGGCGCGCTGCTCATGTTCGCAACGGTCGTCGGCAGAAACGGGTTCTGCCAGCTCATCGAGTCGACGTGGTTCCTGAAGATCGAGCCGTAATACGCTGCTTGCAGGAAGGCGTTTCCCCCCGTGTAATTCAAGCCCACGTTGTATTGATCGGTGGTCTGGTCGATAAGATCGGGGAGCGTGACTGCGGAGGTACCGCTGGCCGTGCTCAGCATGTTCATTAGCTTGGTGCCGGTCTTGTCCTCACGACGGGCGCTGACCTTGAACTCCCACTGCGGATCGAACTGGTAACTGAATCCACCGTCATACTTCTTGCGAATCGTGTCGATATCGACATTGTGGAAGGCAGGAAGATCGGCGGCGATGTTCTTGTTTACCGTAGCCTGCTGTGCTGCTGTGGGCGGGGTCACGACGCCGCTCACCAACGAAGGCGCCAGTCCCGTCGTCGGATCCAAGCCCCGGAAGTTGCCGCTGGTTGCATTGACTTGCGGAACCACGGGAACCAGCCAGGTCGAGGGCAACGTCAGGTTGTTGGACCCTGCACCCAGGTACGGAGTCTGGTAAGTGTCGGAGCGGTTGCTGCGCAATTCATCGAAGCCCGCAGTGACGCGAAACTTCCCCTGCTGCCCGACCTCGGCAGTCAGCTTGCGCGTATCGAGGCCAAGATCGGAACCAACAATCCGCCAGCGCAACGCACTGTCGCTGTCGTAGGCGTCAGCGCTGCGCACGTCGAAATTCAGGGTGCCGTAAAAGCCTTGGTTGAAAAGCCCGTTGTACTGGCCGAACTTGAATGAGTCCTGGCTGACATAACCGGCACCGACCTCGACTTGGTTGGTGGGCTGAGTCAGTTGGCGAACCGCACTGTCGCCTTCGGCCGCCTGCCCTGTGGACATGGCGCTTATGGCAACCAGCGCGCCCTGCACCGCAACAACCGACGCCCGGACGGCGAAACAACGGTTATTTGTTTTCATGACGTGCTCCCCGAGTCGAGATCGATCAGCGCTGGAATTTGGCGCCTGCCGGATGGTTCGAGCCATGGATCATGACGTGGCAATTCAGGCAGGCCCGGGCGTTGGTCTGGGCACGCGGGCTCTGGTTCGCCAGCGGCTGCATGCCATTGACCGTCGTCGCATTTCCGTTCACCAGGTTCGCGCCGCTGTTGATTGCGGCACCGTGATCTCCGGTGTGGCATTCCTGACACAGCCAGGGCACCCGCGCTTTCAACAATGGCGTGTTGGTGGACCCGTGAGGCGTGTGGCAGTTGGTGCAATCATCGACAACGGAGCTGTGTTCCCAGAGGAACGGACCGCGTTTCTCGGCATGACAGGTGTAGCAGGTCTCGTTGACCGAGTTCTTGACGAGCAGCTTCGGCCCCGTCGAGCCATGCGGGTTATGGCAATCCGAGCACGCCACCTTGCCGGCAAGTATCGGATGCGTCGAAATGCGGTGAATCTGCGCGCGCTGAGTCTGGTGGCAGACGAAACACACATCCGCCTGAGTGACTTTTGTCAGCACCGGGTCGCGAGGCGTATGGATCGTGTGGCAGTTGCTGCAGGTCACATCGCGGCTTTGGTGCTCGCTCCCGGCCCAGTGAGCGCGCGGCAGGACTTTTGAATCGTGACAGGTGAGGCAGGCCCCGCTTCGATCGTCCGCCGACGACACGTTCTTCGACTTGGATCCAAAAACGACATCCGGATGCACGCCGCCCGGATCTTTCTGGTGGCCGTCGCTTGGTCCGTGGCAGGATTGACAGTTTGGCGCGCGCGGGTCCGTTCTGTTGCCATGGCGCGTCTGGTAGAGCGAAAGCACGGGTACGCGCCAGCTTTCG
This sequence comes from Burkholderiales bacterium, assembly GCA_017880805.1. Taxonomy (GTDB): domain Bacteria; phylum Pseudomonadota; class Gammaproteobacteria; order Burkholderiales; family Casimicrobiaceae; genus PALSA-1003. The sequence goes on from JADGRP010000126.1 coordinate 19,318, forward strand.
TTATGACAGACGGTGCAAACCTTGTCTCGTGCCAGCGCCTTCTGCGCCATTGTCTCTTGTGGCGCTGGATCTTCCGCTGCCGCAACCGAAGCTGCGAGTAAACACGCGACCCATGTGCCCAAACCGATGATCTGTTGCGCGTTCATCGTTTGTCTCTCCCTGTTCGAGCTACTGCTTTAATTGCTATTACCCCTGATACGCGCTATTGCGGACCGCGTGGCAGCGCCAGCGAGTATGCGCTGCGCATTTGATGCGGTATGCACGGTAGCGGACATAGGTTTGGGCCTACGACCGACTATTAACGCAGACCCTATGACAAAAAGTCAACTTGCTGCAGTCAGAAATCTTCAAGCGCATGACTTCACCCCTGGATGAGACGCAATAAGTGCCGGCGTCAAAGTGATGAAGACGTTCACCAGAGCCTCGCCTGCGGCAAATCACCCCGCCCCCGCCCGGTCGCCGTGATTCCATCCCCTACATCTTGTGCCCATCGTCGCCTGAAAACGCTGATCTAGGTCAACTTTCGATCGTGATATGCCGGCTGAGGCAGCGGCGCCACACCGATAGGGGACGGCGCCAGGTTGACGATGCGACGGAAAAGTTCACGGTACTCGTCGCCTTGCTCCGCACCGAGCATCGGATTGGTGTGCCCGAGAAACGCCGCGTCGATTGCCTCCCAATCCGAGGCGGCCAGGTGCCGCTCGGCAAGTGGCAGCAGATCGTTCTCTTCGACCCGCATGTGCTGCCAGTGAAATGCCGCGTAGTCGGCAACCAGCGCCGCAAACTTTGGAAAATCGGCGGACCCGCCATGTTGGTAATGCGTCAGCGC
>JADGRP010000127.1 GCA_017880805.1 Burkholderiales bacterium
AGGAGTCGGCGATGAAACAGCGGATGCAAAGAAGCGGGTGGGGCGCATGGATTTGTGCGACGAGCGCATTGCTTTTCGCGAGCGGCCCGGTAGGGGCCCAGGCCACGGTGAAGATCGGCGTCATCGCTGAATTCTCGGGCCCCTTTGCCGACTACGGTTCGCAGATTCTCGCCGGCATGAAGACGTACCTGCAACTGAACGGAGACGTTTTCGGCGGCAAGAAGATCGAGCTTGTGGTGAAGGACACGACCGGCGCGGCCCCAGATATCGCGAAGCGCCTGGCGCAGGAATCGGTGACCCGCGACAACGTCGACATTCTTGCCGGCTTCGGTCTGACCCCCAACGCCATGGCCGTCGCGCCGGTCGCCACCGAAGCGAAGAAGCCGATGGTGATCATGAATGCCGCCACGTCGATCATCACCACCCGCTCGCCTTATATCGTTCGCGTCTCGCACACGCTGCCCCAGGACACCCAGCCGATGGCACAGTGGGCGTGGAAGAATGGCATCAAGCGGGTATTCACCCTGGTGTCCGATTACGGACCTGGCCAGGACGCCGAGGCTGCGTTCATCAAGGCGTTCAAGGCAGCCGGGGGAGAGATTGTCGACAGCGTGAGAACACCGCTTGCGAATCCCGATTTCGCGCCGTTCATCCAGCGCGTCAAGGACGCCAAGCCCGAAGCGGTGTTCGTATTCCTTCCGCCGGGAAGCCAGACCATCGCGTTCATCAAAGGCTACGAGGAGCGCGGACTCAAGGAGGTGGGCATCAAGATCATCGCCACCGGCGACTTGACCGACGACGGCGTGCTGCAGGCGATGGGCGACGGCACCCTGGGGATCGTCACCAGCTTCCACTATTCGGCGGCGCACGATTCGCCGGAGAACAAGACGTTCCTGAAGGCGTACACGGAGACCAACGGCACGCGTCTGCGCCCCAATTTCATGGCATGCGCCGGCTACGATGGCATGGCGGCGATCGCAGAAGCGCTGAAAAAGACGCAGGGCTCCACCGATCCCGACAAGCTCTTGAGCGCGTTCAAGGGCATGAAGTTGATGAGCCCGCGCGGCCCGATCATGATCGACCCCGAGACCCGTGATATCGTCCAGACGGTGTACATCCGTCGCGTCGAAAAGCTGAACGGGATTCTCTATAACGTCGAATTCGACAAATTCCCCGAGGTGCACGATCCCGGGAAATAGGCATCGCGGTCTGGAGGGCTTGACTTTGATCGCTCACAACTATATTATTCATGTATGAACAAAAGAGCTTCCCGGATTCGTGAGGTGCCGGCCGGTGCCGACGAGACCATGTTCCTGCTCATGCATGCGGCGGGAGCCATCGAGAAGCGCCTCGAGGATGCACTGGGCGGCGTCGGGCTGTCGCTGGCCAAATTCGGCGCATTGACTTTTCTCGTTCGCGCCGGCGAGCCGTTGAGCCTCTCCGAATGCGCCGCCAAGATGACCTGCGTTCGATCCAACATCACGCAGCTGGTCGACCGTCTCGAAGCCGACGGACTCGTCCGCCGCGTCGACAATCCTTCCGACCGCCGTGGCGTGATGGCCGCGGCAACTCCGCTCGGGGTCGCGCGCCAGGCCGCCGGCGCCAAGCTGGTCGACGAGGTCAAGAGTCAGTTTGCAAAGACGCTGTCGGGTGTCGACCGTGATGAGCTCACGCGCGCGCTCACCGCCATCAAGTAGTTTTTTTTTGACCAATTGTTACAGATATGAATTATGCAGCAATGAATATATCGCCACTTCCAAAGGAATACCCCATGAAAAGCATCTTGTTGGTTCTCGGCAGTCCGCGCGACCGCGCGTCGTATTCGCACCAGATAGCTCGTCGCATCGTCGACGATCTGAAATCACGCTATCCCGCAGCCAACGTCGTCGTGCGGAACTTAGGCAAGGAACCATTGCCCGCCGTGAGCGAAGCGTTCGTCAACGGCCGAGTGCTCGCGGCGGACAAACGCAGCGCCGCGGAAGCTAAGGCCCTCGCGGTGTCGGACGTCATGGTCGGCGAGCTGATGGCCGCCAATGTTCTCGTTCTCGCCACGCCGATGCATAACTTCGGCATCTCCGCAGCGGTAAAAACCTGGATCGATCACATCGTGCGGCCGGGCGTAACGTTTTCGTATTCCGACAAGGGACCCACAGGACTGGTCAGAGGCAAAAAAGCAATCCTGGTACTTGCCCGCGGCGGTATTTATGGCGAGGAACCCACGAAGCAATACGACTTCCAGGAACCCTATTTGCGGGCAGTGCTTGGCTTCATCGGCATGACCGATATCGAGGTCGTTCGAATCGAGGGTGTCGCGCTTGGCGACGACGCCATACGAAATGCGGTAACGTCGGCGAAGGCGAAGGCGGACGATGTCGTGCGCGTGCTCTCATCCGAGGCATCAGTGCAGGCCTTGGCCGAAGCGGCCTGAGGACGCGCACGCATGTGCTCGTGTAAAATTCCGCTGTCGGTCCGATAACGTCACGTAACCGGATCTCGATATCGAGCGCTCGATTCGTCCTGCAGTTTTGCCTCGACCCGTGCGGGACAGGACGCAGCGGCCATTTCGCGCGCACAAAGATGGAGCATGACGAAGTGATTACCTTGCGCAGTGCAATCCTGGCACTGGCCGCCGGCTTGACGCTCGCCGGGTGCATGGTCGGCCCCGATTTCCGCCGGCCGGAACCGCCTGCGACCAGCGGCTATACCGAATCACCGCTCCCCGACCGGACTGCCACGTCTCCGGGCAAAGGCGGCGAAGCGCAGCGCTTCGTCGCGGGCCAGGATCTTTCCGCGCAATGGTGGACACTTTTCAACTCCGAGCCTCTGGACCGGCTCGTCCGCGACTCATTGGCGCAGAACCCGACGCTGACTGCGGCGCAGGCAACGCTGCGCCAGGCGCGGGAGAACCTCGCCGCGGAAAGGGGCGCATTGCTACTTCCAAAAGTCGACGGCACCCTCTCCGCGACCCGTCAAAAGATCACCGGCGCATCATTCGGCCAGCCCGATGCCCCCGCCAGCATCTTCAGTCTCTACAACGCCTCGGTCAACGTTTCGTACGCGCTGGACGCTTTTGGCGGCAACCGCCGCGAGCTGGAAGGCTTGCAGGCGCTGGTCGACTATCAAAACTTTCAGTTCGAAGGCGCGAAACTCTCCTTGACCGCGAATGTCGTCACCACCGCGATTCGCGAGGCGCAGTTGCGCGCGCAACTCAAGGCCACGCAGGAAATCCTTGCCGCGGAGCAAAAGCAGGTCGCGCTGATCGAAAAGCAATTCGAGCTCGGCGCGGTGGCGCGATTGACAGTGACGGCACAGCGCACCCAAGTCGAGCAGACGCGCGCGCTGCTGCCGCCGCTGGAACGCGACCTGGCGAAAACACGCCACCAGCTTGCGGTCCTGTCAGGTAGGCTGCCCAGCGAAGCGACGCTGCCCGAATTCGATCTCGACGCCATCGCCCTGCCGCAGGAGCTGCCGATCAGCGTTCCCTCATCACTGGCCCGGCAGCGGCCCGACATTCAGGCTGCCGAAGCGCTGCTGCACCAGGCGAGCGCGCAAATCGGCGTTGCAACCGCAAACGAGTATCCAAAGATCAACCTGACCGGAAGCATCGGTGATCAGTCGCTGCAGTTGCACAGCCTGTTCGCCGGTCCCGTCGTTTGGAGCGTTGGCGCGGGCCTGCTGCAGCCCCTGTTCCACGGCGGGGAGCTCGAGGCGCGTCGCCGTGCCGCGGTCGCGGCCTACGATCAGGCGGAGGCTCAATACCGGCAGACGGTGCTGCTGGCGTTTCAAAATGTCGCCGATGCGCTGCGGGCTCTCGAGGCGGATGCCCGCACGCTCAAGGCCCAGTCCGATGCGACGGCGTTCGCCCGCGAGACGCTCGAACTGACCCAACGCCAATATCAGCTTGGCGGCACCGGCATCATCGCGCTGCTGATCGCACAACAGCAGTTTCAACTGGAACGTCTCAACCTGGTCACTGCGCAGTCAGCGCGCTACGCCGACACCGCGGCGCTGTTCCAGGCACTTGGCGGCGGCTGGTGGAATCGCGAACCGCAAGCCGCGGCAAGCGCCGATTCGCAAAGCAACTAGAATCTCGCCGCACAGCGATGAATCACCTCGAACAGGGAAATTGCCAATGAAAAAGCGCATGACCATCATGCTGATCGCCGTCGGCCTGCTGATTGGAGGGCTGGTGGGATTCAATTTCTTCAAGGGCTACATGATGCAGAAGTACATGGGCAAAGGCGGGCTGCCGCCGGCGACGGTCAGCGCCATGAAGGCCGACTATCAGCTTTGGCAGCCGCAGCTGAACGCGGTCGGGACGTTGCGCGCCGTGCGTGGCGTGGACGTCACGACCGAAGTTGCCGGCCTCGTGCGCAGCATCGACTTCAAGGCCGGAGACGAGGTCAAGGCCGGCCAGGTGCTGGCGCAATTGAACGCCGACTCGGACATCGCGCAGCTTCACTCTCTGGAAGCGGCGGCCGAGCTCGCGGCTATCGTCTACGAGCGCGACAAGGCGCAACTCGCCGCGGAAGTGATCAGCAAGGCGCAGGTCGACACCGACGCCGGCGATCTGAAGAGCAAGCGGGCACAGGTGGCGCAGCAGCAGGCGGTCGTGGAAAAGAAGACCTTGCGTGCGCCGTTCGCGGGCAAGCTCGGCATCAGCATCGTCAATCCCGGTCAATACCTGAATCCCGCCGACAAGCTGGTCACTTTGCAGACCCTCGATCCCATTTATGTGGACTTCTATCTGCCGCAGCAGCAGTTGCCGCAGGTCGCGATCGGTCAGGCGTTGACGTTGACGACCGACACTTACCCGGGCGTTGCCTTCGTCGGGAAAATCAATGCGATCAACTCCAAGATCGATACCAATACCCGCAACGTGCAGGTCGAGGCGACGATGCCCAACGCCAAGCGTCAGCTACTGCCCGGGATGTTCGCCAACGTCAAGGTGAACTCGGGTGATGAAAATCGCTATCTCACGCTTCCGCAGACCGCGATCACCTTCAATCCGTACGGAAATACGGTGTTCGTGGTGAAGGCGTCGGACAAGAAGGAGGACCAGGACGAAAAGGGCAACGCCCGGCTGCTTGCGCAGCAGGTGTTCGTCACCACCGGCCCGACGCGAGGCGATCAGGTCGCGATTCTGAAAGGCATCGAGCCGGGCACCCAGGTGGTGACCAGCGGACAGGTCAAGCTCAAGAATGGCACGCCGCTGATCATCGACAACAAAGTGCAGCCCTCGAACAGCCCCGATCCGAAGCCGCAGGAACAATGAGTCCGAGCACATGAGCTTCACCGACCTTTTCATTCGCAAGCCCGTGCTTGCGATGACCATCAGCCTGCTGATCCTGGTGCTGGGCGTGCGCTCGCTGACGAGCCTTTCCGTTCGCCAGTATCCCAAGACCCAGAATGCGGTCGTGACCGTCACTACTACCTACTACGGAGCCGACGCGCAAACCGTCGCCGGCTTCATCACCCAGCCGCTCGAGGGCGCGATCGCGCAGGCGCAGGGCATCGATTATCTTTCGTCGACGAGTGTCTCCGGCGTCTCGGCGATCACCGCGACCTTGCGATTGAACTACGATGCCAACCGCGCGCTGACCGAAATAAACACCCAGGTCAATTCGGTGCGCAACCAGTTGCCGCCGGAGGCGCAACAGCCGGTGCTGACGGTCCAGGTCGGGCAAACGATCGACGCCATGTACATCGGCTTCTTCAGCGATGTCCTGCCCAACAACAACGTCACCGATTACCTGGTCCGGGTCGTCAAGCCCAAGCTCGATTCGGTCGAAGGCGTGCAGACGGCCGAGATTCTGGGCGCCCGGACGTTTGCATTGCGCGCGTGGCTCGATCCGACGCGGCTCGCCGCGTATGGAGTTACCGCGACCGACGTGCGCACCGCGCTCGGCAACAACAACTACCTCGCCGCGCTGGGCACGACCAAGGGCCAGATGGTCAGCGTCGACCTGACCGCGGGGACGAGCCTGCACTCGGTTGACGAGTTCAAGAAGCTCGCCGTCAAGCAGAAGGACGGCGCGATCGTGCGTCTCGAGGACGTCGCCACGGTCTCGCTGGGTGCCGAGAATTATGATTTCACGACCGCGTTCGGCGGGCGCAACGCGGTATTCATCGGCATCAAGCCCGCTCCCGACGCCAACGTGCTGGACGTCGCGAAACGCGTCCGCGACGTGTTCCCGGCGATCCGGGCGGAGATGCCCAACGGCGTGACCGGTGAAATCGTCTACGACGGGACAAAATTCATCACCAGCTCGATCAACGAGGTGATCAAAACCCTGATCGAATCGCTGCTCATCGTCGCCGTCGTGATTTTCCTGTTCCTGGGCAGCCTGCGCGCGGTGGTAATTCCCTTGATCGCAATGCCGCTGGCGCTGGTCGGCGCGTTCTTCGTCATGCTGATGCTGGGCTATTCGGTCAACCTGCTGACGCTGCTGGCGCTGGTGCTCGCGATTGGCCTGGTCGTCGACGATGCGATTATCGTGGTCGAGAACGTAGACCGGCACATGAAAGAGGGCATGCCGCCCATGGAAGCGTCGCTGGTCGCCGCGCGCGAGCTGGGCGGACCGATCATCGCGATGACCATCGTCCTTGTCGCGGTGTACGTGCCGATCGGCTTTCAGGGCGGACTCACCGGTGCGCTCTTCACCGAGTTCGCGTTCACGCTCGCCGGCGCCGTAACGGTGTCGGGCATCGTCGCGCTCACCCTTTCGCCAATGATGACCTCGCGCGTTTTCCGGACCGAGCAGGAAGGCGAAAGATTCGTGCGCTTCATCGATCGTCAGTTCGAGCGCCTGCATCACGGGTATCAGCGTTTTCTGCACAGCATGCTCAATACCTGGTCCGTGCCGGTGGTCATGGGGCTGATTCTGCTCGGCGGCGTCGTGTATCTGTTCAATACCTCGAAGTCCGAGCTCGCACCCCTGGAAGACCAGGGCGTCGTGCTGTCACAGATCATCGGCCCGCCCAACGCAACGTCACAGCAAATGGATGCGTATGCCAAGCAGGTGTTCGATATTGCGCACGAACTTCCTGAATACGATCAGATGTTTCAGATCACCGGCGTGCCCACGACCAACCAGGGTTTCGGCGGCGTGCTGTTCAAGCCATGGAATGAACGCTCGAAAAGCGCCGCGCAGCTTCAGCAGGAACTGCAGACTAAGTGGAACGGCATCGCCGGCGCGCGCGTCGCCGCGTTCCAGTTTCCGCCACTGCCAGGGTCGCAGGGTCTTCCCATGCAGTTCATCATCAAGACCACCGAGCCGTATCAGAACCTGAACGAGGTCACCCAGGCGGTCCTGCAGAAAGCGCAGGCCAGCGGCATGTTCTTTTTTGTCGACACCGATCTCAAGGTGGACAAGCCGCAGACCACCGTCGAAGTCGATCGCGACCTCGTCGCCACGCTGGGGCTGACGCAACAGGATGTCGGCGCAGCGCTGGGCGCAGCGCTGGGGGGAGGATACGTCAATTACTTCTCGATCGCCGGGCGGTCCTACAAGGTGATCCCGCAGGTGCTGCAGACGGACCGGCTGAACGCCGACCAGATCCTCGACTACCATATCCGCACCGCGGACGGATCGCTGGTTCCCGCGTCCACGGTTGCCCATCAAAAGACCGCGGTCGTGCCGGAAGGCATTGCGCACTTTCAGCAGCTCAACTCGTCGACCATCTTCGGCGTGTATTCGCCAGCGGTTTCACAGAATCAGGTTCTCGATTTCATGCGGCAAGCGCTGGCCGAGGTCGCGCCGACCGGTTATTCGGTCGACTACTCGGGCGTATCCCGTCAGTTCGTTCAAGAATCGGGCGGCTTCGCGGTGACTTTGCTGTTCGCGATGATCATCGTTTTTCTGGCGCTCGCCGCGCAGTTCGAAAGTTTCCGGGATCCGATTGTTATCCTGGTGTCGGTGCCGATGGCGTTGTTCGGAGCGCTGATCTTCATCAACCTGGGCTTCTCGACCCTGAACATCTACACCCAGGTCGGGCTGGTCACCTTGATGGGGCTGATCAGCAAGCACGGCATCCTGATCGTGCAGTTTGCCAACCAGCTCCAGCGCGCCGGCAGGACCAAGCGCGAGGCCATCGAAGAGGCCGCCGCGGTGCGGCTGCGGCCAATCCTGATGACCACCGCGGCGATGGTGCTCGGCGTGGTGCCACTCGTGATCGCAGCAGGCGCAGGCGCCGCGGGCCGACACGCGATGGGCCTCGTGATCTTCAGCGGCCTGTCGATCGGAACGCTGTTCACGCTATTCGTCGTACCTGCGGTGTACATGTTGTTGGCCGCCGACCATCACGAGCAAGCAAGCAGCGCGAGCGCCAGCAGCGTAGTACCCGCGGAGGGTTGAGCTTCGGCAGCGTGTGCCCTGCTCCGGCGCTGCGGTGACGTATCGCGGCGCGTGACTCACGCAGAAGCCGCGCGCGAGTGCCGCTCGATGCGCGTTTCCCTAAGCAGGCGCGGAACATTTCGCCCCGGCACAACTCTGGCACGCTGCTTGCTCATACACGGAGTGCCCGGACGGGGCGGCGCTCCCTTGGTTTACTCCTCGCCCTTCGTGCCGTCTCGCTCCGGGACCAGATATCTTTTCTCGCTCGCCAGCCTCGTGTGGCGCGCGACAGCGCCAAGTCCTTCGCGGCCACGCCGCAGTCAGGCCGCAGTTAACAACTACACGGCAAGATGCGCGCGAACATTGTCACGATCCATGTCCGCGCCCAAGCCTTTCGCGACGACTTCCCCGCGCGATAAGACGACATAATGATCGGCGAGCGATTTGGCGAAATCGTAGTATTGCTCGACCAGCAGAATCGCGATGTCGCCTGCGGCGACGAGGCTGCGGATGGCGCGCTCGATGTCCTTGATGATCGATGGCTGGATGCCTTCTGTCGGCTCGTCCAGGATCAACAGCCGCGGTCGCATGGCCAGCGCGCGTCCGATGGCAAGCTGCTGCTGTTGACCGCCTGACAGATCGCCTCCCCGGCGGTTCAGCATCTGCTTCAGCACCGGAAACATGTCGAAGATGAAGTCAGGAACCTTGGCGCCGCTTTTCTTGGAGGCCAATCCCATCTCCAGATTTTCCATCACCGACAGCCGCGGGAAGATGTCCCGACCCTGCGGCACATAGCCGATACCCAGCGCCGCGCGCGCATACGGCGGCAGATTTGCGATGCTCACCCCGTTAAAGCCGATCTTCCCCGACCGCATCGGAAGCACGCCCATCAAGCACTTGAGCAGCGTTGTCTTGCCCACGCCATTGCGGCCGAGCAGTGCGGTTAATGCTCCGGCGGGAACGTCGAAGGCGACGTCGCGCAGCGTATGGCTGCCGCCGTAGTACTGATTGAGTCCCTGCACGGCCAGCATCTTCAGCGCCCGAGAAACACTTCGATGACCTGCTCGTTCTGCTGGATCTGGTCCATCGTTCCTTCAGCGAGCACACCTCCTTCATGAAGCACGGTGACCTTATGCGCGATGCGCTTGACGAATGCCATATCGTGCTCGACGACGATCAGCGTGTATTTTCCGGCCAGCGAAAGAAAAAGCTCGGCGCTGCGCATCGACTCGTCGTCGGTCATGCCGGCCACCGGCTCGTCGAGAAGGAGCAGCTGCGGCTCCTGCATGAGCAGCATGCCGATTTCGAGCCATTGCTTCTGCCCATGCGACAAGAGCCCGGCCGGACGCGATGCCTCGGGCAGCAGCTTGATCGTTTCCATCGTTGCGCCGATGCGATCGCGTGCGCCGGAATCCAGCCGCGCGCGCAGCGTCGGCCAGACGCGTTTGTCGCATTTCTGCGCGAGCTCCAGATTTTCGAACACCGTGTGGTGCTCGAACACTGTGGGTTTCTGAAACTTGCGGCCGATGCCCGCGGTGGCGATTTCGGCTTCGGTAAAGCGCGTGAGATCGATCGTCTGCCCGAAAAACGCGCTGCCCGTGTCCGGCCGCGTCTTGCCGGTGATCACGTCCATCATCGTCGTTTTGCCGGCGCCGTTCGGACCGATGACGCAGCGAAGCTCTCCGGCGTCGATCAGCAGCGACAGCGCATTGAGCGCCTTGAATCCGTCGAAGCTCACCGAGATGGCGTCGAGATAGAGGATGCCCGTGTGCGAGGTGTCGACGCCGGTCGTCAACACCCGCACGCCCGACGCCGCCCCGGCGTCATCCCAGTTCTGCCGCGCGATGATCGCGTTCACTGGTTCACCGGCTTTGCCGCCGTGCGGTACGCAGCAGCCCCGCGACGCCTCGCGGCAAGAATAGCGTTACCAGAATGAACAGGAGTCCCAGCAGGAACAGCCAGTACTCGGGCAGGACCTGAGTGAACCAGCTCTTGCCCAGATTGACCAGCGCCGCGCCGAGGACCGGCCCGAAGAGCGTGCCGCGCCCGCCCACCGCGGTCCAGATGGCGATCTCGATCGAGTTGGCGGGCGACATTTCACTTGGATTGATGATGCCGACTTGCGGCACGTATAGTGCGCCCGCGATGCCGCAGATCACCGCCGACAGCGTCCAGATGAACAGTTTGAAATAGAGCGGGTTATAGCCCGAGAACATCACCCGCGTCTCGGCGTCGCGAATCGCCGTGAGCACGCGTCCGAGCTTCGATGTCACGATCCACCGCCCGAGCAGCAGAAAGCCGAGCAGCGTGGCGCCGGTCAGCATGAACAGCGCCATCCGTGTCTGCGGTGCGGTAACGGAAAAACCCAGGATGCGCTTGAAGTCGGTAAAGCCGTTGTTGCCGCCGAATCCCGTATCGTTGCGGAAGAACAGCAGCATGAAGGCGTAAGTCATGGCTTGGGTGATGATCGAGAAATACACGCCTTTGATACGCGAGCGAAAGGCGAAATAACCGAACACGAAGGCGAGCACGCCGGGCACCAGAACCACCAGCAGCGCCGCGAACCAGAAATGGTCGGTGAAGCTCCAGTACCACGGATAAACCTTCCAATCGAGGAAGACCATGAAGTCCGGCAGGTCGCTTTGATAGACCCCGTCGTGTCCGATCGAGCGCATCAGATACATGCCCATCGCGTAGCCGCCGAGCGCGAAGAACACGCCATGTCCAAGTGAAAGGATGCCCGTATAGCCCCAGATCAAGTCCATCGCCAGTGCGACGATGGCGTAACACATGATCTTGCCGATCAAGGTGACGGTGTAATCGGAGAGATGGAACGCGCTGCCGGAAGGCACGACGAGATGTAGCATTGGAAATGCGACGAACAGAACCAGCGCCGCCGCGACGTAGAACAGCCAGCCTTTGGCCGGAAGCAGGCGCGCGAATCGCGGCCCGTCGCCGATGAGCACCGGCGCGAAAGCAGCGCCGCCGAGCCCGCTCAAGCTGAGACTCTCAAGGCGTTACCGTCCGGCCGCGGAAAAAGCAGCATGTCACGTCTCGGCCATTCTGCCCTTGAGCGCGAACAGCCCCTGCGGACGCTTCTGGATGAACACGATGATGAAGACCAGCACCACGATCTTGGCAAGCACCGCGCCCGACCACGCTTCGAGGAACTTGTTGAAGATGCCGAGACCCATCGCCGCGTAGACCGTTCCGGCGAGCTGACCGACGCCGCCGAGCACGACGACCATGAACGAATCGACGATATAGCTCTGGCCCAAGTCGGGGCCGACGTTGCCGATCTGCGACAGCGCACAGCCGGAGAGTCCCGCAATCCCCGATCCCAGCCCGAAGGCCCAGGTGTCGACGCGGCGCGTCGGCACGCCGGTGCAGCTCGCCATCGCGCGGTTCTGAGTCACCGCGCGCACGAACAGGCCCAGCCGCGTTCGCGTCAGCAGCAGCCACATCATCGCGAGCACGAGGGCTGCGAAGATGATGATTCCAATGCGGCTCCACGGAAGGACCACGCCGGTAATCGCCTCGATCCCGCCCGACATCCACGAAGGATTCTCGACCTGGACGTTCTGCGCGCCAAAGATCGTGCGTACCGACTGCATCAGGATCAGGCTGATGCCCCAGGTGGCGAGGAGCGTCTCCAGCGGCCGGCCATAGAGAAAACGAATGACACTGCGTTCGAGCGCCATGCCGACCAGGCCGGAGGCGACAAACGCCGCCGGCACCGCCGCGATCAGATAGGCGTCGAATAGTGCGGGAAAGTGGGAACGAAAGGCGTTTTGCACGACGTATGTGGTGTACGCGCCGATCATGATCAGCTCACCGTGCGCCATGTTGATCACACCCATCAGTCCATAGGTGATCGCCAGCCCGAGCGCGGCGAGCAGCAGAATGCTGCCGAGCGAGATGCCGCTGAATACCCGCCCGACCATTTCCCCCATGGAAAGCCTGCCCTGAACCGAGTGCAGAGATTTTTCGGCCTCGGCGCGAACGTCGGCGTCGGGCTCGGTGAAGTTGCCGTCTTTCTGCTCGAGCACGCCCAGCAACAGTGTCTTGGTGCTCGAATTGTTGCTTTCGGCGAGTGCGCGTATGGCCGCCAGTCGAGTGTTCTTGTCCGTGCTCGTCAACTGGATCGAAGCCTGCGTCAACAAAAGCAGATTCTTGATCTCGCCATCGGATTCTTTGGCCAGAGCGGTGCCGATGACCGGCAGCAAATCCTCATCAGCGCCGGTCTGCAGTTCCTTTGCCGCGGCCAGGCGGACGGCGCGCTCCGGCGCAGTGAGCTTCAATGCAGCGATCGCGGTGCGGAGATCTTTGCGAATCCGGTTGTTGATGATAACGTCGTCGCGATTTTCCGGAAGCGGCGCGATCGCCTTCCCGGTCACCAGGTCCGTCGCCGTGTCGCCTTTGACCAGCAGGATCTGCGCGTCACCAACCGTTTGCACCTCGCCGTCGAGCAAGGCCTGCAGCAGCGGCAGCGACGCGATGTCGCCGCTCGCGGCGGCAATGCTGATCGCTTTTGCTTTGGCGTCGTTGTCGCCCAGAGCCAGGTCGCGCAGCGTGTCGGGCGTGAGTGCACAGACCGACCACGCCATCGCACTGAGGGCAAACGCGGCGAAACAGCGCAGAATCGCGACCAAGTTACACCTTCGAGCTTCGTGAAAATGCAAACGGCGGCAGCGGGTGATCACAATCCGCCGCCGCCGCTTTGTTGCGCTGTTGGCTTACTTCTTTTCGGGCTCGTCCTTCTTGCCCTTGTCTTCCGGAATGTACGGGCTCCACGGCGTCGCCTTGATCGGGCCCGCCGTCTTCCAGACGACGTTGAACTGGCCGTTGGCCTGCACTTCGCCGATGAACACGGGTTTGTGCAGGTGGTGGTTCTTTTCGTCCATCTTGATCGTGAAGCCGTCGGGCGCCTTGAACGACTGTCCACCCATGGCGGCAATCACCTTGTCGACATCGGTCGACTTGGCCTTTTCGACCGCCTGCTTCCACATGTTGATGCCAACGTACGCCGCTTCCATCGGGTCGTTGGTCAACGGCTTGTCGGCGCCTGCCAGATTCATTTTCTTGGCGTACGCCGCCCATTTCTTCTTGAACTCATCGTTGGCAGGATTCTTGAGCGACATGAAGTAATTCCACGCCGCGAGGTGGCCGACCAGCGGCTTGGTGTCGACGCCGCGCAGCTCCTCTTCACCCACCGAAAATGCGACGACGGGAACGTCGGTCGCCTTCAGGCCTTGATTGCCCAGCTCCTTGTAGAAGGGCACGTTGGAGTCGCCGTTGATGGTCGATACGACGGCTGTCTTGCCACCGGCGGCGTACTTTTTGATGTCTGCAACGATGGTCTGATAGTCCGAATGACCGAACGGCGTGTACTTCTCGTCGATGTCCTTGTCTGCCACACCCTTGCTGTGCAGGAACGCACGCAGGATCTTGTTGGTGGTACGCGGATACACGTAGTCGGTCCCGAGCAGCACCCAGCGCTTCGCGCCGCCGCCTTCCTTGCTCATCAGATACTCGACGGCGGGAATGGCCTGCTGATTGGGCGCGGCGCCGGTATAGAACACGTTCTTGGAAAGCTCTTCGCCTTCGTACTGAACCGGGTAGAACAGGAGACCGTTCAGCTCCTCGAACACCGGCAACACGGACTTTCGCGACACCGAGGTCCAGCAGCCGAAGACCACCGCAACCTTGTCCTGGGTCAGGAGTTGACGCGCTTTCTCCGCGAACAAGGGCCAGTTCGAAGCGGGATCGACGACGACCGGCTCCAGCTTCTTGCCCATCACGCCGCCCTTGGCGTTGATCTCGTCGATCGCCATCAGCGTGACGTCCTTGAGCACCGTTTCACTGATCGCCATCGTTCCGGACAGCGAATGCAAAACGCCGACCTTGATCGTGTCCGCGGCGAACGCCGGCAGGGAGCCCGCCATTCCAGCGGCCGCGAGCGACGCAGAAATCGCCAGTCGTTTGAGAAAATTTCTTCGTTGCATGGTTGACCCCGTATCGAATGGTTGACGAACGCACATCTGGACGGCCACACTCTTGTATTGGCGCGGTATGGATGCACCGGCGCACCGTCACGTTGTTGCTTCGCACAATCCATGCCATGCGTCAGCATGATCGCTAAGAGTCTGTTTTAATTCAGGATGGATTGGCACTCACCGCCGAGCACGGTCGCGATGGCAGCCGCCGACGAATGCACACGTTCCAAAGCGGTGCGTCGAGAATGGCGTCGCACTGGTTTGGAACAATTTGGTGCGTGCGTGACCCCAGGCGCGTCCGCGCGGGCCGCACGACACTAGATGTCTAGCGCGAAACAGCGGTGCTGGCGTCCAGCGGCGACGCCAGCGCGATCATGCCGCGCTCGACCACAAAGCGAACGACTGCATCGGCGCCCGCGCCGGTCTTGAGATTGGTAAACACGAACGGCCGCACCCCGCGCATCCGTTTCGCGTCGCGCGCCATGACCTCCAGCGACGCGCCCACCATCGGCGCCAGGTCGATCTTGTTAATGACGAGGAGATCGGACTTGGTAATACCGGGGCCGCCCTTGCGCGGAATCTTGTCGCCCGCGGCAACATCGATCACGTACAAGGTCAGGTCGGACAGTTCCGGCGAGAACGTCGCGGCGAGATTGTCGCCGCCGCTTTCGACGAACACGATGTCGAGATTGCCGAAGCGCTGGGCAAGGCGGTCAACGGCTTCGAGATTGATCGATGCGTCCTCGCGGATCGCCGTATGCGGACAGCCGCCGGTCTCCACGCCGATGATGCGCTCCGGCGGCAGCGCCTCGTTGTCGACCAGAAACCGGGCGTCCTCTTCCGTGTAGATGTCGTTGGTGACCACCGCGATCTCGCAGCGATCGCGCAGCGCAAGACAAAGCGCGAGCGTCAACGCGGTTTTGCCCGACCCAACGGGACCTCCGATGCCCACGCGTAACGGTTGCGATATCGTCACGGTTTTCTTTCCTAATTCCCTAAACGGGCGACAGCTTCCACAAGATTATCGTCATCCCCGCGAAAGCGGGGATCCATTTTGCGACCGTCAAGAACCAATGGATTCCCGCTCAGTTACCAAAATGAGCGGGAATGACGATGAGGGATTTCTCGCCGTCACGCACAATCGCAATGGTCATTAGGAGCGGAAAAGCCGCGTGTACTGACACTCGTGACGCGCGCTTGCCAGGGCGAGGCCCGGCGCAAAGCTCGTCACGTCATCGTCGAGCGTCGCCCGTGCGCCGACGGCCACGCCAGGGATACGCTCGCCCAAAGTCTTCAGCAGCCGCTGCCCCGCGACCTGGCCCAGCGGAACGCATTTGATCGCCGCTGCCACCTGCGCCTCGAGCCATGACCAGACGTACGCGATGAGCGCCGCGTCGCTGCCGATGCCGTAGCCGCGCGCGGAAAGCGCAAAGGCCGCAGGCAGCGACAGTGCCGGCCATTGCGCAAGGTGCTCGGTCGTTTCTTCGTCGAGGATCTCCAGCGCAGTCGCAAGCTTGATCAGCGCCGCGCCCATTTGTTCGGTCTCGGCGCGAAGCTCCGCTGTTTCCCGTGACGCGCAGAACCACGTGTTCCATCGGGCGAACTCCCGCCAATCGCGGCGCTCGCTTGCGTTCAGCAACCTCCACGCCACGGCGGCTTCGCCGGGCGCCACGACCAGATCGAGCAGGTCGCCGATCCAGGTCGCTGCCGTTGCCGCATCGCGCACGGTGCCCGCGTCGGCCGCCCACTCCAGTCCCTGCGAATAACTGTAGGCCCCGATCGGCAACGCCGGACTCGCAAGCTGCAGAAGCCTGACCAGCGCAATGCCAGGATCGATCGCCAATGTGTCTTGCACGAGATCTTGCATCATGTCTTTCATGAGTGCTTTCGCGGGCGCAGCGCAAAATCGTGTATCACGCCCGCATGCTTGGCCTCGCCGGAATGCTGATGATGGCCCGCGGCATACGCGCCGGGCTCGGGCTCGAAGGGCGCAGCCAACGCCGAGGCTTCGACGCCGAGGCCGACGAGCATCTCCGCCAGGACGTGATCGGCGGCGAAGCGAAGCCAGCCGTCGCCGATTTGGATCGGCGTGTGGCGATTGCCTAGATGGTAAGCCGCTCTTGCCAGCGACTCCGCGTCGCCTGCGCGCACCTCCATCAGATTTTCCGCGGCGCTCTCCACGCGCACGATTCGTCCGTCGTCCGCCTCGAGGCAATTGCCGCCGCGCAGGATGGTTCCGCGCTCCAGAAAAAGGCCTACTTCCTCGCCGCTGACGAGTGTCGTACGCAAGCGGCTCTTGCAGCGCTGCTCGAACGGAAGCGTCAGGGTGTCGTCGGCCTGGGCCAAAGACGATGCAAGCTTGCGCACGATCATCATGTCAAAACAGAAAGTATCGCTGTGCCATCGGCAGCACCTTGGAGGGTTCGCACGTCAGCAACACGCCGTCGGCGCGCACCGCGTAGGTTTCGGGATCGACGTCGATCGCGGGCAAAGCGTCGTTGAGCCTCATGTCGCGCTTGCCGAGCTTTCGGGTGTTGGATACGGCAATCAGCGGCTTGGTCAGCCCGAGCTTGGCGATCGCGCTGCTGTTCAGCGCAGCCTGTGACACGAACGTCACCGAGGTCTGCAGCGCCTTGCCGAACGCGCCGAACATGGGCCGGTAATGCACGGGCTGCGGCGTTGGAATCGAAGCGTTCGGGTCACCCATCGCGGCCGCGGCAATCATCCCGCCTTTGACGATCAGCGACGGCTTGACCCCGAAGAATGCGGGCTTCCACAACACCAGGTCGGCGATTTTTCCGACTTCGATCGATCCTACGACATGCCCGATACCGTTGGCGATCGCGGGGTTGATGGTGTACTTCGCGATGTAGCGCTTGACACGAAAATTGTCGTTCCGCGAGTTCTCCTGCGCGGCATCGCCGCTGCCTGCCCTCTCCGATTGCGAAGCAGAAGCGGGTCCAAGCCAGCCGCGTTGCACCTTCATCTTGTGCGCGGTTTGCCAGGTCCGGATGATCACTTCGCCCACGCGTCCCATCGCCTGCGAGTCCGACGAGATCATCGAAAACGCACCCAAATCGTGAAGGATGTCCTCTGCGGCGATCGTCTCGCGGCGAATGCGCGATTCGGCGAAAGCGATGTCCTCCGCAATCGCGGGGTCGAGATGATGGCAGACCATCAGCATGTCGAGATGCTCGTCGATGGTGTTGACCGTGTACGGACGCGTTGGATTGGTCGACGAGGGAAGGACGTTCGGCTCACCGCACGCCTTGATGATGTCCGGTGCGTGACCGCCGCCGGCGCCCTCGGTGTGGTAGGTATGAATCGTGCGGCCGCCGATCGCGGCCAGCGTCGTCTCCACGAAGCCGGACTCGTTGAGCGTATCGGTATGGATCGACACCTGGATGTCCATCGAGTCGCCGACCTTCAACGCCGCGTCGATCGCCGCCGGCGTCGTGCCCCAGTCCTCGTGCAGCTTGAGGCCGATGGCGCCGGCATCGATCTGTTCGACCAGCGGCGGCGTCAGGCTCGCGTTGCCTTTGCCGAGAAAACCGAGGTTCATCGGAAAGGCTTCGGCGGCCTCGAGCATGCGGTGCAAATGCCACGGGCCCGGCGTGCACGTGGTCGCGAAGGTGCCGGTCGCCGGCCCGGTCCCGCCGCCGATCATGGTGGTGACGCCCGACATCAGCGCCTCGTCGATTTGCTGCGGGCAGATGAAGTGGATGTGAGTGTCGATGCCGCCGGCGGTCACGATCATGCCCTCGCCGGCAATGATCTCCGTGCCTGCGCCAATGACGATGTCGACGCCGGGCTGGATGTCCGGGTTGCCCGCCTTGCCCAGCGCGGCGATCCTACCGTCCTTGAGCGCGATGTCGCATTTGACGATGCCCCACCAGTCGATCACGAGCGCATTCGTGATCACCGTGTCGGCGCAGTCTTTGGACACCCGCTGGCTCTGCCCCATGCCGTCGCGAATGACCTTGCCACCGCCGAACTTGACCTCCTCGCCGTAGACCGTGAAATCCTTTTCGACCTCGACGATGAGCTCGGTGTCGGCAAGACGCACCCGGTCGCCGGTCGTGGGACCGAACATTTCGACATAGGCGCGGCGATCGATCTTCATCGCTTCGTGCCGCCCACAACCGGTGTACCTTCGAGAGGCCCCATCACTGCGCCGGTGAAGCCGTAGACGACGCGATCTCCCGCCAGCGCGACCAACTCGACCGACCGCTCCTGCCCCGGCTCGAATCGCACCGCGGTCCCGGCGGCGATGTTGAGACGGAATCCTCGCGCCGCGGCACGATCGAATGCGAGCGCCGCGTTGGTTTCCGCGAAGTGATAATGCGAGCCGACCTGGATCGGCCGGTCGCCGGTGTTGGCGACGGTCAGCGTGATCGTGGATCGATCCGCGTTGAGCTCGATCTCTCCATCGTGCACGAAGATTTCACCGGGAATCATGGGATCGGGTGGTGTACCGTGACCAGCTTGGTGCCGTCGGGAAAGGTCGCCTCGACCTGGATCTCCGGAATCAATTCCGCAACGCCGTCCATCACCTGCGAGCGATTGAGCAGTGTCGTGCCGTAACTCATCATCTCGGCGACGGAGCGCCCATCGCGCGCGCCTTCCAGAATCGCCGCGCTGATGTACGCGATCGCCTCGGGATAATTGAGACGAACGCCGCGTGCGAGACGCCGCTCAGCAAGCAGCGCAGCGGTGAAGAGCAGCAGCTTGTCGCGTTCTCTCGGTGTGAGTTCCATCGCGTCGCGATTCTAGTCAGGTGTTCCAGATGCGCGGCGGCACCGCCGCACGAAACGCCAATGCGGGCCGGAGCTTCCGCCAAAGCTCCACAAAATAGTGCCGCGCCGCCGCCGCGGATGCTCCGCGAAAACGGGCGATAAGCGCGCCCGGCAATCGAGTTACCGCGCCCTCACCCGCCATCGCCGTCACCTGCCGGCACGACTCCAGCACGGCATCGGTGACGATTGGCGCCGCCGCAACGAATGTGCCAAACACAGGATGGCCATGCAAGCCCACCGGCGATGCCAACAGCGGCGCTCCACCATGCAGCGCTGCCCGCTCGACAAAAACCGGAATGCCGTCGCGCGCGAGTGTGAGTCGCTGGCGCAAAGCGCCGCGATCGAAGCGCTCGCCTGCCGCGGTGCGGCCAAGACAGATGACATCCCAGCCGATAAACAGTGCGTCGTCGACCAACTCGATCGCCAGTTCGAACTCGATCTTCGATGCATCGAAAAGGATCGTCTCCTGAGGAAGCCATTCGAGGATCGCTCCACGCGCTGCGCGCAAGCTGATGCGCTGTCGCGCAAACGCTCCGCCCGAACGGTAGCACTTGGTCGCTCCCGGCGTCGTCAATTGCGCATGCGTGCGCGGGCCGGCGTCGATGTTCACTGCCAGCGTATCGCCGCCGACAATGCCGCCGGGTGGATGGATGATGACGTTCTGGCACACCGCGTGGCCTTCCGGATAAAGCGACTTCTGCACCACCAGGGGTCCCTGGTGGACGCGCGTGGCGAGCACCGTGCGCCCGCCGACGCGCTCGTAGCCAAGATCGAGCTGTGCACGCCAGCCGTCCGACAGCACACCGGAATCGAGGGATGGGTCGGCCGCGCGTCTCATGACACGAGTGTAGCGCAGGCCCGGGATGATGGATTGCCGCACCGGAACCGGTGCGCACCGGCGGATCGTGCACCGAATTGGGATGCTACAGACGCAAGTACTGGGTGCCGACGGGAAGACTGCTGATGCCGCGTTCGGGCGGCGCCATCCACCCGCCCATCCGCGCCGGGTCGACCACGCGTTGCATCAGGCTCTTCACGAATTCGCGATCGCCGGTTTCGTCTCGACACTTCGTTAGCGCGCGCTTGCCTTTTTCAGCGCCAGCGCGCGTTCGTAGACACGGTTTTTCGGTAGGGCGGTGACGGCGACCGCGATCCTGACCGCTTGCGCCAGCGGCAGCTCCGCGAGCAGCGCCGCAAGCAGTGCGTCGTGGCTCTTCGTCTCCGCCGGCGGCGTTTGCGCCGCCGGCTCGACGATCAGCACGAACTCGCCGCGCTTTCGATTCGTATCGGCCGCGAGCCATTCCGCGGCGTCGCCCAGAGCACAGCGATGGATCGTCTCGAAACGCTTGGTGAGTTCACGCGCGATGACCACCTGGCGTTCGGCGCCTAGCGAGGCCGCGAGGGCATCGAGCGTGGCCGCAATCCGATGCGGCGCCTCGTAGAATACCAGCGCGCAGCCGAAGGTGCGCAAGCGCTCGATCTGTCTTGCCCTCGCGCTTGCGGTCGCCGGAAGAAAACCGCAGTACAACCATTGCGGCGCCGCGAGTCCGGACGCAGACATTGCGGCGATGACCGCGCTCGGCCCCGGAATCGGCACGACCGCATAACCGGCGTCGACCACCGCGCGCACCAGCGCCGCACCGGGGTCGCTTATGGCAGGAGTTCCCGCGTCGGTCACCAGCGCGACGCGCTTACCCGCGGCAAGCCAGGCGATAACCTCGTCGGCGCGCTGCCGCTCATTGTGGGCGTGCAGGGACGCCAGACGCGCCGTGATGCCATAGTGCGAGGTCAGCGTCGCGGTGACTCGCGTATCCTCCGCGGCGATGATGTCAGCCTGTTCCAGGACATCGAGCGCACGCAAGGTGATGTCGCGCAGATTTCCGATCGGCGTGGCGACCACATATAATGTTCGCGCCAGCACCGGCGACGACTCTCCTCTGGTCATTACGATGTTCCCTTTTTCGATGGCGAAAGCGTTTGGCTGGAGGTGCGCGTACCGTGCTGCGCCGATCGCATTGCTGCTCGCCGTCGTCGCTTGCACCACCACACCATTGTCCGGTGGCCGGCCCGGCGGGGCAACCGCAATGCCTGTGGGCCCCGCCACATCCTCGGCACCTTCAACGCCGGCAGCCTCGCCCGCGCCTACGCCGCTTCTTCCTGCGCCGGCCATCGTCGCGCCGCCAGCGTTTCCATCGGGAGCGGTGGTTACTCGGCCCCTGACGCCGGCAATGACTGCGCCGCAGGTCACCAGCGACGTGATCGCGCTATTGCTGCCACTGGAATCTGCCGCATACGGCCCGGCGGCCGAAGCCGTCAGGGCAGGCTTCCTCGCTGCCGCCAAGCGCGCAGGGATCACTTCCCGGATCCGCGTGATCGGCCACGGCGACGATGGTGTCTTGCCGGCCCTCGCAGTGGCGGCGGATGCAGGTGTCGCCCTGGTCGTCGGCCCGCTGACACGCGACGACCTCAAGACCGTGATCGCCATGTCGCCTTCGCGTCCTCGCATGCTTGCGCTCAACCAGACCGACGACGGCTCGCCGTTGCCCGACAACGCCTACGCGTTGACGCTTTCTGTCGAAAGTGACGCTGTCCAGATCGCGCGCATTGCGCACGCTGACGGCGCGCGTACGGTTGCCGTCGTCGTGAGCAGCGGCGCGCTGCAGCGCCGATTCGCCACGGCGTTCGGCGCCGAATGGCAAAATACCGGACGAGCACCTCCGACCCAATATCCGTTCGATCCGAACCCGGAGTTGCTGGGGCAGTTTCGACGCGAGCTCACGGCGCGTCCACCCGATGCGGTATTGCTGGCAATCGACAGCGACGACACTGCGCTGGCGAAGTCGTTTCTCCCGCCGGGGCGGGTCTACGCGGTGAGTCACATCGCCGACGCCTTGCCGCCACCGATGTTGCGAGATCTCGAAGGCGTCCGCTACATCGAGATCCCGTGGCTCGCGGAGCCCGAAAGCCTTGCCGCGGCCGGGCCGCCGCGGACGCGTTACGAGAGCCCGTTGCAAGAGCGGCTGTATGCCCTCGGTTTGGACGCCCTTGCGTTGGCGCAAATGTTCGCCGAGCCGGTGCCTCCGGATCGTGTGGAGCTGGACGGCGCGACCGGCCATCTTTCGCTGACGCCCGCTCGCACCTTCGTGCGCCAGGGCACGATGATGGTGATCCACGACGGACGCACAATGCCCGACCTGGCAGGACGATGAGCCCCAGGTGAACGCGGGCGCCGCGGCCGAGGCCCTTGCCGCCGAATTCCTGCAGGCGCGTGGCCTCGCCGTTGTCAGGCGCAACTTTCGCTGCCGCGGCGGCGAGATCGATCTTATCGCGCGGGACGGTGCCATGCTGGTGTTCGTCGAAGTGCGCTTGCGCAGAAGCAGCGCCTTCGGCGGAGCTCGCGCCAGCATTACCGCCGCCAAGCGCCGCCGGCTCAAGTTCGCCGCCGGCCTTTTTCTGTCGGGTCTTCGACGCGAGCCGCCGTGCCGCTTCGACGCCATATTGCTCGACGGACTGGACATGGCGCGGATCGAATGGCTCGTCGACATCGATATCGGGTAGGGTACTGAGGCAGAAGCTCCGAAGCGAAAGGAGCGGACAAAAAACGGGCGCGAGGCCGCAAGCGTACCCCTTGGTACGGTGAGGCCGAGTAACGCGGCCTGGCGCACGCATACTTGCCAATGAGCGCCGCGAACTTTCGAGCGAATTTCTGACTCAGTACACTGGCACGCCGGAACCCGTCGCGGAGGCGTCCCGGCGATTGTTGTTACAATCAAATTTTGTAAGCCTGCCTCGCCTCGATGGACATTACCTCGCGTATCAGAGCGCACTTCGCCGAAAGCGCCGAACTCAAGCTCGCGGCCGCAGAGGGCATGGCACCACAAATCGTCCGCGCCGCGGCGCTGATGACCGATTGCCTGCTTGCCGACGGCAAGCTGCTGGCCTGCGGCAATGGCGGCTCGGCATCGGACGCACAGCATTTTTCGGCGGAGATGGTTGGCCGCTTCGAGCGCGAGCGCCCCGAGCTGCCCGCGATCTCGCTCACCACCGACACTTCGATTCTGACCGCGATCGCCAACGATTACGATTTCGGCCAGGTATTCGCCAAGCAGGTTCGGGCCCTCGGTCGCGCGGGCGATGTATTGCTCGCCATCTCGACCTCGGGCAATTCGGGCAATGTGGCCAACGCCATCGCGGCGGCGCACGAGCGCGAGATGCGGGTGGTCGCGCTGACCGGCAAGGGTGGCGGCCGCATCGGTGAACTCCTGTCGCCGGCCGATGTCCACTTGTGCGTACCGCATTCCAGCACGGCGCGGATTCAGGAGGTCCATATCCTGACCATTCATTGCCTGTGCGACGCAATCGACGCCAGCTTGCTTGGAGACGAAACATGATATTCGGTACGATACCGCACCTAAGGTCGGCGATCTTCGCCGCAGCGGCGCTATGCGCCTGCGCGCTTACGCTCTCCGGCTGCATTCCACTTGTGATAGGCGGCGTTGCCGGCACCGCGGCTATCGCTACCGACCGCCGTACCACCGGCGCGCAGCTCGATGACGAGTTGATCGAAGACAAGACGACCGCGGAGCTACTCGAGCGCTTCAAGGGCCGCGATGTTCACCTCAATGTCACCAGCTATAACGGCAACGTCTTGCTGACGGGCGAGACCCCCACGGACGGTGTCAAGTCGGAGATCGAAGATGTCGCGCGCAGGATGCCGAAGGCGCGCAGCGTGCAGAACGAGCTCGTCGTCGGCGCCGCAGCCGACCTGGGCTCGCGCAGCAATGACACGTTCATTACGTCCAAGGTCAAGGCCAGGTTCATCGAAGCCAACAAATTTCAGATCAACCACGTCAAGGTCGTGACCGAGCGCGCAGTCGTTTACCTTCTCGGCGTCGTGCGTCCCGAAGAAGGGAACGCCGCGGCGGACATCGCCCGCACGACCAGCGGCGTCCAGCGCGTCGTCAAGGTGTTCGAGTACCTCAATTGACGAGCTTGGCGGCGCCCGCGTTCGCCGCCAAGCTGGCCACGCGGGAAGGTCTCGCGGCGCGCGTTGCGGCGCTCGATCGTCCCCTGGTCTTCACCAACGGCGTGTTCGACATTCTTCATCGGGGACACGTCACCTACCTCGACCGCGCGCGCAGTCTCGGCGCGTCGCTGGTGGTCGGCGTCAACACCGACGCGTCGGCTCGCAAGCTGAACAAGGGGACCGACCGGCCGCTCAACCCGCTGGAAGAGCGAATGGCGGTTCTCGCGGCGCTCGCATCGGTAACCATGGTCGTAGCGTTCGAGGAAACAACGCCGCTGCAGCTCGTTCTGCAATGTCATCCCGACGTCATCGTCAAGGGCGGTGACTACGATGTCGGGACAACGGTGGGCGCCGCCGAAGTGCTCGGCTGGGGCGGGCGATTCGAAGCCATTCCGCTGCTCGCCGGTCGGTCGACCAGCGCGTTGCTGGAAAAGATCCGGCTCTAATCTCGCTCTCGCTCAACCGAAAACCGGTCTCATCTTTGCCAGGTCTGGTGCACCTGCGGTGCGAAGGGGGTCGCTGCAGCTTTGCTATACTCGAGCATCTCAAAGTTCGCCCCCATGTTCCAAACTGTCGATGCCGCGCAATTGAAGGCGCTCCTCGAAGGCGACGACCGGCCGCAGGTGGTTGATGTCCGAACTGCGGGCGAGTTTGCGCGCGGGACGATTGCCGGCGCGCAGCATCTAGAGCTGGCCACGCTGCCGGCGAACGTCGACGCTCTTGATCCTCGCGCGCCGGTGGCTCTGGTTTGTCAGTCAGGGACGCGCTCGGCGCAAGGGTGCGGCTTGTTGGACCAGCGTGGATTTCAGCGCGTCTACAACCTTGGCGGCGGCATTGCCGGCTGGACGCGGTCCGGATTGCCGCTTGCAACCTAGGATCGATCTCGAAATGGAAGCGGTAGTTCCAGCGATGGTTCCTTTTGATCGGGAGGTCGATGCGCGGGGGCTGAACTGCCCGCTGCCGATCCTGCGCACAAAGAAGACCCTGAACGACATGAGCAGCGGCCAGGTGCTGCGCATCCTCGCGACCGACCCGGCCGCGGTCCGCGATTTTCAGGCGTTCGCGAAGCAGACCGGAAATCACTTATTGCAGCACGGCGAGCAGGATGGAGCGTTCTTCTTCCTGCTCAAGCGCAAGTAACGCCAAAGCGACCCGGCGCGTCGAGCTTGCGCGCAGGTCTCTCCGGCGAAACGCAGGACCAGCCATGACCGAGAACAGTAAGCAAGCGACTGTCGCCGGCGATGCAACGGGCGCGCTCGAACTCACGTCTGAGAATTTCGCGAAGGCAATCGACGATCATCCGTTCGCGATCGTCGACTTCTGGGCGCCGTGGTGCGCGCCATGCCGCGCGTTTGCCCCGGTCTTCGCCGCTGCCTCGACGAGGCATCCGGACGCGTTATTCGCCAAGGTCAACACCGAGGATCAGCAACAAATCGCCGCGCAGTTCGGCATTCGCTCGATCCCGACGCTGATGATTTTTCGCGACAATATCATCGTGTTCTCCGAGGCTGGAGCACTCGGCGCCGGCGCCTTGGAGCAGGTGCTCACCGCGGCCAAGGCGCTGGATATGGACGCCGTGCGCCGCAGTATCGAAACGCAGGACGCCGCCGGCGAATCCGAAGCCGCGAGCCCCGGGGATTAGCGCCGGTACCGGTTCAGGAAGTCGGCGACGATGCCGCGCTGACTCTTGTCGATTGCCGACTCGAGCGATCGATCCGTGGGATCGTATTGCGCGGCCTTGCGGAACGCGTTGATCGCGTCCTGATGAAAGCCCTGCGCCTGCAGCGAGTACCCCAGGCAGCGCCACGGCTCGGCATTCCAGAATTCAAGGTCGGACCAGGCGCGGCAGATTTCAGTTGCGCGGCGCCAGTTACCGGCCTGCAGCATTCGCGGACCCTCCCCGCGCAAAAGCGCAAGTCGCGCCTGCCGCTCGGCAAACAGCGCTGTCGTGTCAACATCGTTGGCGGAATCGGTCACCGACACGTCAGGACCCTGCAGCGACGTGCCTATGCCTTTTGCGATCGCGCTGATCTTGCCCACGTCGCCCTGAAAACCGCGCGGCATCAGCGACGGTGGCGACGGCACCCAGGCCACCACGGCATTTTTGGCGGCAGTGATCGAATCGGCCATCGGCTCGTGCCAGGCGACCCCGTATAGCCAAAGCATCGCCGCCAATCCGACCACGCCGGTAATGGAATTCAACACTCCTGGCGGGCTGTGCGTGACGAGACAATCCTCCGCGAAATCCCAGTCGGTCTCGCCACGTTGTGCAATCTTCTCGTACGCAACCGCAACCAAAATCGGCGTGAGCAGAGGAAATCCGCACGCAAGGCCCTCCCACCAGACACGAAAAGAACGTCGGAGCGCGCGGCGGAGTTGCGCCCGAACATCGCGCCGTGCGTAGGCGTCGCTTATGGAAAACTGGAGATAGATGCCGAACAGCCACTTGCCCGGAGTGAGCTGCAGCGACGCGATAAGCAGTGCCTCGATCGGCACCCAGCTCAACGTGATCAGGATAGGCGCGAACAAGGGATGCCCCACCCAGAACGCGGTGTCGTCACTGACCATCCCGGCGCTGTGCAGTGCCGAGAGCAGAAGCGCGAGTACCAGCCCCCAGATCGAATAATCGAACAACCGCGCGGCCAGACGGTTCCACGGCCGGGGCTCGCTGGTGCGTCCGGCTTTCGCGCGCTCGAGCTCGGCCATGCGCAACTGGAAGATCCAGCTCGCGTCCTCCTGGGGAGTGTCGGTGCCCAGAAAAACGCTTTTTTCCCGTCGCCAGTTCAGGATCGCCAAGTCTGTTTGCGGGACCAGCGCCGGCTCCGGGCTTATTCTGCGCTGACGTATCCACGCCAGCCCGTGAACGACTCCGTAGACCAAGGCGAGCGCGAGCAGAGACAGCGTGAGCCAGACCAGGACCTGCTTCGCGACCAGCACCGCGTCTGCCGGCGTCACAAACACGATCGCCGCGGCAATAAACGCTCCGAAGAACACGCACAAGGCAAGCTGACCGAGCGTTGAACGCCCCATCGAAGCAACGCGCTCGGTCAAGCCGGGATGGTGCGGATTCTTTTCCGGCGAGTCCGAAGGCACCGTCAATGCCTTTTCGTCGCCGATTTCGATAACGTCATCGCGGGTCGCAGTTTCTCCGACCGTGCCCGCGACATTGCTTACAAAATGGGCGATCCGCTGCTCGGTAGTGGCCTCGCTGGTGACCGCGAGCTCCTTGTCGTAATGGAGCCGATGGTCCGGATCGCTGAGTATGCGGCTGGCATGATTTATAAAGCGAAGCGCTTCTTCGACGTTACCCTGTCCGTCCCGTGTTTTCGCATAATACTTACGGATCAGACCACGCAACGCGGCCCGCACTTCCTCTTCGGAGGCGAGCTGCTTGATACCGAGCGCTTCGTACAGCGTCGCTTTCATTAATTTATCTGAACTGAAAAGGGACGGATTCTGACATTGGAATATTCCGGTAAATAGGGTTCCAATGCAAGCCGAGGGCTTTTCGCACCCCCGAACACCGCTTCATAGTGGCGCCCCGCGGCAGTCGCTGCCGCGCTGCGTCAGTATTTTGTGTGGACGGATCCCGGATAACGGTCCGTTTGGTGTTGACGCGACCGCAAAAAAAGCGGCCGAAGCGGCCGCTTTTCCCTTGACCGTGCTGAAGGCACACGCTTACTCCCCCTGCTTGCTGCCTTCGCGGTGCGCGAGCTTCTCGCGAATACGAGCCGATTTTCCCGAACGATCGCGCAGGTAATAAAGCTTTGCCCGCCTTACATCGCCCTTGCGTTTCACTTCGATGCTCGCAATGAGCGGGGAATAAGTCTGAAACGTTCGCTCGACGCCTTCCCCGCTCGAAATCTTGCGCACGACGAACGAGGAGTTCAGTCCCCGGTTCCGCTTGCCGATCACGACGCCTTCGTACGCCTGCACGCGCTTGCGTTCACCCTCGACGACGTTGACGTTGACGATCACGGTGTCTCCCGGCGAGAACACCGGCACGGTCTTGCCCAGGCGGGCAATTTCTTCCTGTTCCAGCGTATCGATGATATTCATCTGCGTATGCTCCATGAACGTTATGGCCGGTGGCCTTGTGCGCAGCGCAGATCGCCATCTGTTACGCACGCTTGTTGGCTATTACTGTCAATGCTACTGCTCTTCTTTTCCTTCGTCCGAAGTTTGTATCAGCTCGCTCAGGTACTCCTTGAGCAGACTCGTTTCCTCTTCGCTCATCCCGCGCGCCGTGAGCAGGTCCGGGCGCCTCAGCCAAGTCCGTCCCAGCCCCTGCTTCCGCCTCCAGCGAGCAATCGCCGAGTGGTCCCCGCCTAATAGCACCGGCGGCACAGTGCGTCCTTCGTAGATCTCCGGCCGCGTGTAGTGCGGACAATCGAGCAGGCCATCGACAAAAGACTCCTCGACCTTCGACTGTTCATCGTTCAATACGCCCGGCAGTTGCCGGACCACCGCGTCGATCAACAACAGCGCCGGAAGCTCGCCGCCGGAAACAACAAAATCGCCCACTGCGAATTCCAGGTCCACCTCGCGCTCCAGAAGCCGCTCATCGACGCCTTCGTAGCGCCCAGCAAGGAGAACTATGCCCTGCCCCGCGGAGAGTTCCACAACGCGCCGATGCGTAAGCGGCTCGCCTTGCGCCGACAGGTGCACGACCGGCGCGGTGTCGATTCCCGCCGCCCGCAAGCCTTCTCGCGCCGCGCGCAGCGCCTTTCCAAGCGGCTCTGCGGTCATCACCATTCCCGGACCTCCGCCGTATGGCCTGTCGTCGACGGTCCGATAGCTATCCGTCGCAAAATCCCGCGGATTGCGACAGTTCAAGGTCCAGATCCCTTTATTCAGGGCCCGGCCCGTTACGCCGTAGCACGCCGCGGCTTCCACCATTTCGGGGAAAAGCGTGACGATTTCGATCCGCATCCCTCGACCCGCGTTAAAGCGGGCCACCTCTCAATAGTCAGCCGGCCAATCCACCAAGATCCGACCGGCCGCCGGATCGATCGCATCGACGTAAGCGGCGACGACCGGAATCAGCCGCTCGCCGCCGTCCTCCGACTCCACTTGCAAGACCGGGTGGGCGCCGGTCTCGAGGACCTTGGTTACCCGGCCTAGCGTCTCTCCCGCCCGGTTGCCGACGATCAGTCCCACCAGGTCGGACCAATAAAATTCTCCCGCGACGGGCTCGGGCAACGCCGAGCGAGGCACCGCCACCCAAGCGCCCCGCCACTGGAGGGCGGCTTCGCGATCAGCGACCCCATCGAGTGCCGCAACCAGCGTATCGCCATGTTGCCGGGCCACCCGCACCGCAAATTCCCGCCATGCTTCGGCGTCACCTGCAGGCGCAAGCCACCACGTCTTGTAGTCCAGAAGCGCCGCGATCGAAGCGGTGTACGTCCGCGCTTTGATCCAGCCCTGGATACCATAGGGAGCCAACACGCGCGCCATGACGACCATGGACCCCGAAGCTTCCGCGCCCGACTTCGCCGCCGCGGTCGCCGCGCTTCCTGCCTTCGTTGTCCGGATTACGTTCGCTGCTTTATGCAGCATTCACCGCGGCAGTATTCGCCGCGGGCACGGTCTCGGGCACGGTCTTCGCGGCGGCGGCCTTTTTGACCAGGCCCGCGACCGTGTCCGAGAGCATCGCGCCGCGATGCTTCCAATGATCGATGCGATCGAGTGAAAGCCGCAGGCCCTCTTCCCCGTCTCCCGCGATCGGGTTGTAGAAGCCAACGCGTTCAATGAAGCGCCCATCGCGGCGATTGCGCGAATCGGCCACGACGACGTTGAAAAAAGGCCGCTTCTTGGCGCCGCCCCGAGCCAGTCTGATGACAACCATGCCAATTCCGCCTGAACAGAAAAAGACTTTGATTATACGACGAAAAACCCGCCGCTGGCAATCAGGACCCCCGGCCACCGTCAAGTGTTGGGTTAGCGCAGGCCCGGGAAGGCGCCCTTCATCCCACGCAGCATTTTTTGCATGCCGCCCTTGACCACCATCTTCATCATCTTCTGCGTCTGCTCGAATTGGGCCAGAAGGCGGTTGACCTCCTGCACCGACACGCCCGCGCCGGCGGCGATGCGCCGTTTTCGCGACGCCTTGAGCAACTCCGGCTTGGCCCGTTCGCCGGGCGTCATGGAATCGATGATGCCCACCAGTTTTCGAATGGCGCGCTCATCGACCTGACTGCCTTGCGCAGCACGGGCGAGCTCGCCGGGCAGCTTGTCGAGGACGCCTTCGATGCCGCCCATCTTCCTCATCTGGCCGATCTGCGACTTGAAATCCTCGAGGTCGAATCCTTTGCCGGATTTGACCTTCTTTGCCAACGTGCGCGCGGCCTGTTCATCGACCTGCCGGTGAGCATCCTCGATCAGGGTCAGAACATCGCCCATGCCGAGGATCCGCGACGCCATCCTGTCTGGATGGAAGACCTCCAGCCCGGAGAGCTTCTCCCCGACACCGACGAACTTGATCGGCGCACCGGTGATCTGGCGCACCGAAAGTGCCGCGCCGCCGCGTGCGTCGCCATCGAGCTTGGTCAGGACGATGCCGGTGAGAGTCAGCGTCTCGCCAAACGCTTTCGCGGTGTTCACCGCGTCCTGGCCCTGCATCGCATCGACGACGAAAAGCGTTTCCACGGGTGACACCGCAGCATGCAGCGCCGCGATCTCCTGCATCATCGCGTCATCGATCGCGAGCCGGCCCGCCGTGTCGACCACTACAACGTCGTGATAGTGGCGGCGGGCCCAATCGAGCGCCGCGTGCGCAATCGCGACCGGCGCCTCAAGGGCCGAGGACGGGAAAAAATCGACGCCGACCTGGCCGGCAAGCGTCTTCAACTGTTCGATCGCGGCCGGCCGATAAACGTCGCAGCTCACGAGCAGCACTTTCTTGCGCATGTCGGCACGCAGCAAACGGGCCAGCTTGCCCGCGGTCGTGGTCTTGCCGGCGCCCTGCAATCCCGCCAATAGGATGACCGCTGGCGGCGCCGTCGCGAGATCGAGCGGCGTCGCGCTGCCGCCCATCAGCGCCGCCAGCTCGCGCTGGACGACGCCAACCAGGGCTTGTCCTGGCGTCAGCGAGCTGACCACCTCCTGGCCGATCGCCTTGTCGCGCACCGCGGCAATGAAGTCCCTTACCACCGGCAGCGCAACATCGGCTTCGAGCAACGCCATGCGCACTTCACGCAAAGCGTCCTGGATATTGGCGTCGGTCAACCGCGCTTCACCGCGCAGTTGCTTCATGACACGGCCGAGCCGTGCGGTTAGATTGTCAAGCATCGGGGAATGGAGTCCCTATACGGCAGCGACATCGGCGCGCTGGTGTAAACTCAATCAGCCGCGAGGCACTTCACGCATGATTTTACTCTACCTGCCGGTATCGGCCGCATACGTTGCGGCGGCGTGGCTCGAATGGCAGCATCTGATTCAGCCGGCGAAGATAGAGGTCCATCGCCGCGTTGCAATCGCTCCATGGCTGACCGCCTGCGCGCTGATCGGGCATGCATTCCTGGTCATGAGCGCGATCGTCGCCGTCGACGGGCTGGATCTGAGCCTCGCCAACGCGCTATCCGCCGTCGCCGGCCTGACCGCGTTGTTTGCCTGGCTCGGTTCGCTCAGCCGTTCGCTTCCCGGCGTAGCGGTAGTAGCGCTGCCGGTGGCCGCGCTAGCGGCATGGCTGCCTCTGCTGTTCGCCAATCCGCATCGGTTTTCCTTCACCGAGGAGCCGTGGGCGGCATTGCACATCGCCGTCGCCCTGGTCGCGTATGCACTGCTGATCGTCGCGACGATGCAGGCGCTGATTTTGATGAGCCTGGAAAAGCGACTTCATCGCGGCCTGCCTGAGCCCACCGCGGGCGAGCTGCCTCCGCTTCTGACGCTGGAGCGATTCCTGTTTCGCATCGTCGGCGCCGGGTACGCCTTGCTGACCCTGACACTGGCGACGGGCATTTTCTTCTCCGAGCAACTGTTCGGGAAACCGCTGACCTTCAATCATAAGACAGTATTCTCAGTGCTCGCCTGGGTTGCCTACACTGCTCTGCTCGTCGGGCGGCATCGCTTCGGTTGGCGCGGCCGCACCGCGCTCAACTGGATCCTGTTCGGAAGCGCGATGCTTCTGCTTGCCTATATCGGCAGCAAATTCGTGCTCGAAGTCATGCTCCGCCGCTAGTGCGCCTGGAAGCGCCCTTTCCTTGACAGTGTCGCGGCGCGGCCAAATACTCGGGCCGCCTCCTCTCTCGCGCCTTCTGATTTGAGCGAAATTTCGGTTTCCACGCTCTTGCTCTGGCTGGTCCTGCTGCTCTTCGTCTCGGGCTTCTTCTCGATCGCCGAGACCGCGATGATGGCCGTCAATCGTTACCGGCTGCGGCTGCGCGCACAGCGTGGCGTCCGTGGGGCGAAGCTCGCGCTTGGCCTCCTCGCCCGCACCGACAAGCTTCTTGGCGTGATTCTGCTTGGCAACACGCTGGTTGCCGCGGGCGCGGCAACGCTTACTGTGGTGATCACCAAACGCCTGTTCGGCGAAGGCGAAGTGGTGCTGGCGGCCGGAACGGTCGTGATCTCGTTCGCGCTGCTGGTATTCTCGGAAATTACGCCGAAGGTCGTCGGTGCGGCGCACGCCGACCGGCTCGCGCCGGTGGTGAGTTTCATCCTGTCGCCGATGCTCAAAGCGGCGACGCCGGTGGTCTGGTTCGTCAATCTTTTCGTGCAGGGCTTGCTGAAGCTCCTCCGGCTCCAGCCCGGGAATGAGCCCGAGGCCACGCTGTCGCAGGAAGAAGTGCGCAGCCTGGTGCTCGAAGGTCACTATTTCCGTGGAAAACATCGCGCGATGCTGGCCAATCTTCTCGATCTCGATTCGGTCAGCGTCGACGACGTGATGACCCCGCGCAACCACATCGAGGCGCTCGACCTTTCGGAGAAACCCGCACTGCTCGCGCAGCAATTGGCGACGAGTTATCACACGCGCGTGCCGGTGTTCGAACATGCGCTGGATAACATCATCGGCGTGCTTCACCTGAAGCAGGTCCTGCGGCTGCAGCAGGCCGGGGAAATGGATGCGGAGCATCTGCGCGGCATTCTTCGGCCCGCGTATTTCATTCCGGCGGGGACACCGCTTCTGGCGCAGCTGCAGCAGTTCCAAGCCGACCGGCAGCGTCTTGGGCTCGTCGTCGACGAATATGGTGAATTGCTCGGATTGGTCTCGCTCGAGGACATCCTGGAAGAAATCGTGGGAGAGTTCACGACTCAGGCCCCCGGCGGGCCGGAAATTTTTCAGCGCGAGCCCGATGGCAGTGTTGTAGTAGACGGAATGGCTTCGCTGCGCGTTCTCAATCGCAAGTTAGCCACCTCTTTCCCGCTGGTAGGCCCGAAAACACTCAGCGGCTTGATCGTTGAGCATCTGGGCGACATCCCGGACGCCGGAGTGAGTTTCCGCCTCGCCGGACAGACGGTCGAAGTCATGCAGGTTCAGGACCACGCAGTGAGGGTCGTCAAACTGTTGCCACCCGTGGGCCGCAGCCCCATGGCGCCTTTACAAACCACGGGCGAGCAGGCATCATCGATAAGCTAACTTTTATGCGTCTGGAATATGCACGCCCAGCCTCTCCGGAGGTCCGGCGCAATGCACTGACTCACGATGGCAACCAAGGCGGCAACTCAGAATCTCAGCGGTTTGGCACGGGCTATGGTGCAGCACGGCCTATTGTCCGAATACGATGCTGAGACGCTTCAGGGACAGGCGCAGACGGCGAATATCGGCTTCGTCGAGCAGATGCTGCTATCCAAGCGGATGAATGCTGCGCAGGTCGCCGTCTTTGCATCGCGCGCATTCGGCACACCGCTGTTCGATCTCACCGGTTTCGATCTCGATCAGATCAACAAGGAATACATCGACACCAGAATGGTGGCGACGCGACGCATCCTGCCGCTGCATAAACGCGGCAATCGGCTGTTCGTCGCGGTATCCGACCCGGCGAATATGCAGGCGCTGGACGAGGTCAGGTTCAAGACCAACCTCGTGATCGACCCCGTCGTCGTCGAGGACGACAAGCTCGGCAATGCCATCGCCAAGGTTATCGAGGGCTTCGGCCAGAGTCTGAAGGACTTGGTAAGCGCCGACGATCTCGAAGTGGATCTTCAGGAATCCAATACCCCAAGCCAGTCTGATGAAGACAGCAATCCCGACGTCGACGATGCGCCGGTCGTCAGATACATCCAGAAGATTCTTCTCGACGCCATCGCAACCGGCGTGTCCGACATCCATTTCGAACCGTACGAAAAATTCTATCGGATCCGCTATCGCCTCGACGGCGTGCTCAAGGAAGTGGCCCAGCCGCCGCTCGTGATCAAGGACAAGATGGCGTCACGCATCAAGGTGATTTCCAAGCTCGATATTTCCGAAAAACGCGTGCCCCAGGACGGGCGCATGAAACTCGTGTTGAACAAGACTCGATCGATCGATTTTCGCGTAAGCACTCTGCCCACGCTGTACGGTGAAAAAATCGTTCTCCGTATTCTCGATGCGGCCGGGGTCAAGCTCGGCATCGAAGCGCTCGGTTACGAGCCCGATCAGCAAAAGATGCTTGTCGATGCCATTGGCCGGCCGTATGGAATGATCCTGGTCACCGGCCCTACCGGCAGCGGCAAGACCGTGTCGCTGTACACGTGCCTCAACATCCTCAATCAGCCCGGGATCAATATCTCCACCGCCGAGGACCCTGCGGAAATTCAGCTCCCGGGCGTCAACCAGGTCAACGTGAACGAAAAGGCGGGGTTGAATTTCGCCAACGCCCTGCGCGCATTTCTCCGCCAGGATCCGGACATCATCATGGTGGGCGAAATCCGCGATCTGGAAACGGCCGACATTTCGATCAAGGCCGCGCAAACCGGCCACCTTGTGCTTTCAACCCTGCACACCAACGACGCGGCGGCGACACTGATGCGCCTGGCCAATATGGGCGTTCCGGCGTTCAACATCGCCTCGAGCGTGATCCTCATCACCGCACAGCGGCTTGCACGCAAACTGTGTACCCAATGCAAGCGTCCGGAAGACATCCCGCCCGAAGCGCTGCTGCAAGCTGGATTTGCCGAGCAGGACCTCGACGGATCCTGGCAGGCGTATGGTCCGCTGGGCTGCGACCATTGTCTCGGCACGGGATACAAGGGACGGATCGGAATCTATGAGGTGATGCCGATCACCGACGAGATGCGGCAGGTCATCATGCGCAACGGCACCGTTCTCGACATCGCCGAGCAGGGCAAGAAGGAAGGCGTGCGCAATCTCCGGCAGTCGGGATTGCTGAAGGTCAAGCAGGGTTTGACGTCCCTCGAGGAAATCGAGGCCGTTACCAACGAGTAATCGCGACGGGAATCATCATGGCTACCGCAACCGTACAGCGCAGGGCAAGAGCACCTCAGCGAAAAGAGGTCAAGGAATACACCTTTCTCTGGGAAGGCTTCGACCGGAGCAACCGCAACGTCCGCGGAGAAGTGAAGGCGGCTTCGGAGACGGTCGTTACCAGCAATTTGCGGCGGCAGGGAATCCGCATCACCAAGCTCCGCCGGCAGTCTTTTCGCGGTGGTCGCCGCGTCAGCGAGAAGGACATCACGTTCTTCACCCGCCAGCTCGCGACCATGCTCAAGGCGGGAGTGCCGTTGCTGCAGGCATTCGAAATCGTGGCCCGCGGGAACAGCAACGGGCGCTTTGCGCGTTTGATGATGGATATCAAGGGCCGGGTCGAAGCTGGCTCCAGCTTGTCCCAGGCATTTCGAGAGCATCCCGCGCAATTCGACTCGTTGTACTGCAACCTGGTCAACGCCGGAGAAACGGCCGGTATGCTCGATGGCATTCTGGAACGGCTGGCGACCTACAAGGAAAAGATTCTCGCCATCAAGGCCAAGATCAAGTCCGCGCTGTTCTACCCCATTTCGGTTGTTGTCGTGGCGATCGTCGTGATCTGGGTCATCATGATCTGGGTCATTCCGGCATTCAAGCAGGTCTTCACAAGCTTCGGCGCCAACCTTCCCGCACCGACGTTGATCGTGATGGGCATATCTGATTTCTTCGTCTCTTACTGGTGGTTGATTGCGGCGGTCGTCGGCGGCTCGATCTTCGGATTCTTCTTCATGCTTCGCCGCTCGCAGACATTCCGTTACACGGTCGACCGCATCTCCCTGAAGCTCCCTGTCATCGGCGCAATCCTCGAGAAGGCGACCATCGCCCGGTGGACGAGAACGCTGGCGACGATGTTCGCCGCAGGCGTGCCACTGGTCGAGTCGCTCGATGCGGTCGCGGGCGCGGCGGGAAATGCGGTCTATGCCGCCGGCACGCGCCGGATACAGACGGAAGTCAGCACTGGAACGAGCCTGACCAATTCCATGCATAACACCGGCCTGTTCCCGACCATGGTGCTGCAGATGACGCAGATTGGCGAGGAATCGGGTTCGCTCGACGGCATGCTGTCCAAGGTTGCCGATTTTTTCGAACGCGAGGTCGATGATGCGGTCGCGGCGCTTTCGAGCCTGCTTGAGCCAATCATCATCGTCTTTCTGGGCGTGGTGATCGGGGGCCTGGTCGTCGCAATGTACCTGCCGATCTTCAAGCTCGGCGCTGTCGTCTGAGATCTTGAGAAAGCCCGGACGTGGCGCCGTGCCGGCATCGCGGCGCCGCGTCCTCTTCGACGTTGCGGTCCCGCGCCGGCGGCGCGCCCTTCCTTCGGCGCATCGTAAAGTGCATGGCCCGGCGTGTTCCGCCGCCGGCGCCGGTTCGCGTGGCTGAGATCTCGTCCCTTCCGTAAGCCGTGTCATTCGAACTCATTACCCTGCTCATCGTCGCCGGTGTCGTCGGTCTTTGCATCGGCAGCTTTTTAAACGTCGTCATCCACCGCCTTCCGCGAATGCTGGAACAGGGCTGGCGGGTGCAGTGCGCCGAGCTCTCAGGCGAGGCAACACCACCGGCGGCGCGCTACGACCTCATCGTCCCACGATCGCGGTGTCCCGCGTGCGGTCATCGGATCGGCGCGCTCGAGAACATCCCCGTCATCAGCTACCTCTTTCTGCGCGGTCATTGCCGTGCCTGCAACGCGCCGATCTCGGCGCGCTATCCGATCGTGGAAATGTTGACGGCCGCATTGACGGTCGCGGCGATAGTGCGTTTCGGCGCGACGCCGGCCGGCATTGCCGCAAGCGTGTTCCTGTGGACGCTGTTGGCGTTGACGTTCATCGATTTCGATACGCAACTTCTTCCCGATAACGTTACCTTGCCTCTGCTTTGGGCCGGCCTGTTCGCGAACATCTATGGAGCGGTTCCCTCGGTCACGCTTCGCGATGCCGTGATCGGAGCCATCGCCGGTTACCTCGTGCTGTGGGTGATCTATTGGGCATTCAAATTGATCCGGGGCAAGGAAGGCATGGGTTACGGCGACTTCAAATTGCTAGCGGCGCTCGGTGCGTGGCTCGGCTGGCAGATGCTTCCGTTGATCGTGCTGTTGTCTTCGGTCGTCGGTGCAGCAATCGGCATCAGCCTGGTAGTGTTCAAAGGACGCAATCACCAGATTCCGCTGGCGTTCGGTCCCTATCTCGCGATTGCCGGCGGGATTGCGCTCTTTTTCGGCAGGCCCTTGGTCGCGCTCTACCTTCCGGGCTAAACGCGTGGCCTACGTCGTCGGCATGACGGGCGGCATCGGCAGCGGCAAAACGGAGGTCGCAAAGGCCTTCAGCGCATTGGGCGTCGAAGTCGCGGATGCCGATGTGATTTCGCATCGCCTTTCGATGCGTGGACAAGCCGGACACGCCGCGATCGCCGCCGCATTCGATCCTGGAGTGCTACTTGCGTCCGGCGAACTGGATCGGGCAGAGCTTCGCCGCCGCGTCTTTGGCGATCCGGTGGTGCGAGCGCGGCTCGAGGCCGCCCTGCACCCTTTGATCCGGAGCGAGATCCATCGAGAGATGGCCGCGTGGAGCGGCGTTTACGGCATGCTGGTCGTGCCCTTGCTTATCGAGCGCGGCGGCCTCGCCAACCGGGTGGACAGGGTTCTGGTGGTCGATTGCCCCGAGGACGAGCAGATTCGCCGGGTCGTCGCCCGCAGCGGGCTTTCGACTGCGGAGGTCCG
>JADGRP010000128.1 GCA_017880805.1 Burkholderiales bacterium
ACTCGCAACCTCACCCGTTCCGAGCCGCTTCCTAACTCCCACGCTATTGTAACAATGGCCAGCGTCAGCAAATCGGTGCTCGTCGAGCACAGCGCGCAGCAGATGTTCGATCTGGTCGAGCGGGTCGAGGACTACCCCGAGTTTCTGCCATGGTGCGGCGGCACGACCATGCTCGAACGAACGTCGGGCGCACTGGTTGCGAGGATCGAAATAAATTTTCACGGGGTACGGGCGCATTTCACGACCGCCGATCCCAACGAGCCGCCAGCTCGCATCGTCATCGCGTTACGCGACGGCCCGTTCCATCAACTCGACGGCACCTGGCGCTTCCGGTCACTCGCACCGGCGGCCAACGAAGTCGAGTTCGACCTGCGCTACGAGTTCGCGGCCCCCGCGCTCGAAGGTTTGATCGGGCCGGTGTTCAATCACATCGCGACCACGTTCATCGATGCCTTCGTCAAGCGCGCCGACGACTTGCATAGGCAGCGACGATGATCCGGGCCGCTGCCGCCATCGATGTCATCGTCGTCCTCGCGCTGCCGGATCATGCAACGGAGATCGCGGTGCAGCTGCCGGCCGGTGCCACCCTTGCGGACGCCCTCGAGCGTTCGGGCCTGGCGGCGCGTCATCCGAACGTCGACGTGACCTGTGCCAAGGTTGGAATCTTCGGAAAGCTGGCCGATCGCAAGGCGATACTGGCCGACGGCGACCGGGTTGAAGTCTATCGAGCGCTGGTCGCCGACCCCAAGGAAGGTCGACTTAGGCGAGCCGCGGGGCGCCCCAAAGCGCGGCCGAAATGAGCTCGCGGCTGGCGCTAGAATTGCAAGCACTTGAAAAATAGAATAAAATGCTCAAATGATCAGAGAAGAACCCACCCGCAGGACCCGCCCCGGAGGGTCTCGCATATTGGCCGTGGGCCTCGTGTATGGTGGCCTGTTCGCGCCTTTGGCGGCGGCGGGTACGCTGTCAACGGGCGGACCAGCTTCCCAAGTTTCTCAGGCCCCCGCCACTGTCTGGCACAGCGCCCAGGACCTGGCGATCTACGCGCTGAGCTTGATTGGCGTCGATTACAGATTCGGTGGTACGACTCCGGAGCGGGGACTCGACTGCAGCGGATTGGTGCGCTATGTATTCCAGCAGGTGACCGGCGTGACCTTGCCGCGCACGTCTCAGGAACTCTCCCGCCTCGGAGAAAAAGTCCCGGTGACTGATCTCATGCCGGGTGATCTGGTCTTTTTCAATACCCGCCAATTGCAGTTTTCCCACGTTGGCATTTACCTTGGCGAGGATCGGTTTATCCATGCGCCGCGGAAAGGCGGAGAGGTCGAGATCGTCACGCTTTCCAAAGGCTATTGGCAAAAGCGCTTCGACGGCGCCCGTCGCCTGGTTGGAGCGCTCCCCGATTTGATACCTACGGCCCAGGCCGGGACGGCGCAAATCGACGCTCAGCCCGACTTTAGATCATCCGGCGACGACAGCGCCGCGATACCCAGTTTGTTACCTGAGGAATTGCTGCCCTGACCAGTCTGCCGTTGCTTTGCGGCAACGGCTCGTCGGCATCGGGCGACTATTGCCGGGCACCGCGCCCGCGCAGCTCCTTTTCGATAGCGTCGAATCCACCGCGTTGCGCCCACGCCAACGCTGACGCACCGCTTTCGTTCCGGTGGTTGGCGTTCGCGCCTTTGGCAAGCAGCAGTGAGACCGTAT
The DNA here is from genome assembly GCA_017880805.1 of Burkholderiales bacterium. Taxonomy (GTDB): domain Bacteria; phylum Pseudomonadota; class Gammaproteobacteria; order Burkholderiales; family Casimicrobiaceae; genus PALSA-1003. Next base: position 1,708 of record JADGRP010000128.1, read on the forward strand.
CCGCGTGTCCACCGCGGACCGCCATCATCAAGGCGGTAATCCCGTTCGGTCCTTCGGCATCGACGTTGGCGCCCGCCTCGAGAAGATAACGCACGACCTCGTCGTGTCCGCCGGTTGCGGCGTAGATGAGCGGCGTCCACCCGCTGGCGTTGATCTCCGCGCCGCGAGTGAACAGCTTCTTGACGACGCCTAAGTGCCCGCCGATCGCCGCGGCCATGATCGCGCTGTCGCCAAAGCGATTTCGCGCATTGACCTTGGCGCCGGCGCGCAAAAGCGTGTCGAGCGTCGGCTCGAATCCCGAACGCGCCGCAACCAGCAGCGCCGGGTCACCGTTCGGGTCCACGGTGTTCGGATCCATGCCGCGCGCCAGCAGCGCCGCGACTTCGTCGGCGCGATCGGTTGCCACGGCCATGTTGAAGCGCTCGAAAAGGGCCTGGGCTTGCAGCGCCGCCGGCGCGGCACAAAAGTACAGCGCCGCCAGCAAGACGAGGCTGCCGCGCCGCGGCAATCGTTCAATGAGCATTGGCCGAGACACCGAACAAACGAAAGAAGTTGGCAGACGTTGCTGCGGCGACCTCTTCCACCGGAATGTCGCGAAGGCGGGCGATTTCTTCGGCGACGTATCGAACGTATGCGGGCTCGTTCTGCTTGCCGCGAAAAGGCACCGGCGCGAGGTACGGCGAATCGGTCTCGATCAGCATGCGGTCGAGCGGTACTCGCCGGGCGACGTCCTTGAGCTCCAACGCATTCTTAAACGTGACAATGCCGGAAAAGGAAATGTGAAACCCGAGATCGAGCGCGCCAAGTGCTACGTCCCAGCTTTCGGTGAAACAGTGCATCACGCCCCCCGCCTCCGCGGCCCGTTCCTCGCGCATGATCGCGAGCGTGTCGGCCGCAGCGGAGCGAGTATGAATCACAAGCGGCTTGCCGCATTCGCGTGCCGCGCGAATGTGGGTTCGGAAGCGCGCACGCTGCCATTCCAGGTCGCCCGTGACTCGAAAGTAATCCAATCCCGTCTCACCGATCGCCACCACCTTGTCGCGCCGGGAGAGCGCCGTCAGGGTATCGATCGACGGCTCAGGCGTGTCCTCATAGTCCGGATGAACGCCGACGCTGGCATAGATGTTCGGATGATCGGCCGCGAGCTGAAGCACGCCGGGCAGCTCCGGCAGATTGACGCCAATGCAAAGCGCGTGCGTCACGCGGTTGCGGATCATCGCCTCGAGTACGTCGGGAAGCTTGTCCGCGAGCTCGGGAAAATTGACGTGACAGTGGGAATCGACGAACACGGCGCAAGAAGGGAAGGTCAGGAAACGATCATCGACGGCATGTCATGCGGCACGTGCTTCGACATCTGCTCTGATGACCGCGCGCCGAGCATGATAACCGCCGGCAGCGCGTCTCACCGCTACAGTCCCAACGCTACATGGTGTGAGTCGGGCGGTTCGATGCGAGCGATTCCGCGAGGATCTTTTCGATCGTAGCCCGGGCGGAGGCACCGGTTTCGTCGTGGGTGAACTGCACGCCGATGCCTTGCGTGCGGTTACCCTGGACTCCTTCGGGCGTCACCCACACCACCTTGCCCTGAACCGCTATTCGCTGCGGATCGTCCATCAGCGACAGCAGCATGAATACTTCCTCGCCGAGCTGATAGACGCGATTGGTGGGAATGAAGATGCCGCCGCCTTTGAGGAAAGGCATGTAAGCCGCGTACAGCGCGGCCTTTTCCCGAATGTTGAGCGAAAGTACGCCTGGCCGGGAGATCGTGGCCGGGCCGGTGCTTCCGTTGGAGCGATCCGTTGCCATGCTAGTTCACTTGACCTCTGGCGAACAACTTGCGGTATTCGATCAACAGCGCTTCGGCGACCCATCGCGGCTGCAGCGGATGCAAGAGCAGCGCACGCTGTCGCAACAACGTTCGATAATAGCGGAACAGAGGCACCAGTGCCACCCGGCCGGCGAGCCGCGTCAGTGCGTCCCGGTGATCGGGGTTGAAGGAAGGCGCCCCTCCCGCCGCCACTGATGCTAGGTCTGCGGTCCAAGCCAACAGCCAATACACCGAGTTGGCGAGCTGAGTCTTGCGTTCGTCCTTCGGTGCACTGTCGAGGCGCGCGCCAAACGCCAGCGGTGACAGCCGCTCCGGTTGAGCCAGTTGCACCAGGAGATGATCGCGCTCGCGTTGTATGTCAGCGTCGGCCAGCGCCAGCGCGAACAGCGGCGCGCCACCGGCTTGAGCGAGCACCAGATCGGGATCGGCGTTACCGCTGGTGTTCTGCGCCAGCCACGCCGCGGCGGCGGCGCGATCGGGTTCTGGCGCGGGAAGCCGCCGGCAACGACTGACGATGGTCGGCGGCAGGCGCGCCGGCTGATGGCTCACCAGCAGAAGGAATGTTCCCGCGGGCGGCTCCTCGAGCGTTTTGAGCAAAGCGTTCGCCGCGGCCGCATTCATCGCGTCCGCGGGCGCGATCAATCCTACCTTGGCGCGTTGGCGATGCGGCGACAACTGGCTGAATGCGATCAATTCGCGCACGCGCTCGACGTTGATGACGTCGACCGGCGTCGGGTTTCCTTCGTCGTCGTAGGTCACCGGCTCAAGAATCTGCAAGTCCGGATGTGTTCCCTGCCCGACATAGCCGCAACTCAGGCACACGCCGCAAGCCTCTCCGCTGTCGAGCGGCGCCTCGCAGAGCAAGGCGCGCGCGAAATGCATTGCCAACAGACGTTTGCCCAATCCTCGCCGGCC